>CAYRSG010000017.1:0-33566 GCA_964426905.1 uncultured Clostridium sp. | reverse complement strand
CCGAATTTCTTGCCGAATAACACGTAGTAGAGTATTATCGCCAAATTTGAGACAAGGCTTATAAGCGACGGTATCTTGTACTCGCCGAACGACTGCAAAAGTCCCACGAACGAGAACGCCAATCCGGTGAAAATTATCATTGGGAACATGATAGCGGTCAGGCGCGCCGCCAAAAGATGTTTTTCCGCGCCGTAGTTTGGAGCCTGCATTGTAACGAGCGGGCTGCGGAATATTATTCCGAAAATCATTATCAGAACCGATAAGCATAATATAAGCGTGACAAATTTATTCACAAACCTCATCGCGTCGTCTTTGCCGCGTTTTGACATTATACTGTTGAATACCGGTATAAACGACGCTGAAATCACGCCTCCGATTACTATATCAAACAAGAGCGTCGGCAGCGTTGACGCGGTCAGAAACGCGTCCGATTCCATGCCCGATCCGAAATACGCGGTAAGCATTGAGTTTCTGACAAGTCCCAGAGCTTTCGATAAAAGCGTCGCCATAGCCATAAAGCCCGCCGTGAGAAGCATTCCCTGTCCGGATTTCTTTTTAGTCAAGCTCAACACTTCCTTTTTCATAAAGCTCGATGGCATACTTGCCGTTAAGACGCGCCTGAGTTTTGAGGAAATTGTAATTTCCTCTGAGGTCTCTCTGTATCTTAGCATAATGCTTAACGCACTCGTCAAGTACGTTCCGCAGCTCCTCGGCGCTGAGGTTATTTACATTGAGGTAGTACGGCTGACGCGTATATTCCATAAAGCTGGTGATTTTAGGGTCATAGACAAGTCCTATCAGCGGCACGGCGTTAATCGCCGCGTATATTAGCGTATGCAACCTCATTCCGATACAAAGATTGAAGCATTTCATCAGCGAGAGCATATCTTCAACATTGTAGCGCTTTTTTATAATTGACGACGGATTGCGCATTTTCCGTCTTATGTTCTGCAAAACCGCCGTATCCCTGCTTGACTGCATAGGAAGCAGGACTGTATAATAACCGTATTTTTCGTACGCGTAATCGCATATTGCCGCCAATGTATTTTCAAAGTCGGAACCGAGATTCTGCCATTTTCTTACCGACACACCGAGAATCTTCATATTTTCCGGGACTCCCTCTCCGGTGAGAATTGCGCGTCCTCTTTCTTCATCGGCTATATCGAGGTCAAGAGCGGGGTCGGCGGTCACCGTCGCGTTTTTATTCTCCACGCCTATTTCCCGCAAGGTTTCATAGGAGCGTTCGTCGCGCAGCGTTATAAGATTAACCTTGTCAAGTATACGCTTTGTTTTCTCAATATTTTTTTTCTTCTCAAGCGGTCCGATACCGTTTGAATACAGCATGACCTTCAGATTATATCTCAGCGCAAGCGATATGACGGTAAGATAATACCACAGTGATTTTGTACTTGTCCTGTCCTGAATGAGAGTTCCGCCGCCGGAAATAAGCATATCCGCGTTTTTCATATGCTTGATTATCGAGAAAGGATTAAGTCTGTTGATTGATTTTACTCTGTAGGCGTCCTGCGTCTCGCGCGGATTCGCGCTCAAAACCACGATATTCGGACTTTCTCTGTATATTTTTAAATCCTGTATGATAGCCTTTAAGAGAGCGTCGTCGCCGCTGTTTTTAAAGCCGTAATAACCTGAAATAAGTATTTCCTTATTCTTTTGAAGCGCCCAGTCGTAAACCTTTATACTGTCGTCCGCCATGCGGCTTACGGAATAGTCCTTCTTTATAAGCTCCCTTCCGTATTTGCCGAGCCACTCGCGCTCCGCGTCGTCAAAGGTGAAAAACGCCGTTATATCGCGCCGTATAAGCTCTCCCGACGACCGCTCGCAGCCCCGGCAGCAAAAATTTGTGTCTATTCCCACATTTAGCTTTGTTTCATCGAAAAGTCCTATATATCCCTCGTTGCCCGCTATAATAACAGGCTTCTGCGCAGCCATTGCTTCCAAAGCGGCGCGGCTTACTCCGACAAAAAGGCTGCACGGCGCAATAAGCTTATTTATATCCGTGCGGGCTCCCGTAAGTATTACCGCTTCTCTGCCGAGATTGGAATTTACGCTGTCAGCCATAGCCTTTACATTATCAAAATCGTCTCCGTCTCCGACTACGATAACCTTCAGATTTTTTATCCGTGAATCGACGTCCGGCACAATCTCTATAAGCTGCTTGGCGACAAGGCTTCGGGACTCGTCCAGGCGGCTTACGTACGTTATGACGGTATCGTCTTTCCCGATTCCAAATTCCTCCGCAATATCGGAGCAGTCGGTATCCGGGGAAAATTTTTCCGTGTCGATTCCGTTTATGGTAACGTTTATATCTCCGTCGGGAATATGATAATTGTCCATAAGATACTGCTTAATGTCTTCGGAAACGGCGACTGTTTTTTCACCCCAGTCGGTGATGTATTTAAGTCCGTAGCCTGTATTGAATACCCAGTGCGCGGTCGTGACAAACGGGAATTTCATTTTTTTGTGAAGCTTTCCGAGAATGAACGACGGTATTCTCGCATGAGAATGTACTATGTCAATATTTTCCTCTTTGATTATCTTCTTTAAAGTCCTTGCTGATTTCAGCATATTCAAGGGTTTCTTATTCTGAAGCGGAACGCAGTAATGTTTTATTCCGGCTTCCTCAAGCTCCTTTACATACACGCCGCCGTTCGACGTCACTACGACGTTATACCCTTTGCGTTTGAGTTCCTTAGCAAGCTCCACAACATGCGTTTCCGCGCCGCCGATATTAAGCTGCATCAGAGATAAAAGGATATTTGTTCCTTTTTCCAAACTTTTCACCCGCTCTTTCGTAAATCGTTATTCTATTATATCTGAAAAGTGTAATTTTTCATTATATTTTCCCATAATGTTTTTATATGCGTATCATATCACAAACGCAATATTAATTCAAGTACGCCGTTAAACATTTACATTTTTATTACAAACAAAAGACTACCGCATTCATATGCGGCAGTCCCCATTGCTCTATGAAAGCATCAATATAACCTCCAGCGCGATTACTATTACGCTGAGAATACTCAGAACAGTAATTCCGAGAACATATTTCTTTTTCAGTCTTTTAAAGCTAAGCTCAAGATTTGACAGAACATTCTTTGTGTTTAGCTGTGTGTTTTTAAGGTCAAACACACTGTCGTTAAGCCGCGACACGGAATTTAGCGCCTGCTTAATCTCGGCTACGTTCGACGCTACGGCGTCGACAGACCTGTCAAGCGAAGAATATCCGCGCGAAAGCTCGTTTATACGTTCCCCCTGACGCGCGTCCATCTCGCAGAGTTTATCGGTAATCTCCCCGATACTCTTCTTTATCGTCTCAAGCTCTTCTTTGACGTCTTTAATTTTTTCGTCGACGCCGTCGAATCCGACGCACAGCTGCGGCGCTGAAACCAAATCGTTTTTTGCCGCGCCGGAAGCTTCGGCGCTGTCGGCCGCTGCGGTTTCCGGTATTACTTGCTCCGCGTCCTCCGCCGGTTTATTGTCGCCGTTAATCTCAGCCGTACCCGCTTCCTCTTCAAAATCCTCGTTTTCCCTTTTTGACTTAAACATATCCATTTTACTGACAACAGAATCCTTCAGCTTTTTCGCTCCCGTTTCTATGCCGTCCGCCGTCTTCCTGAATTTGTCAATAACGCTTTGAATATTTATCGTCTCATTCAGATTTATTTTCTGCGTGTTTGCCACGGGCTCAGCCTCGTTTTTCTCATCCGCGTCAATATCGGAATTTCTGAGAAACTCTTCATATTCCTCGTCCGTTCCGCTGTAAAACGCGTCCTGTCCGTCATAGGATTCTATGTTTATATCTTTTTTGTACATAAATTCACCCCGATAAATTTTATCATAAACGCCGCCGCGTCTAATCAATCCTCTTCATGTTCCTCATCCGAAGGAACAGTATTGGCCGAGAAGTCATATTCTTCCGCTTCTTCATTCTTTTCAAGCTTTGTTCCGCATTTTGAACAGTAGACGTCGTCGGAATGATTATACGCGCCGCATTCCGGGCATTTCACATTTTCCTTCAGCTCGGCGAGATTTTCCTTCAATTCGGAAAGCTCGTCGCTTAAAGCGTCTATTTTAGCGCATTTTTCAATAACGCAGTCACAGATTTCCCCGTCGTTCTGGTATTTTTCGTAAACGGTTTTTCCTATTTCCGTATAAATCTCGTCAATCTTTTCCTTAGTTTCGCTTATAGCAAATCTGAGCTTCGTCTGATTAACGACATTATTCGTCTTGTCTATAACCGTTTTTGTAAGCTTAACCGCTCCGTCCTTAGCCTTATAAGCCTGTTCCTTTATTTTATCAAATACTTCCTCCATGATAATCGCTCCTCTCCATATTATAATATACCATTTTATATTATTATTTACATTATATCATACTATACGATATTTTTCTATGACATTTTTGTTATTTTTTCTTTTCATAATTGTATAGAAATGAATAATTTACGTCATTTTACCTCTATTCGTATTTGAAACCTAAAATTTTTTTCGCTAAAACGGTATTTCTCCATAGCGAGCGGACCGCAGCTGTTCTGACCGACGCCGTTTTGCTTGTAATCGACGCACAGCGCCGTATCGCCGCACTTTTCAAGCTCAAAATTATGCGCTTTCGCCGTAAGCTCCTCCTGCGTATATTCCGAAACGCTGAACGAAAACGGGATATCGGACGAAACGCGCAGCTTTTCTGTTTCAACATATCTCGCGCCGCAGTGACTTCCGTTTTCCTGCGGTTTTATGTAATCCTCATGCATATCGGAAATCTTTGACGAAAATTCTCCGAGATATGACGCGAGACGCTTGTCGGCGTAGCTTTCATACGGTCCGTAAGCGTAGTATTTTACATTTTCTCCGGATGTAAAAAATCTCAGTCCGAACCGCGGCAGTACGGGCATGCCCTCGCCCGCCGAACATTCGGCGTCAAGGTCAATCGTTCCGTTTGAATAAATCCGCCATTCGGCTTTTATATCAGCCGACTTTCTCTGAGCCGCGGGAATCAGCGCGCTGTGACACGTTATTTTCACCGCGCCCCTCTCCTTTACGGCGCGGCATTCATATACGAAGCTCTCCTCCCTGTCATAGCCCGCCGCTATCCAGTCGGGAGCTATATTTCTGTCGTTGTCGGTAGGCGCGCGCCATATGTTCCACTCAACCGGCTTCACGACGGCGCCGCCGAGACGGCTGAAATTGCCCGCCGCCTTATCAAACACATAATTAAATCCGTCCCCCGAAACAGCGATATATCTGTCGGTTTCACTCACGCCAAGCTCCCCGTCGGAATCTATTTTTTCTATCTTAGGAACAGCGTCGTTTATGATAATCTGTTCAAAGCCGACCTCATATCCCTTCTCCGCCCAAAGCGTATCGTTCTTCTGATACGCCTTTACCATGACGGCCTCGCCGTCTGGACGAGGGAAGCTCTTTTTTCCTCTCGGAGGAACGTCGAATTTCATCTCTTTCCCGTTTACCTCAAAGCGCAGCATATCGTCAAGCTCCGCGAAGTCATAGCGGTTTTCTACTATTATTATATTACCGTATGACGTTACGGCGAACGGTTTTATCGCCTGCTTATATTCAAGAAGTCCCGTATGCGGCCGTCTGTCGGGATATACGAGTCCGTCGACGCAGAAATTGCCGTCATGCGGATACTCGCCGAAATCTCCGCCGTAAAAATATTTTCCTTCTCCCATGTCGATTGCATGGTCGCACCATTCCCACGCAAACGCGCCGAAGAAGCCGTCATATCGGTAGAGTCTGTCGATATACTCCTTTATTCCGCCGGGTCCGTTTCCCATAGCGTGCATAAACTCGCACTGCATATACGGCTTAGGCTTTTTATCCTTTGTCTCAACCCACTCTCCCGCGCCTCCGTACTCGCTGCCCTTTCCGTTGCTGACTCTGCGCCATTCAAGAGAACCGAAATATTTGTCTATCCATTCATAATCGGCATACATTGTGCTTTCAACGTCAAGCATGGACGTGTCGTTTATATGAGAGCCCGTCTGCCACATGCTGCCCTCGTAATGCGTCAGACGCGTCCCGTCATACTCCTTGACCCATCTTCCCGCGTTCTCAAAGTTCGCGCCGTAACCCGCCTCGTTGCCGAGCGACCAGATACAGACGCAGGTTCTGTTTTTATCGCGCATAACGTTTCGTTTTATTCTGTCAAGGAATGCGTTTTCCCAGTCGGGATTCTGCGCGAGAAGTCCGAAGGTAAGCCCCTGCGAGCCTCCGTAAATCGCCGACGTACCGTGCGCTTCTATATCCGATTCGGCTATTACGTAAAAGCCGTATTCGTCGCACATCTGCGTAAACCACGGCGCGTTTGGATAATGGCTTGTGCGCAGAGCGTTTATGTTGTGGCGTTTCATCTGCTTCAGGTCTTCCTCGGCCTGCTCGCGGCTTATTGTGTAACCGGTCACGGGATCGCTGTCATGACGGTTGACGCCCTTCATTTTAATCGGTCTGTTATTGAATAGCGCTATTCCGTCTTCTGTTTTTATTTCGCGTATGCCCACTCTCTCCTTTATAACCTCGTTTTCCGTAACAAGATAAAGAGTATATAAATACGGATACTCGGCGTTCCATAAAACGGGATTTTCTACAGTGATATCTCCGACGCTTCCGCTGTATATAACCTCGTCGTTGTCCTCGAGAACAAGCTTTGTATCGGTATCCGATTCAATATCCGCATGGATTTTTCCGCTTATTTCCGTTTCGATTTTATAATCCCGGATATGCTTTTCCGGACGGTTTAAAATATACACGTCGCGGAAAATTCCGCTCATTCGGAACTTATCCTGGTCCTCCAGATAACTGCCGTCGCACCACTTCATAACAAGGACGCAAAGGGTATTTTCTCCCTTTTTTACCTTATCGGTGACGTCAAACTCGGTTGTGGAATGGGAGACTTGACTGTAGCCGACAAATTCGCCGTTCAGCCAGACATAGAAGCACGAGTCGACCCCCTCGAAATTAAGATATTTTCTTAAATCATTATCGCTTTCAAACCGCGTCGCATATGCGCCGCACGGATTTTCATACGGCGCATAGGGCGGATTATACGGAAACGGATATCTTGCGTTTGTATACTGGTGACAGTCGTATCCCTGTGTCTGCCAACAGGACGGAACAGGTATTTTCCCGAAGCCTTCCGTGTTTCCGTTTATAAAATCCTCAGGTATATCGTCAACGCACTTCGCGTACAAGAAATCCCATTCGCCGTTAAGACTCTGTTTTCTGTCATATATGTCGTTTTTCGCGTGTTCCAAATCGGAGCACGGCATAAAATACGCTCTGCTCTTCTCCTCGTTTACATGCAAAATTTCTAAATTCTGATAATACTTTTCAATCTTCATAATCGCCCTCCTTTTTCCTTTTTTAGTATACATTAGAAAAGCAATTTATGTCAATAGAAATATATATAATTATTTATATGCTAAAACGGCGTATCCCGAATGGGATACGCCGTTTTAGCAAATAAGGGGGTTATCAACCGACTGCAATCGGTTTAATGTATTTTGTGAGGTCAATACTTATTATCACCCTTATTTTAAAAAATATTCAAAATTTTTTAATCCTAAAATGTCGTCTTTTTGTAATTCTTTTATCAGTCCAGATGGAATACGAGGTGCAAATCCTCCGATACGGGACTGTTATCCGGGTTTGTTTCCATGATATCCGCCATGAAATCCCACCATTTTCTGTTTATTGCCGTATCCGCGCCCTTCGCCCAAAGCTCCTCGTCCTCAATCTCAATATATCCGTAAAGAATCATTGTTTCCTCATCAAGAAATATCGAGTAATTTTTTCCGCCGTGCTCATGAATCATCCGCTTCATTTCGGGCCACAGCTCGTTGTGTCTCTTTTCGTACTCCGCCGCCATACCCTCGTACAGCTTCATTTTAAATCCCTTGCATATCATTTTTTGTTCCTCCTTTTAATTTTTGTTTAATTTTTTATGCGCCTCAATGGCAATCGCACATTCAAGACGCTTTTTTTCAAATTCGCATGCCAGCTCGTAAGGCGCGTTAATATCGCCGTTAAAATTATAGGCGTTGGCGCTGCAGCCGCCGCTGCAGTAAAACTTTGCGAAGCATTCCCTGCATTTCTCCTTTGTGTAAACATTGGAACGCTCAAACATATTTTTTATGTCCTCGTCGATTTTTCCGCCGTTGACATTACCCATTTTAAAATCCTCATTGCCTACAAACTGGTGACACGGGTAAATGTCTCCGTTCGGCGCTACCGCCAGATATTCATGACCCGCGCCGCAGCCGGAAAGACGCTTAATCGCGCATGGTCCCTGATCGAGGTCTACCATAAAGTGGAAAAAATTAAAGCCTCTGCCCTCGTCATAGCGTTTCACATATTCCTCTGTCAGCTTATCGTACTCAGCGCATACCCGCTCAATATGCCTGCCTGTAAGCGCGTAATCCTCCGTCTCGGGCGCGACGACAGGCTCGACGCTTGTCTGCTTAAAGCCTAAATCGGCAAGATGAATTACGTCCTTCGCAAAATCCGCGTTATACGCCGTAAAGGTGCCGCGGACATAATAATTATCCTGATTTCGGCTCTGAGCCAAATCCTGAAATTTTGGAACAATCGCGTCATATGAACCGCTTCCGTCGACACGATAGCGCATGCGGTCATGCACTGCCTTCGTTCCGTCAAGGCTCAGCACGACATTTGACATATTTTTGTTTATGTAATCCTTTATATCCTCGTTTAAAAGTATTCCGTTTGTTGTTACTGTAAAGCGGAAATTCTTGTCATTAAGCTTGCCCTGTTCCTTTGCGTATTCCGTGATTTCTTTCACAACGCCGAAATTCATCAAAGGCTCGCCGCCGAAATAGTCAATCTCAATATTACGCCTGTTTCCGCTGTTCTCTATGACAAAATCAATCGCCTTTTTCCCGACTTCGGCGCTCATAAGGCTTCTTCCTCCGTGAAATTCGCCCGTATCGGCAAAGCAATATTTACAGCGCAGATTACAGTCATGCGCCACATGAAGGCACAGAGCTTTTACAACCGACTTTTTATGCCAGTTTTTGGCTATTTCATCGTAACAGTCCTCAGCGAAAAGCTGTCCCGCCCTTACAAGCGAGCATATTTCACTATAGCTTTCCTCTATTTCGCTTTCAGGGTACTTGTCCCTCATTCCCTCTTTTATATAATCGGGACATTTTGTTTCGGGAATAAACGGCTCGAGAATATAGTCGAGCATATCATACATTACATCGTCAACGACATGCACCGCGCCGGAATATATATCCATTACAATGTTCATTCCCAATTGCTTATACTTATGTATCACTAAAAAAACTCCTCGTTAAAAATATGAGAAAATCACCGACAAACGCCGATGATTTTCATAATTTCGTTTATTTCACCGCAATCAGTCAACATTCTCGCACTTCTGATTTGCAACCGTGCATGATGTTTTACATGCTGACTGGCATGAAGTCTGGCACTCGCCGCATCCGCCACGCGCCGCGCTGTCCTTCAAATTAGCCTTATTAAGCGTCCGTACGTGTTTCATAACAACACCCTCCTTGTATATAATCATAATATGGTAATATTATAACATATTCTGCCGCAAAAAGGAAGAGTTTTTTTCAATTTTTCTTAATTTTCTTAATTTCCCTTATATTTTTATTTCCCTATAACGCTTCCCAAAAGTCCCGCGGCAAACGCTCCTCCCGCGACGGCGAGCAAATGTGCGTTAAACGATATTTCTTTGTTTACGATCGCCGAAAGAGCAAGAAATACCAACAAATATAACGCGCACACGAGCATCGCATGCAGAAATTTTTTTGAAACCGCGACCTTCGACGCCGCCGCGCTTCCGAGAAGAACGCCTATAATAACCGAAGCGTATACTCCCGTTGTGATAACAGTCTCTCCGACAGACGTAAAATACGAAATCAGAGACAGTATAAATATTATTGCGAACGTTACAATAAGCGCAAACAGCGTTCCCTTTATGATGCTTCCGAATCGAATATTCATAAAAAACCTCCCTAATATTTTATTATAAATATATTAGAGAGGTTATTCAGTTATAACATTAAAATCAGTTTTTGGACGCCTCGACGCTTCTTACAGCGTCTCTTTCCATTTTTATTATAGATTTCTCATCCTGAGTACCGATATTTCCCGTTTCGATAAAAACAAATTCATCCTTAATCTTCGCGACCTTGCCGCAGATTCCGCCGATTGTTACAACCTTATCGCCGACCTTCATAGCGTTAATCATCGCTTTTGTTTCTTTTTCTCTCTTTCTCTGCGGTCTTATCATCATAAAGTACAGAAGCACAATGATAAGAACCAGCGGAAGAACGCTCACAACAGTACTCATAACGGGATTAGCCTGAGCCTCCTGACCGTTTGCCGCCTGCGTTGTGCCTTCCGACGTATTCGCCTGCTGCTCAGCGCCTGTTTCGCCGTCCGCAAAAACAACCGTTTCTAAAATATTAGCCATAATATTTCTCCTTTAACAATTTATTCTTTTGTATTATACAACTAATATCCAGATATTGCAAGAGTTTTAACAAAATATTCATAAATTTATATAAGCTGACGTATTTCCTCAGCCATTTTTACAAGCCCTCTGCCTTTCGCCACAAGCTTACCGTGTTCTCGGATGTAATCCGCCTGAAGGGTATAAGCCGATTTTTTAGACGAGAACTCTATCATTGTGTTCATGCTTTTTGTGTGATGAATTTCATTCTTTATCATAAAACAATATATATTATTCAGTTTATACAAGCTTCCCGAAAGAAGAAAATCGCGGTTAAGCTCCTTTAAAGCGGCGCATAAATCGTCGAATATGTCAAAATAAAAGATTTCCGGTCGGCGGGATTTTCTCTCCCTGACCCTTACCGAACTCACTTTTGCAAACTGCTCTCTCGTTATACGGCGGCTTCCCGTTCTGAGCTTGCTCACAAGAATACTTATTCCGTCGCGCGACGGCGTCGCCTCGACAACTACCTGTCCGCTGTATGGATTAAATCCTGTTTCCTCCTGTATTGTTTCCATTATATGGAACAGAAACGTATGTAACTCGCTTGAATCCGGCGACAGCTTTTCCAAATCTATATCGAGGTTTGTCAGGTCCGCGGACGTCAGCGTCACCTTAATTTTATCTTTATTCAGCTTTTCAATTCTCACTTCAAAGCACCAACTTTCTATTTCTATTATATTATTATACTATAAAACCGCCGTTTTGGGAATAGAAAATTTAATATTTGTTTATTAAAATTTTTTCCATAAGAAAGTATAATCCAGAAAATTAAGGAAACAATACTAAATACTATATGAATTCACCGAGGGAGGATTACAAAAATGAATCAGGAACAGAAAAAAGAAGCTAAAAAGCTGCCGGGCTTTTACATAGCGCTGTGCTGCTGTGTATTGGTTATCGGAGTCGCGGGTTATTTCACGGAAAGAAATACCAATAAAACGTCAAGCGTTATAAATACGGAGGTTGTCAACGAGGAGCCGACGGAAAGTCCCGTGTTCACAACGGATACCGGCAAATACGCCGCCGTTATTCCCACCGCTCAGCCTGTATTCTCTCCTACGCCCGCGCCCGCCGCGGCATACGCCGAGCCGGACGCCGTATCGGATATTCCCGTAACCGCTCCGGCGCAGGAAACTGTTGAAGATTATGCCGCGGATAATCCTGACGTAGAAGAAACGGCTATTATAGTATCATCCGAGCAGCCGGCGTTCATAATGCCTGTGACGGGCGAAATACTTGAAGGCTATTCCGATAAGCTTGTCTACAACAGCGCTCTTGCCGACTGGCGCACGCACAACGGTATTGATATTGCCGCGGAGAAGGGCTGCAGCGTTCAGTCCGTGTCAGACGGCGTTGTTGATGAAGTCAGCGAGGACGTCTCGGGCGTATGCGTTACAATATCGCACGCCGCGGGTTTTGTAACAAAATACATGGGGCTTGAAAATGCCGAAGATATTTCAGAGGGAGTCGAGGTAAAATCAGGCGAGGTAATAGGAACCGTAGGCGACGGCAAAGGAGAAAACGTTACCGAACCGCACCTCCATTTCGAAATGACCAAGGACGGCGAAATACTGAATCCCTCCGATTATCTGCCGCACGAATAAAATAAAGAATCGCCGCGCATTCAAAACGCGCGGCGGTTTTTTTAATCATCAAAAAGAGCCTTTGCGAAATCTTCACTGTTAAATATCTGCAAATCGTCGACGCCCTCGCCCACTCCGACAAATTTAACGGGCAGGTTTTGCTCCTTTGCGATTGATATCACAATTCCTCCCTTTGCGGTTCCGTCAAGTTTAGTAAGAATTATTCCGGTAATATCAGCCGCCTCCGAGAACAGCTTTGCCTGGCTTACGGCATTCTGTCCCGTAGTTGCGTCAAGTACAAGGAGCGTTTCTCTTGCGCTTGACGGAAGCTCCCTCGCGATAACACGATTTATCTTTTCAAGCTCCGCCATCAGATTCTTCTTATTATGGAGTCTTCCCGCCGTATCGCATATCAGCACGTCGACGCCCCTCGCTTTCGCGGCAGTACACGCGTCGAACACCACGGCGGCGGGGTCGCTGTTTTCCTGATGCTTTATTATATCGCAGCCGCTTCTTTTTGCCCATATGTCAAGCTGATCTATCGCGGCGGCTCTGAAAGTATCGGCGGCGGCAAGAAGAACCTTCTTGCCTTCCGCCCTGTAATGCGAAGCGATTTTTCCTATACTCGTCGTTTTTCCGACGCCGTTTACTCCTATTACAAGTATAACGGACGGAACGGTTGAAATATTCATCTCGCAGTCCCGCTCGCTTAAAATCCCGCTTATAATATCCTTTAGCTCCCGCTTTACAACATTTCCGTCTGTAATATGCTTATGCTTAACGTTATCTCGCAGCTTTTCTATAATATACTCCGTAGTTTCAACGCCTATATCAGCCATGATAAGAGCTTCCTCGAGGTTTTCGAAAAGCTCCTCGTCAACCTTTACAAAAGCGCTGAAAACATTATTCATCTGCTGAGATATGTTTTCTCTTGTTTTAGTCAGTCCCGCCTTTAGTTTATCAAAAAATCCCATATAAAATTTCCTTTCGTTTGCGCAGTTTATCAGGATACCATATCATCCGCAACATCGTCAATATGCAATGACAGCAGCTTTGATACGCCCTTTTCCTGCATCGTCACGCCGTAAAGAATATTAGCCGCCTCCATTGTGCCGCGTCTGTGCGTTATTACGATAAACTGCGTCTGTTCTATGTAATTTTTTAAATATGTAGCAAATCTTGAAACGTTAACATCGTCAAGCGCGGCGTCAATCTCGTCAAGAATACAAAACGGCGCGGGTTTTACGCGCAAAATCGCGAACAGCAGCGCTATTGCGATAAACGACTTCTCTCCGCCCGAATACAGATTTATATTTTGCAGTCCCTTGCCCGGGAGCTGTACCTCTATTTCTATACCGCTTTCAAGAAGATTGTCAGGGTCGGAAAGATACAGCCTTCCGCGTCCGCCTCCAAATAATTCCTTAAACACCTCGCCGAAGCTCTCATTAATCTCCGCGAACTGTTTGCCGAAATGCTCTTCCATCAATTCTTCCACAGAAGATATTATCTCGTTCAAATCGGCTTTTGATTTTTCAAGGTCGCTTTTCTGTCCCATAAGGAATTTATATCTTTCCTCGACTGCCGCATATTCCTCTATAGCGTCCACATTTACGCTTCCAAGCGCCTTAATCTGCGCTTTAAGCTCGCGCAGTCTCGCGAACGCTTCCTTCTCGTTTTCAACCTCTGTCTTTATCTCCGACGCCGTTGTATAGGTCAGCTCATAATTATCCCACAGCCTTCCGAGTATATTCTCGACGTCCGCGTTAAGCTTGTCGCGCCTGTTTTCAAGACGCGACAGCTCCTGACGAAGATTTAAAAGCTTGTCTGTCAAATCCTTGTTGGAGCTTTGTATACCTTGAAGCGTTTCATGAATATCAGCCTTCTGCTTTTCTATCTCGGAGATTTTCTCTCTTATGCTTTCGGACTGACCGGCAATATCCTCTGTCAGCTTCTTTTTCTCGTTGATTTTTGTATAAAGCGCGTCGTTTTCAAGACAAATTCTTTCTTTGTCGCTTTCTCTGCGCTTAATATCCTCTTTTGCCGAGCGGATATCGTTTTGTGTGGTTTCAATGCTGTTCCTTATAATTTTTATATCCTTTTCCATTGCGGCGAGCGTAAGCGTCTTATCCATTATATCCTGTGATTTTTCTTCCTTTTCAGATGAAATTCTCTCAAGATTCTCGCTTTTTTCAACAATTTTTCGTTGAATTCCATCCGTTTCCTTTTCAAGACTCCTTACCGCTCCGAGAAGTTCGGCTATTTCGTCGGAGGATTGAGAAAGCTGCGCTTCAATCTGCTCAAGCTCCGCTCTGTAGTTCTGCTCCGTGCCGCTTCCCGATTCAAGCGACTGCTCAAGATGACTTTTTGTGTTTTCGAGACGGAGAATTTCATCCTCGTACTCTCTTACAAGCGGTATGTATGAGGAAAGCTGATTATTTATTATCCGCATATCGTTTTCCATACCATGCTTTTTTTCGTTAAGCGCCCGAATTTCATCCGACAGCTTACGAATTTGCGCGGACAGCGTTTTTATTTCCGCGGCTCTCGACAAAAATCCGCTTTGTCTGTTCACGCTTCCGCCCGACATTGAACCGCCGGCGTTAAGTATGTCTCCTTCAAGCGTTACAACCCTGAATTTGTATCCGAACTTGCGGCTCATCGCGATGGCGTTGTCGGCTGTATCGACAACCGCTGTTCTTCCCAAAAGACTTTTTATAATGCCGTCGTATTTTTTATCATATGTTACAAGATTATTCGCTATGCCTATAAATCCTGCTTCGGAGGCGACGGCGTTGGCGTTTTCAAGCTCTCTTCCTTTTACCGAGGTTACAGGCAGGAAGGTCGCGCGTCCGGCGTTGTTTTTTCTCAGATACAGAATAGCCTCCTTCGCGTCCTCCTCGCTCTCAACTATAATGTTCTGCATCGCTCCGCCAAGAGCGCTTTCTATAGCCGTGACATACTTTCTGTCAACGTCGATAAGACCGGAAACAGCTCCGTAAATCGCGAGCTTCTTCAGTTCCTCGGCTTTAAGCACCGTCTTTACGCTTTTAGCGTATCCGGCATAATCGTTTTCCATGCCTTCGAGAATCTTTTTCTTTGAGGTCTTTGAACCGCAGTCTATGTTTTTGCTGTTAAGGTCTCGGTTAAGCTCGTCATACTCCGCCTTGATTTTATTTAAATTTTCATTGTGCCGTTCGACCGTGTCCTTCATTTTCTTCAGTTTTTCCGATTTTTCCAAAATATCGTATCCGCACTTTTCTATATCCTGCTTTGTGCTTGAAATACCCTCTTTAAAGCTGCTTATTTCAGCCTCAACCACCGCGCGTCTTTCAATAAAATTGGCGCGAAGCGTTTCGATACCGCTCATCCGCGCTTTTTTTGCGGATATTTCATTCAGCTTCTCCGCCGACTCGTTTTTCATATTCTCTATTTGCGCCGACAGCGCTTCAATTTCCGAGGAAATTAAGCTCTGCTTATCCTTCATGGAATCGAAATCTTTAAGAATTCCTTCGGCGTTCTTTTCTTTTTCCGCAATTTCAGCATTGAATTTTTCGATATCCCTTGCCCGCTCCTCGTTTTTGACGTTTATTCGTTTAATTTCATCGTCAATACGCGCAATCATGGAATGATTGTTTTTAATATTGGTTTCAGCTATGGAAATTTCGTTTTTAGCCGTCATATTTCCGGACTCCGTTTCACGCAGAAGCCGGTTCTGTTCCGCTATTTCCTCATCCTTCGCCTTGCTCTCGTTATACAGCGCGGTAAGCTTAGCCTCGGTCTTCGATTCAGTCGCCCTTAAATCGGACATTTCCTCCTCCGCTTCCTTATAGAGCTTTTCGTTATTTTCGATTAAAGTCTTGTTTTTGTCAACGGTAATAAGGCTCATATTGACGTCAAGTCCCTTATACTCCTCATAGAGTGTAAGATATTTTCTCGCTTTTTCGGACTGACGCTTCAGAGGCGTTCTCTGTCCCTCAAGCTCCGACGTTATATCTCCGATTCTTACAAGGTTTTCCTCGACTCCCTTGAGCTTTCTCAGCGCTTCCTCTTTTCTGTACTTATACTTTGAGACGCCGGCGGCTTCCTCAAATAAACTTCTTCTGTCCTCAGCCTTGGTGGAAAGAATCTGCGCGACATTTCCCTGACCTATAATAGAATATCCGTCGCGTCCGAGACCGGTATCCATAAAAAGCTCATGTATATCCCTCAGACGGCAGTTGACGCGGTTTATCTGGTAAACGCTTTCACCGCTCCTGAAAAGACGTCTTGTTACGACAACCTCGTCAAAATCAATATCAAATATATGCGAGCTGTTATCAAGCACAAGGCTTACCTCGGCAAAATTAACCCGCTTTCTTGTTTCGGTTCCGGCGAAAATTACATCCTGCATATTTGCTCCGCGAAGCTGTTTTGCGCTCATCTCGCCTATTACCCATCGTATCGCGTCGGAAATATTGCTTTTTCCGCTTCCGTTTGGTCCTACGACAGCCGTTGAGCCGTCTACAAAGTCAAGCGCCGTTTTATCGGCGAAAGATTTAAAACCCTGAAGTTCAAGTCTTTTTAATAACAAACGCATCTCACCTCTCTTTTTCCAATATCTTTGTCCGCATGGATTTTTATGTCGATATTTTTATCTTTTTTTATTTTAATTACATTTCTTTTTTTGTTGCCGACGGCTTTTGAAATCTCTCGCGGATTTACAAATACATCCGCTTTCCGGCATGCCGCGGCGTCAAGCTTTTCGTTTATAATGTCATAGTAAATACTGCTTTCGACCAATTCGCCGAAAGCGCTGTGAACCGGTCCCGCCGCGACGCCGCCGTTTTCGCATATTTCCGCGGTTGATTGCAGTCCGATTCTTATCACCTTTATATTACGCTTCTCAAATTTAAGCAAAAGCTTTTTTGCGGTTTCCACAGCCTCGTCAAGCGTCTGGGGCGTGTATTTGCCGGATATATACATTTTTTCGAGAAATGTGTCTTTAATCGTGAGCGTCGGATATATTCTTACAATATCCGGTGAAAGCTTTATTATTTCATCGGCTGTGTAAAGCGATTTTTCCTCCGAGTCGCCGGGAAGACCCGTCATCATCTGCAAGCCGAGCGTAAAGGGATATTCTCGTATGAGCTTTACCGCGTCTTTTACGTCCTCCGCTGTATGACCTCTGTTTGACGCTTTAAGCACGCCTTCATCCATAGATTGAACACCCAGTTCTATTGTGGTTACGCCGTATTTAAGTAAATTATCCAGAATCGCCCTGTCAATATAATCAGGCCGTGTGGACAGACGTATTCCGTCTATTTTCCCGTTAATTATATACTCATTTGCCGCGTTAAGAAGGGCGCTTTGTTCCTCAATCGGTATCCCTGTAAAGCTTCCGCCGAAGAAAGCCGCCTCAATCCGTCTGTTCTTTTCAGGCAGCGTCTTTAGACAGACGCTTATCGTATCCCTGACGTCATTGGCGGTTACATCTTTAACCTCGCCTGTGATACGCTTTTGATTGCAGAATACGCATTCGAACGGGCAGCCGCGGTGCGGCACAAATATCGGTATGTTATATGTTTTCATTGCGTTTCCCTATATTCTGAAGCGCGGTATGCGCCGCATTCTGCTCCGCTTCTTTTTTATTGCGTCCCTTGCCCCTGTTCCGGGGAATATTATCAACAAGCACCTCAACCTCAAACGTCTTGTCATGGTCAAGTCCAGTTTCGGCAATTGTCCTGTATGTCACCTTGCCGGTTGTTCCCTTTTGCAGCGCCTCCTGAAGCATTGTCTTATAGTCGTTGTATCCGGAACCCATAGCCGCTTTTTCGATAGCGTCCCGCATAAGATTTATAACCCATTCGCGGGCTTTCTCCATTCCGCCGTCGAGATAAATCGCCGCAAGCACGGCTTCAAAAGCGTCCGATACTATTGACGGTCTTTCGCGTCCGCCCGTCATTTCCTCGCCTCTGCCAAGCTTAATAAAGCTTGCGAGTGAAATTTTTTTTGAAATCTCATACAGCGACTGCTCGCATACAAGCGTCGCCCTGTACTTCGACAGCCATCCCTCCGAGGTGCGCGGCATTAGTCTGAATATATAGTCGCTCACTATCACGCTTAAAACGGAATCCCCCAAAAACTCCAGTCTTTCGTTGCTTTCCGTTTTATACTCATTGGCATAGGAACTGTGAGTAAGCGCCGTTTCAAGCAGTTTAATATTTTTAAATCTGTATCCTATTTTATCCTGCGCATTTTTCATTTCTGACCTCCGCTTTGCAAAATATGACCTATTCTAAACAGCGAACGCCTTTTCGCTTTTTAGAGTAAGCCGTATAAACGAACATTAGAGGGTGCCCCGCGAGGGCATCCTCTATACATTCTTTTTTCTATTTATAATCAGTCTTCGTACTTCTTCATGACTATTGTCGCGTTATGTCCGCCGAAACCGAGTGAGTTTGACAACGCGGCTTTTACTTCCCTAACCCTGCCCTCGTTAGGCACAATATCAAGATCGCAGTCGGGGTCGGGATTCTTGTAATTAATCGTCGCCGGAATGTATCCTTCGGAAATTGCCTTTGCGCATATAATCGCTTCGGCTCCGCCCGCCGCTCCGAGCATATGACCGGTCATCGACTTTGTCGAGCTTACGGCTACCGTCTTCGCCGCCTCCTTAAATACGCTCTTTATGGCCTGAGTTTCAAAGCAGTCGTTATATTTCGTTGAAGTGCCGTGAGCGTTTATATATGTTATATCCTCGGGTTTCATACCGGCGTCTGCTATCGCAAGCTCCATAGCCTTTGCTCCGCCCTCGCCTCCGGGAATGGGACTTGTAATATGATACGCGTCGTCCGTCGCTCCGTAGCCCGCCATCTCACAGTAAATACGCGCTCCGCGTTTCTTCGCGTGTTCAAGCTCCTCTAAAATTACAAAGCCGGCTCCCTCGCTCAAAACAAATCCGTCGCGTTCAGCGTCAAACGGTCTTGAAGCGCGCTTAGGGTCGCCGTTATTTACGGACATAGCCTTCATTGAGCAGAAACCCGCAAAAGCAATCGCATTGACGGCGGCTTCCGCGCCTCCCGCTATTATAACGTCGTTATGACCGTACTGAATATGTCTCATAGCGTCGCCTATGGCGTTTGTGCTTGAAGCGCACGCGGTTACAATATTTTCGTTAATGCCTCTCGCGTTAAACTTAATGGCAATCTGAGCCGCGCCCATATTTCCTATCATCATAGGAATGAAGAACGGACTTACCCGTCCCGGACCTTTTGAGAGAAGAGCGTTATGCTGTTCCTCAAACGTTTGAATTCCTCCTATGCCGGAGCCTGTTATAACCCCGACCTTCCACGGATCTTCCTTTTCCATGTCAAGACCGGCGTCGGCTACAGCCTCGCTTGCCGCGACTACGGCAAACTGAGTAAACCTGTCCATCTTACGGGCGTCCTTTTTTTCTATAAAATCCGTGGGCTCAAAATCTTTTACCTCGCCCGCTATCTGCGTCTTGTATCCCGACGCGTCAAAGAGAGTTACGGTATCGATTCCGCATTTTCCGGATTTGATTCCGTTCCAGAAAGACTCCACATTATTTCCTATAGGCGTTACTGCGCCCAAACCGGTTATAACAACTCGTCTCATTTTCCTGCCTCCTGTTTTATCATAAGATTTTTATATATAAATTTTAGATTTTCTTCACAAAAAGCGCCGCGCCTTGCATCGGATAAGCTCTGATGCAAGGCGCTGCTTCTTACGCATGGCTTTTGATATACTCAACCGCGTCGCCGACTGTGCTGATTTTTTCAGCCTCTTCATCAGGGATTTCAATATCGAATTCCGTTTCCAGACCCATGATAAGCTCGACTACATCGAGAGAATCAGCGCCCAAATCATCAACAAACGATGCTTCCATTGTTACGTCAGCCTCGTCAACGCTAAGCTGGTCGACTATGACGTTCTTTATTCTTTCAAATTCCTCCATTATCCTCCTGCACCCCCTTTCGGTATTTTCATATATATAAATTCATAATGAATTATATAGCTTTAGTATATTACATAACAAGTCCGCCGTCAACATTTATTACCTGTCCCGTCACATATTTTGACATATCCGACGCCAGGAATGCGACAACATCCGCAATATTGTCCGTTTCGCCGAACTTTCCGAGCGGAATAGCGTCGAGATATTTCTTCTTCACGTCTTCCGTAAGCACGTCTGTCATAGCCGAACGGATAAATCCCGGAGCAACGGCGTTGCAGCGGATTCCTCTTGACGCAAATTCCTTCGCGGTCGTCTTTGTAAGTCCTATGAGTCCCGCCTTTGAAGCGACATAGTTAGCCTGACCCGGATTTCCCATAACTCCTACGATTGAAGCGATATTCACAATCGCGCCGCTTCTCTGCTTCATCATCGGTCTCGCGACAGCTTTTATGCAGTTAAACGCGCCCTTTAAATTTATATCCATTACAAGATCCCAGTCCTCCTCCGACATTCTTATCATAAGACCGTCTCTCGTAATTCCGGCGTTATTAACAAATATGTCTATTTTTCCAAACTTATCCATTGTTTCGGAAATAAGTCTGTCAACATCCTCTTTTTTTCTTACATCGCCTTTTACAACTATACTGTCAACGCCGAGAGCCTTTATTTCTTCGCATGTCTCGTCAGCGTAATCTGACGACGGAATATCGTTTATGACAATATTTGCGCCGTACGAAGCGAGCTTCATGGCGATCGCCTTGCCTATTCCTCTGCCCGAGCCTGTTATTACCGCAGTTTTTCCCTTTAGCATTTCAATTTTTCCCCTTTCTACGCACTGAGACCTTCAAGTGTTTTTTCAAGCGACGCCATATCCTCTACATTGAATACCTTTACGTCTCTTGAAATCTTCTTTATAAATCCGCTTAAAGCCTTGCCGGGACCAACCTCGACAAACGTGTCCGCGCCGTCCGCGATCATTCTCCTTATTGTTTCCTCCCACTTTACCGATGAGGAAACCTGCTTTATAAGATACGGCTTTATATCGTCCTTTGACGCGACATAATCAGCCGTTACATTTGTAATTACCGGAATTTGCATATCCTTTATTTCAACGTTTTCAAGCTCCTTCGCGAGCTTCTCGCCGGCGCCTATGAGCATTGAACAATGAAACGGCGCGGATACGGGCAGCTTCAGCGCCCTTTTAGCGCCCCTTTCCTTTGCCAGCTCGCAGCACTTGTCGACAGCCGCTACCTCTCCCGAAACTACTATCTGTCCGGGGCAGTTGAAGTTAGCGGGCGAGCATACGCCGAGCTTCGACGCTTCCTCGCAGCACGCGATAACATCCTCCGCGCCGAGCGCGATTATCGCGGCCATAGCGCCCTTGCCTACAGGAACCTCTTCCTGCATATACTTTCCGCGTTTTTTTACAAGTCTTACGCCGTCTGCGAATGCCATTGAGCCCGACGCTATATGCGCCGTGTACTCTCCAAGACTCAGTCCCGCCGCGACGTCGGGCTTTACGCCCTTTTCCTCAAGAACTCTCAGCGCCGCGGCGCTCATTGTCACGATTGTCGGCTGAGTGTTTTCCGTTATCATAAGCGTCTCGCTGTCGCCGTTCCATATCATGTCTTTTATATCAAAGCCTAACGCCTCGCTCGCCTCGTCAAACACCTTATCCGCACATTCAAAATTTTCGGCAAGCTCTTTTCCCATTCCGACAGCCTGCGCGCCCTGTCCGGCGAATACAAACGCTAATTTACCCATAACTTTCTCCTTATCTTAACTTTGTGTTAATTTCATTAATAACCGCTTCCGTGCCGGTGAAATAATCTCTTATTATATCTGCGCACGGCTTAATTTCATGTACCATCGCCGCAGACTGCCCCGCCATGAGCGAACCCGTTTGGACGTCGCCTTCCTCGAACGCGCGTCTTAAACCGCCTACGCCGAGCCGCTCTATTTCCTCAAACGACGCTCCCGCCTTTTCGAGCTTGTCATACTCGCGTGTAAGCTTATTTTTTAAAGCTCTTACCGGCGCGCCGGTTGAACGTCCCGTTACAACAGCGTCTCTGTCCTTTGCCTTCAATACCGCCTGCTTATAATTGTCATGCGCCAAGCACTCTGTTGAACAGATAAATCTTGTGCCGACCTGCACGCCGTCCGCGCCTAAAGCAAACGCCGCGACGACGCCTCTGCTGTCCGCGACGCCGCCCGCCGCGACAACCGGAATGGAAACAGCTTCCGCAGCCTGCGGAACGAGAACCATAGTAGTAAGCTCGCCGATATGTCCGCCGGCTTCCGTACCCTCCGCAATAACAGCGTCCGCGCCCGATTTTTCCATTTTAACAGCCATAGCTACGCTCGCGATTACCGGCATTACTTTTATTCCCGCTTCTTTTAGCGCGGGTATGTATTTTGCCGGATTGCCCGCGCCCGTCGCAACCGCCGCCGGCTTTTCCTCGATTATAACCCGCATGACCTCTTCGACAAACGGCGACATCATCATCACGTTTACGCCAAACGGCTTATCTGTAAGGCTCTTTGCCTTCCGTATCTGCTCCCTTACGGCGTCGGCGGGAGCGTTGCCCGCCGCGATAAGTCCGATACCGCCGCCGTTTGAAACGGCCGCCGCCAGCTCCGCTGTAGCGACCCATGCCATTCCTCCCTGAATAATCGGATACTCAATTCCGAGCAGTTCGCAAAGTCTTGTTTTCATTATTTTCATCCTTTCGGTTATAAAATACTGTCTTTTTTTGAACAAGGAAAAATTTCGCGGATTGCCGCCTAATGCGGCAAGAGCCGTATGTATATTATACCGCCTTGTCTCCTTTGGCGGTGAAACGCGGAAGTTCGCCCGTTCAAACTACCATTCCAATAACGCCGCTCCCCAGGTAAGTCCGCCGCCGAAGCCGACAAGAACGATCTTATCGCCCTTCTTTATTCTGCCCTGCTCAACAGCCTGCGAAAGAGCTACGGGTATACATGAAGCGGAAGTATTGCCGTATTTTTCAAGATTAAGAAATACCTTATCGTAGCTTATTCCCATTCGTTTTAACGCGCTGTCGACTATTCTGTAATTAGCCTGATGCGGCACAACAAGATCGATATCGTCCCATGTAAGTCCCGCCTTCTCAATGACGCGTCCCGAAGCGTCAGCCATTGCCTTTACGGCGAATTTCATTACAGACTGACCCGCCATCCAGATAGTTTCTTTCCTGCCGCTCACTCTCTTCTCTGTTTCCTCCGCATCGTTTCTGTAAGCGAGACTCGTAAGCGAAAGACCGCCGGAACCGTCCGCGCCGATATCCGTCGCTATAATTCCGTTTTCCACGCTCGCCGAAACAACGGCCGCGCCGGCGGCGTCGCCGAACAGCACACAGGTCGCTCTGTCGCTGTAATCGGTCGCCTTGCTCAAAACGTCGGCGCAAATTACAAGTATATGCTTATACGCGCCCGTCTGTATAAACTGCTTTGCAATCGTAAGACCCGTAACAAATCCCGAACACGCGGCGTTATAATCAAACGCCGCCGCATTTACAGCTCCAAGATTTGCCTGAACAACGCAAGCGCACGCGGGAGTAAAATAATCCGGAGTAACTGTCGCAAGTATAATAAGGTCAATGTCAAGAGGCGTAAGTCCCGCATTTTCAATCGCGTTTTTACCCGCCTTCGCCGCCATATCCGTCGTGTACTCATCGTCGGCGGCGATATGTCTTTCCTTTATTCCCGTCCGTCTTACAATCCACTCGTCGTTCGTATCGACGATACTTTCCATATAAGCGTTGTCGTATATTTTTTCGGGAATATATCTGCCTACTCCGGTTATTTTTGCGTTAATCATCTGCCTTAGCCTCCATACAGTTTATATTATTTACTATTTCGTCTATTACGTTTGTCTCGACAAATTTTTTAGCTTGAACTATCGCTGAAAATACAGCCTTCGCGTCAGACGAGCCGTGTCCCTTTATCACGGGACGCTTTGTGCCGAGAAGCGGCGCGCCGCCGTATTCGCGGTAATCCATAGCCTGTCTGAAATCATTCAGTCCGCCCATTACGAACATTGCTCCGAGCTTTGTGAAAAAGCTCTTTTTGAAAATGTCTTTTATTTTGCCGCTTACTACATGTCCCATGCCCTCGACGGTTTTTAAAATTACGTTTCCCACAAAACCGTCGCAGGTTATAACGTCCGCGGTGCCTTCCATAACGTCGCGTCCCTCGATGTTGCCTATAAAGTTGACGGGCGCTTTTTCAAGGAGCGGATAAGTTTCCTTTGTAAGTTCGTCGCCCTTGCCTTCCTCCTCGCCGTTTGACATAAGTCCGACTGTAGGACTTGCAATATTCAGCACATTCTTCATATATATACCGCCCATAATTCCGAACTGAACAAGATTTTCAGGCTTGCAGTTTGTGTTCGCTCCCGCGTCTATAAGCATCTTCGGTCCCTTCGCGCTCGGCAGAAGCGCTCCGAGAGCCGGTCTTAGAACGCCCTTTATTCTGCCGACGATTAAAAGTCCGGACGCTAAAAGCGCGCCCGTATTTCCCATCGACAGCAACGCGTCGCCTTCGCCGTTTTTCAGCATATTCGCCGCTACAACAACCGACGCGTCTTTTTTGCTTCTGACAGCCTTCGCCGGTTCCTCGTGATTGGAAATCACGTCTCCCGCATGAACAATACTTATTGTATCGCCTTCATAACCGTTTTTCTCAAGCTCTTTTTTTATATCGTCCTCTCTTCCTACGAGAACTATTTCAACGTCAAGCTCCCCCGCCGCTCTTACTGCCGCCTTAACGGGAGCGTAAGGCGCGTTATCGCCGCCCATAGCGTCAATTATAATTTTCATACTTCCTCCGAATACTCTCAGTCGGTTACAAGCAGACTGAATTTTCCTCTGAACACCTCGTTCATATTAGCCTTAATCACAACGCGGACTATAAATTCCTTTTCCCTGACTCTCATAACATCCGATTTCGCGATAAGCCTCTCGCCGGAATGCGCCTCATGCGTATACTTTACGTTCGCCACCTTAACAAGCGCCGCCCTCGCGTCTATAACGCTCAGAGCAAGATTTTCCGCAAACGCGTATATGTGCTGCCCTTTTACGATATCGGTTCCGGGAAATACCATTGCTTTATCGGTTTTAAGCACGGATATTCCGTCCTGAAACAAGTTCAAATCGAGTACCTCGCCCGTTGCCGTCGAGCCGGAGCTCATTACCTCCTCGGCGGCCGATTTTACTCTTTCTCTGTACTCCGCTATGCCCAGCTCGGCTCTGTCAAAGCGTATCGTGGATACGCTCACGTTGCATGCCTCAGCCAGTTCTTCGTCTTTCAAAAACGGATTTTCCCGTATCTGAGTAAGTATAAACTCATGCCGCTGTTTTTTTAACACGGCTCTCGTCATGGTGAACGCTCCTTTCCGCCTTTTCGACAATTATTAATAATTATTGGTAGCTGGTACTAAATCTCAACAACACTGATTATATACTATCGGATAGACCTTTGCAACATTTTATTGGCGATTACAGGAAATATTGTTCATGTTGCCCAATTTATACGGTTAATAAATACGTGTTTTTACAACATTATATACAAAATATGGCGTCGATAAACTGATTTATCATCTAATTATCGACGCCATATTGTATTTTATATGTCAATCATTTTTTACATCGCCGCACTTCATGCAGCAGAAATCGCATTTGTTTTCTATCGGAGCTTCTCCCCTGCGCTGTTTATAATCGTTTATAGCCGACTGAATAGCCTCCTCCGCAAGTACGGAGCAGTGAATTTTCTCCTTGGGAAGTCCGTCAAGAGCCTCCATAACCGCCTTGTTCGTAAGCTCCAGCGCCTCGTCGACAGTCTTGCCCTTAACCATTTCCGTAGCCATTGAGCTTGTCGCGATCGCTGCGCCGCAGCCGAACGTCTTGAACTTAACGTCCTTTATAACGTCGTCCTCTATGTCCATGTAAATCTTCATTATATCTCCGCACTTCGCGTTGCCGACCTCGCCGATCGCGTTTGCGTTCTCTATTTCTCCGACATTTCTCGGATTTGAAAAATGATCCATTACCTTTTCACTGTACATTTTTATCCTCTCCTTTATTATTTTTTCTCTACGCCCTCGTATAACGGCGACATATCCCTAAGTCTTTGAATAATCGGCGGAAGCGCCTCTATGACATAGTCGACTTCTTCCTCCGTAGTGTCCTCGCCGACGCTCAGTCTCAGGGAGCCGTGAGCAATCTCATGCGGAAGACCTATCGCTATAAGCACGTGCGACGGGTCAAGCGAGCCTGACGCGCACGCGCTTCCCGACGAAGCGGCTATACCTTTCATATCGAGCATCATGAGAATCGACTCGCCCTCCACATACCGGAACGAGAAATTAACATTGTTGCAAAGTCTTCCCTCGTTTTCGGGTCCGTTGAGACGGCAGTACGGTATGTTCTTCCTTATTCCTTCAATAAGTCTGTCGCGCATTTTTTTCATATGCGCGCTGTTTTTATCGAGGTCGGCGATAGCGATTTCAAGAGCCTTTGCAAGTCCCGCTATTCCCGCTATGTTCTCCGTCGCGGCTCTTTTTCCTCTTTCCTGTCCACCTCCGTGAATCAGATTATCTATGCGCACTCCGTTTCTGATATACAGAACTCCGACGCCTTTCGGTCCGTGAAATTTATGCGCCGAAAGAGAAAGCATATCCACGCCCAAATCACGCACGTTTATCGGCATATGCCCTATTGCCTGCACCGCGTCGGTATGGAATATTATCTTACGCTCCTTCGCTATACGAGCAATTTCCTTTATCGGTTCTATCGTACCGATTTCGTTATTGGCGGTCATTATTGAAATAAGTATCGTTTTGTCGGTAATCGCTTTTTCAAGCTCGTCGACGCGGATAAAGCCATGCTCGTCGACGTCAAGGTATGTTACCTCAAAACCATGCTTTTCAAGATACTCGCACGTATTTAAAATGGCGTGATGCTCGATTTTGGAGGTTATGATATGATTGCCTTTGTTCATATTCGCGACAGCCGCGCCCTTTACCGCCCAGTTGTCAGCCTCGCAGCCCGAGCCTGTAAAATATATTTCGTTAACATTTGCCGCTCCGAGGCTTTTCGCGACGCTTTCACGGAACTTATAGAGCGCCTGCTCCGCGTCTCTGCCTACCTTGTAAAATTTTGACGAGGCGTTGCCGTATATATCCGTATAATACGGAATCATCGCGTCAAGCGCTTCTTTTTTTAAAGCGGTTGTCGCGTTGTTGTCCATATATACCGAATTCATAAAATCATCTCCTGTGTACTTTTAATTTGAACATTTGAATAATCGTTCAAATATATTTTACTTTATTATTCCCGCTTTGTCAATAGACTAAAATAAATTATATTTATTTTCTGCTACGCGGCTTAAAAATATACGGAAAATTACTATACTTTTTCTTCAATATGGTATATACTGAATATGAGGTGATAAGATGATAACGGGAATTATAGCCGAATACAACATTTTTCATAACGGGCATAAATATCAGATTGATGAAATTAAAAAAAATTCCGAAGCGGTTGCCGCTGTAATGAGCGGTAGCTTTGTCCAACGCGGAGACACGGCGATTACCGATAAATGGTCGCGCGCGAAGGCGGCTCTTATGTGCGGATGCGACCTTGTGCTGGAGCTTCCCGTGTGCTACGCGTTAAACGCCGCGCCTAATTTCGCTACGGGAGGAGTTAATACGCTCAATTCTTTGGGCGTCGTCGATTACATTGCGTTCGGCTCCGAATCCGGCAGTATCGCCGAGCTTGAACGCGCCGCTCGGATTATGGGAAACGAAAGCGCGGATATTTCCGAAAAAATCAAATCCGGTATCGCCGGAGGCATGAGTTACCCGTCGGCTTTATCGGCGGCGTACGACGGAGTTATCGACTCCGCGCTTATAAGCGAACCAAACAATATTCTCGCGGTAGAATATCTGCGCGCGCTTATAAAAACAAACAGCGCTATGCGTCCGATTACTGTAGAGCGAAAAAACGTTTCTCATCATGATACCGGAACGTCGGGCGGCTTTGCGAGCGCGTCCAAAATTCGCGATATGATTTTTAAGGGCGAGGATATTTCACAGTTTATTCCCTATAATCTATCCGATACAGGCTGCGATATCCCGTATGACATATCGCGCCTTGACGCGGCGGTTATAGCGAAACTGCGGACGGCTGACAGCTCCGCGCTTAAAAACATAAACGAAATGACGGAGGGACTTGAAAACCGTCTTATAAGCTCCGCAAAGGAATGCGGCGGTATCGTCTCGCTCGCGGAGGCGGTCAAAAGCAAGCGTTATACTCTGAGCAAAATACGGCGCGTTATTATTGCGTCGCTTCTGGATTTCACAAAAGATATATACAAGCCGCAGCCTGAATATATACGCGTTCTCGGCATGAATAAAACAGGTATGGAAATACTGAAAAAAGCAAAGAAAAACTGTTCCGTGCCTATAATCACAAAAGCGGCGGATTTCAAAGAAAAAAGCCGTCAGTTTGCGCTTGACGTACGCGCGGCGGATATCGCCGCGCTGTGTTCGCCGAAAAACCGCGCCGGAGGCATGGATTTTAAACGCTCGCCCGTTATTTTGTGATTTTAATTGCAGTTTACATTATAAAAGGACTGCCGAGCCGATAGCCGCGGCAGTCCTTCATATTCACTGTATATTTCATTCTTCCTATGTAGTATTCCTCACTACATACCGTATATCAAATACCGCCGAGTCCGAAGCTTATCGAAAGCGCGTTGTTCACGCTGTCCATAAGTCCGTTGTCTATGCGTCCTATTTTCTCTCGTAACCGTTTTTTATCTATCGTCCTGATTTGTTCAAGCAATATCACAGAATCCTTATTAAGTCCGTATTCCTTTGCCGTAAGCTCTATATGCGTCGGCATTTTAGCCTTATTTATCCGGCTTGTAATGGCAGCCGCGATAACCGTAGGGCTGTATTTGTTTCCCACGTCGTTCTGGATGATAAGCACGGGACGTATTCCGCCCTGCTCGCTCCCTATGACCGGACTTAAATCGGCGTAATAAATATCTCCTCTTTTCACAATCACATTTACTCACACTCCGTCAGTTTTTCCTCACACAGCGAAAGACTTTCGTTATCCGCCTCCAAACACATTTGCGCCAGTTCAAGATTTATATCCGCCATTTCCTTATAACCGATTTTAAGCTGCTCCTCAAGAGCTTTTTTATCGGTCTTTTTATTTTGTGACAAAGCAATCAGGCCTCCTTTTTTATTTTTAGGCAATACGCTGACAGCGTTTATAAAAATTATAGCAGGTAATTTAAAACCTTCACCGCCTTTCCGTTTTTTGTGTAAATCCTCGGGATTCTCCTGCCGATTACGCATGACACCTCATAATTTATGGTTTCAAGCCATTTTGCGAGGTCGTCTATCGTAACGCCGTCGCGTCCGAAAACGATTACTTCGTCACCCTTATCAATATTATGAACATTTGTAACGTCAATCATACATTGATCCATACAAATTCTTCCGATAATTGGAACTTTTACACCGTTTACAATCATTTTCCCCTCGCCGGCAAGTTTCCTTAAATATCCGTCGGCATAACCGATCGGAACCGTCGCAATTACGGTTTTCCTGTCGGTTATGTACTCTTTTCCATAGCTTACGCCTCTGCCCGCTTCAACGGTTTTAACATGTGTTACAGCCGATTTAAGCGTCATCGCGGGAATTAAATCCAGACGGGATTTGTCGACTTCGTCGGACGGATACATTCCGTACAGGATTATTCCCGGTCTCACCATGTCAAGGTGCATTTCGGGATACATCATAATTCCGGCGCTGTTGCAGATATGCTTTATGGGAATACGCAGCCCTCTTTCCTCAAGAGCGGAGCATACGTCATTAAAGCGTTTGTACTGAAGAAGCGTATAATTTCCGTCCTTCTCGTCAGACGTCGCAAAATGCGAAAAAATCCCCTCGATTTCAATATATGGCAGATATGAAATTTTCAAAATTTCCTCAACGATTTCATCGTTGTTTTCACCCGCCAGAAAACCTATACGGCTCATTCCCGTGTCAATCTTTATATGAATTTTTGTAACCTTTTCCTTTTTCTCCGCCTCATATGAAAGAGCCTTGGCGAAGTCGTATGAGAACACGCTCGGAGTAATATCAAAGTTTATTAACTCCTCCGCGGTTTCCTCGCCGCTTGCGCCCAAAATCAATATAGGCGCCGTAACTCCGCGGCTTCGAAGCTGTTTTCCCTCCTGAAGCACCGCTACGGCAAGACGGTCCGCGCCGTTTTCAAGAAGCGTCCGCGCGACCTCGAGGAAGCCGTGACCGTACGCGTCGGCCTTTACAACCGCCATAATCTGCGCATGAGGATTCGTTATTTTTCTTATCTCCTTAATATTATGAGCGATTGCGTCAAGGTCTACCTCAGCCCATGTTCTTTTGTCCATCTTTAAAATCTCCTTAATTGTAACACACTTTCGTTTATTTTTCTACCTGTAATATTTGCCTTAACGCGTACGGGATACACTCCATAACCCGCGAAGCCGTAACAGATTCCATTCCGTATTTATCCTTCGCAATATCGCCCGCCAGACCGTGTATGTACGCCGCCATAGACGCCGCCGCCGTCTCGTTTATGCCTCTCGCGGCGAGGGAAACGGTTATGCCCGCGAGCACATCGCCGCTGCCGCCCGTCGCAAGACCCGGATTGCCTGTAATATTAATATATTGTTCTCCGTCCTGACCTGTTACAACGGTACGGTGTCCCTTTAATATAACGGTCACGCCGTATTCCTCGGCAAATTCACGTGATACGACAAGCCTGTTTTCTTCAATATAATCCTTATCAAGTCCTGTCAGACGCGACATTTCGACGGCGTGAGGCGTAAATATAACAGGACACGTGCATTCGCTTAAAATATCCATATTTTCCGCCGCGGCGTTTATTCCGTCGGCGTCGATTACAACAGGCGCTTTCGAATTCTTAAGTACCTTTTCAAGTATTTTTGCCGCGGCTGAGTTTCTTCCGAGTCCGGGACCTATAAGAACCGCGTCGGCCTTCTCTGTTCTTCTGAGAATTTCCTCCGCCGCGTCCGGGGAAATATGTCCGTCCTTATCACTCAGCGGAACTGTCATAACCTCCGTCGTTTTCGCCTCCATCGCGGCGTTAAGGCATGCGGGCAGCGCGAGAGTAACAAGACCGCTTCCCGCCGTAACAGCCGACTGCGAAGCCAGATACGCCGCTCCGCTCATACCGGCGCTCCCGGCTATAACAAGCGCCTTGCCGTAGTCGCCCTTCTGCGAATTGTTTGCTCTTACAGGGAAATTTTTACGGACATACTCCGCATCCGTAACGTTTATTTTTATATTCTGCTCCTCTATTATATAATCCGGAATAGAGATATCCGCCACGGTTACCTCCCCGACATAATCCGCCGCCGGAAACATCAGCATACCGACCTTATACGCGGCGAATGTAACGGTCTTATCAGCTTTTACGCAGATACCGCAGATTTCTCCGCTGTCTGAGTTTATACCGCTCGGAACGTCCACAGACAGAGTGTATTTCGCATTTTCATTTATCTCGTTTATTACATCGTAGCTTATTCCGCCGACAGTTCCGTGTATTCCCGTGCCGTACAGAGCGTCGATAATAATGTCGTGCGAGCGGATAAGATATTTTAGATTTTCCGTATCCGATATAACGTCAATATTGATATTCATTTTCTTTATAATATCAAAGTTGATTTTCGCGTCGCCCTTAAACTCGTTTCCGCACACAAGGTACACAGACACGTCAACGCCCGCGTTATAAAGATGTCTCGCCGCGGCAAATCCGTCTCCGCCGTTGTTGCCCCTGCCGCAGAATACTGCCGCGCTCTTTCGCGCAAGATCCGGAAAATCCTTCTTCAGCTCGTTTACGCAGGCAATCGCGGCGTTTTCCATTAAAACAATGCTCGGCACGGAACCAATCTCGCTCGCCGCTCTGTCCGCCGAGCGCATTTCGGAAGCATAACACGCTTTCATACTTATTCCTCCATAACAAAAATATTTCTCGGATTGAATTTTTTCGCCGATGTTATCAGCTTGTATGACGGCTGAAACAATACTCTTGCACTTGCGCCCTCCTCCGAAAAATCAGCGAAATATATGTTATCTCCGGCTTTATCGCCAACGAGGTCATACGTTTTATCGGTAGCCGCGTTTTTATAATCATAGTTGTGCTCGCTGTCTTTTATATTCGCGCAGATGCTTATCTCTTTAAAATCAAAGGTAACAATATGCTTTCTGCCTTTCTTGGACATGACCTTGTCCAAGTCCAGCTCGCTGTTTGTCAGAATATATTCATATTCAATATTCTGCATGCCTATAAGCAGATACGCGCCGTACCACATTCCGGCAATCAGCAGCAGTCCCACAGCCGGTATCATTTCGCGGTAGCCGCTTTCAAAAAACGCCAGCATCAAAACATACAGCAAAATAAGAATAGCGGCGCTGGCGACCGACGCAAAAATTACAAGAGCGGCTATAAACGCTTTCTGCCATCCCGTCTTTTTCTTCTTTATCATGTATTCCAGATAAATATCGTCCATCATAATTTCTTTTCCTCCATATTCTTTAGTTTCTCATATAAATTTTTCAGCGCTCTGTTTCTGTGGCTTACAGCGTTTTTTTCCTCATCGCCGCTTTCGGCGAAAGTCTTGCCAAGCTCCTCCGAAAAAAATACAGGGTCGTAGCCGAAGCCGTTATTCCCGCGCGGCTCCCTTGTTATATGCCCCTTAACCTCGCCCTGCGCCGTAACTTCTTTTCCGTCGGGGAATATAAACGCCGCCGCGGTAACGAATTTCGCGTTTCTGTTTTCGTTACCGCCTATTTCACGGAGCAGCTTGTTTATTTTATCCCCATCGCTTGCGCCTTCTCCGGCGTATCTCGCGCTGCGTACGCCCGGCGCGCCGCCAAGACAGTCGACGCACAGTCCGGAGTCGTCCGCAAGCACGGGGGAATCGCTTATCATAGCGACCGCTCTCGCCTTTATAAGCGCGTTTTTCATAAACGTATCGCCGCTCTCCTCGGCGTCGATATCTATGCCCGCTTCCCGCTGCGACACAATCTCAATACCGAGCGGCGACAGTATTTCCCGCATTTCTTTTATTTTACCTTTATTTTTCGTTGCGGCTATTACTTTCATTTTACGGCTCCCTTCAGAATTATATGAATATTGTACTACATACGGAAAACTTTTTCAAGTGCAAATACAAAAGACGCCGCTTGACGGACGCTGTTAAGACGGTATTTATAGCGATTGGGATAAAAAATCCTCCCAAAGGCGGGGGTAAGATAAGACGGTATAGTTATCAACAACAAAAGAGCAAACCCTTTAAAGTGATTTGCTCTTTTATTTTAATTGTAATTATTTATAGAACATTCCATCGCCGACACGCGCTATACCTGTACCGCCTTC
>CAYRSG010000016.1:0-33702 GCA_964426905.1 uncultured Clostridium sp. | reverse complement strand
CGGAGCGCTTCAGACTGTCACAAACAAGTCGACGTCAGCGGCGGCGTCAACGGCGACTCCCACGGTAAAGCCTACGGCGGCTCCCACGATAAAGCCTACGGCGGCTCCCACAATAACGCCTACGGCGACGCCGACGCCCGATCCTATCGCGATAAGCAAGATCGAAATGGTGAACGGAACAAGTCAAGAGCTTCCCGGAGCAAAGCTGACGGTTTACGTTAAAAATTCGGACGGGACAAAAGGCGAAATAGCGGAAGGCGCCGTTAACGGCGAAACGGGAAAGCTTACATGGATTTCGGCAAACGAGCCTGCGAAAGTAAGCGATCTTGCAGACGGCGAATATATCCTTGTTGAGGAAACGGCTCCCGACGGATACGCCAAGGCGGAAGAAATAATTTTCACGGTCGCCGGCGGCAAGGTAAATAACGGAAACAATACCGTCGTTATGGAAGACAAGCCTACAAAGGTAACAATTTCAAAGGTTATTCTGGGTCAGGGAACCGAACTTTCAGGCGCTCGGCTAACTATATATACGGCTGATGAAAACGGAGATAAGACAAATACAATAGCGAAAGCAGCCGGAAGCGATGAAGATCTTACATGGACTTCAACCGGTGAAGCGAAGGTTATTGAAAAGCTTCCGGCGGGCGCATACGTTCTTGAGGAAAATCAAGCGCCCAACGGATATGAGAAGGCGGAAGATATTACATTCAGAATTAACGCGGACGGAACGGTTGAAGTTAAAACAAAAGGCGAATTTGTTTTATCCGAAAACGCTGTTGTAGTTATGGAAGACGCTCCGATAAATACTCCGAGTTATCCTACTCCTACGGCGATACCCACTGCGGCGCCCGCAGCAACGCCTACGGCTGAGCCGACTGTTACGCCTTCGGCTGAGCCGACCGTTACGCCTTCGGTAGAACCTACCGAAACGCCTGCGGTACAGCCTACCGAAACGCCTGCGGTACAGCCTACTGAAACGCCTTCGGTAGAACCTACCGAAACGCCTGCGGTACAGCCTACCGTTACGCCTTCGGCTGAACCGACCGTTACGCCTTCGGCTGAGCCGACAGCTACGCCTAAGCCTCACAGTCGCTCAACTGGAAACCAAAGGACGATAAACGTCGCTAACGCGTCGCCTACTCCTTCAGGAGAGCCGGAGCCTACCGTTACTCCTTCAGCGGAGCCGGAATCGACCCCTACCCCTTCAACAGAGCCGGGATCGACCCCTACGCCTTCAGCGGAACCGGGATCGACCCCTACCCCTTCAACAGAACCGGGATCGACTCCTACCCCTTCAGCGGAACCGGGATCGACCCCTACCCCTTCAGCGGAGCCGGGATCGACTCCTACCCCTTCAGCGGAGCCGGGATCGACCCCTACCCCTTCAGCGGAACCGGGATTGACCCCTACCCCTTCAACGGAGCCGGGATCGACCCCCGCGGATGATGAATCAGCAAATCCGCCGGCGACAACCGTTACCGGCGAAATAACGGATTATGACGGCTATAATTCTCAAACCGGCGATACTGATGAAAACGATACCGGCGGCGACGGCAAGGCGTCTCATGAATATGTACAGGGACCCGAGCAATCGGATTCGCCAAAGACAAGAGATAATTCAATGACGGCGGCATGGCTGTTTATAGCGATGATAACAGGTCTGGGCGCGCTTTGGTTCGGCTATAAGTCAAAGGTTAAAGATGATGGTAACGATAAGAACAGGAGGGCATTATAATGAAAAAGAAGATTTTTAAATTTGTTTCGATACTATGCGCTGCCGCCTGTGTTTTATCCGTGGCAAACGTCGTAAGAACACAGAAGCAGTATAAGGACGGCAAAGATTATTATGATAATCTTTCAAATATTATGATCTCAAACCGTGATTATCAGATTTATGTTTCCGATAATCAAAGCGGCGGAGAAACTCCTGTTGATGTAAACTTTGATTTGTTAAAGGAAATGAACGCGAACGTTGTCGGCTGGCTGTACTGCGAGGGTACCCCGATAAACTATCCGGTAGTTCAAAGCTCCGATAATTCATATTATCTGAAGCATTTGTATAACAACCAAACAAATTCATCGGGCGCGATATTTATGGACGCGCTCAACTCGCCGGACTTGACAGACGCAAATACCGTGATTTACGGTCATAATATGAAAAACGGTACAATGTTCGCTTCACTTGAGAATTATCGTTATCAGAGCTATTACGAACAACACCCGACAATGTACTTTCTGACAGAAGATAAGAGTTACAGAATTGATATTTTCGCCGCATACGGCGATAGCGGCGTTTCGGAAGCATATACAATATTTTTTGACTCGCCTCAGACGCTTAGCGGCTATCTGCAACGGGCTTGGTCAAAATCCGATATAGATACATCGTCGCTTGATATGTCGGTAAACGACAACATAATAACCCTTATAACCTGCGATTATGACTTCAATAACGCAAGATATATTGTTCAGGGTAAGATTACTCCGATTGACTGATGGCGCATCTGAAGGAGCTGTATCAAAATAGCTCCGCCCAAAAATAACGCGCAAAAATCTCTTGAAAAACGGCTTTTTAGTCGCGTAATCAAGAGATTTTTGCCGCTTTTGGGGTATTTTTCGCATTTTGTCCGGTCGGACGGAAAAGTTTGAGAAATCGTGAAATTCGGCAATAATGACATTGAAACAACGATAGGTTTGTGATATAATATTTTATTCGATATAAAAGAAACATACCGAATTTAAGTATCTTAAATCGGAGGCGATTAAAATGACCTTTGGAACAAATAACCCTACGCGGCAGATGTTTTCGGGTAATATTTTATTGATATGCTGCTGCGCGTTCTATCTGCTCTGGTGGATTTTGGCGTTCAAGCCTACCGGCGCCGTTAAGGGAATGAAATCCGGTTGGCTGCTGATTCCCGCTTTCATTTTCGGTCTTGCCGCGGTGATTATGATTATCAAGGGAGCAAACGGCGCGGATACAAGCCGATCTTTTTTCTCCGGCAGAACCGTCCTTCTGTCCGCTGTAATTACCTATGCCGTACTGCTCCTTGCGACAATGGCTGCGTTTCACAGGCAGGTCACAACCGAGCTTCTCCTGATTGTCGGCTGGACGGCTCTGGCGTTCTTGGAGTGCAACGCGCTATACGGCATGGAAATATTCGACAGAGACGGCGCTATCTGCCTGTTCGCCGCGGCGGTTGCGGTCGCGGTAGCGAGTATGATATGCTATATGCTGTACTACGGTCTCGGAGACAGGGCGGGATATATTGACGGTATGATTCCTCTCATCTTGGCGGCGGTTTATATGGCGGCGCCGACAGTCCTCATTGCCTGCGCCGGAAGCTGAGAACGGAATGAAAAATAATAACAAAGCTCTAAATTTAAATTATATTTTATTATACGAGGAGATTTCAAAGACGCTACCGCCGTTATTTCCGCTTTCACGCACGAGCCGGAAACGATTCGGTTTTTGATTTGCGTAAACAAAATCCGAATTGAATTGAATTAAAATAAATCGGGAGATGAAAACCATTATGAAATCAATACTTATCAAAGATACAACCCGCGAGGAACGCGAAAAGATTATAAGCCGTTCGCTGAGTTTTTGCGGCGGCGAATGCGAATTCTGCAACGGCTGCGATAATTTAGGCGGCGGCAGAGTAGATGAAATTTATCGGTCGTATATTGACGGTGAAAAAGAAATATCGGAAATTAACGCGGAATATAACCGCGGGCTTGTGAGAGGATAAGGACAGCTTTGAGAATAGACAGCGGATCGGACTACCGAGGGGTTTTGTCACACTTTTTAACTGTCGATATCGTAACAAGCCCTTAGTTGACCGACGCCGTCCTCGCGGCGTTCAAGGACGTAAATATTAAAAAATTTTCCCAAAAGGCTTGACAATCCATGTCTAATATGTTAGACTATATATGTCTATGAGAGTAGACGTATCATAAATGGAGGTATTTTTATATGTGCACAAAAAATATTAACATTGGTGAAGCAGAACTTGAAATAATGAAAGTAATCTGGAAAGCAGACGAACCGATAGGCTCTGCGGCAATCGGAAAAGCTGTTGAGGAAAAAGGCTGGAAACGAACGACTATCGCCACCTTTCTTGTCCACCTTGTTGACAAAGGCGCTCTTAACGCCGAAAAGCGTGGCAAAGCGTGGTATTACACGCCGAAGCTGACCGAAAAGGAATACAAAAAAATGCAGATTAAAAATCTTGTAAGGAATGTATTTAACGGTTCGGCGCGCGATGTGGTAGCGTCGCTGTTTGAGGAAAAGGCGTTGTCGGATAGCGACATTGAGGAATTGAAATCCATTTTCAAGGAGGACTAAATAATGCTCGGCGAAATATTTAAGGCGTTTTTAATAACCTCGCTCGCCGGCTCGGCTCTCACGGCTTTAATCACGCTTTTAAAACCGCTTACAAAACGTGTTTTCGGCTATTCATGGAATTATTACATATGGCTTGCGGCGCTTATTGTAATGATACTGCCTGTTCGGTTTACGCTGCCGCAAAGCGGCGCGGGTATTCCTGTTATAAATATGCGAACGGAGCAGACAAACCAAATAACAACACAAGCAGATATTGCGGACGCGGATCGGAACGTAAACACTGTAAACACAATAACAGCGGTGCATAAGGCGACGGATTTTATCAATATGATAGTCGCTAACCGCATGAATTATCTCGCTGTAATATGGCTTTTGGGCATAGCGGTCCTGCTTATAATAAACATCGGCGGATATATCAGGCTGACAGCGAAAATACATAGAAATTCCGTTGTGATTTCCTGTCCGGAAGTAAAAAACTACACCGGCAGAAAAATTACCGTGCGGACAGGCAAAGAGCTGTCCTCGCCGTTTATGCTTGGGCTATTCCGTCCGACGCTCGTACTGCCGGACACAGAGCTTGACGAAACACAGCTTAACAATATCCTCCGCCATGAAACGACGCATTTTAAGCGTAAGGATATTTTGTACAAATGGTTCGCGGTAATCGTTAAATGTATTCACTGGTTTAATCCTATGATTTACTATGCTGTCAGGCAGATAAATACGGAATGTGAAATTTCCTGTGATTTGTCTGTGGTAAGCGGCATGAATGACAGCGAACGAATCAGCTATGTAAATACGATACTTTCATTGGTTTCAGGCGGAAGGGTAAAAAGGCAAAAACTTACCACGCAGATGGCAAGTGGTAAAAAGGCTTTGAAACGGAGGTTTACAATGATTAAGAATGTAAAAAAGACAAGTAAATTTATGTCTGCGCTGTCGGCAATAATAGCGGTTGTAATGTTTGGCACAACAGTATTTGCAAGCGGCGTATTGTCGGATATAGCGACGGACGATTATACTATTGAGATAATAAACAACGGCGAGAAAATTGAGCTTACAAACAATCCGTTTGTCGAAAACGGCGAAGCGTATTTGCCGCTTAGGGAGGTATTTAAAAAAACCGGCGTTATGGATAATGAAAACAGCTATATTCAGTGGAATAACGGAAAAATAGAGATTTGTGTGGCATACAGCGAAAGCGCGTATGTAACAAATACGTTACCGAACGAGAAATCCGAACCGGAAATGATAAGTATCTTGCACAATTACAGAATAGAAATAGGTAAAAATACACTTATAATAAATTCAGCGCCAAGTTTGTTGGGGACTGATGTTTCTTTTGAAGAAAAAATGGCTAACGCGCCTATGTTAAGAGGTTCGGTAACGTATGTGCCGTTTTCATATATTGTAAATATGCTCAACGTGGAAGGCTGGGGAATAAATTGCTGTATATATGATAAAGACGGCGCCTTGGCGGATATCAGCGTAGACAAGCCCGAAGATTACGCGGACATTATATCATGGGAGCCTGAGCCGGAAATTTTCGCGGACCCATATTCGAATTTTCTGATGACGAATTACAATCAAGCTATGAAAGAAAATAATTTACACGGCACATATGATTATGAATATGTAAGGCGCCGGTATAATGACGCTAATGACAAAGTGGATTTTTATTATCAGATTAAGCCGTTCGGCGAAGAGGATGTAAGAACGCTTATAATGAAGTTCGAGAAAAAGGGCGACGACTGGGTAATGTACGACTCGGAGCTTTTAGACGGAACAATTTGAAATTAAAAGACGCGGAATTAACGGAAGGGACTGTTTAAAAATAACTTTTTAAACAGTCCCTTTTCATTAATTTTCAACGGGCGCTTTTGTAGTTATAGAAAAATCATCAAAGTAAACCTCGTACGTTCGATCGCTTGTATCGCTCGGTATACCCCAGAATACGGGAAATTCGTCCACGTAATCCGAAGCCGCCGCAGTACCGTTTACATATATATTTCTTGTATACAGGTTGCCGTCGTATGTTATCGTAACCGTCACAGTCGACCAGCCGCTTGTCGAAAGCTTGTCCGTAAGGGAGTTTGCCGCCTGAGTTCCCGTTGAGTCGCCGTAATAAAGCTCGCTTCCCTCGCCAAGCTTCACGCTGAACATTCCCGTCACCGTGTAATTTGCGGGTATGGGCGGAGTTGTAAGCTGTATTCTCGGACCTCTGTTGCTGTTCGCCCACCTTCCGCATCTCATGACGAGAGCCTTTGAACCGTCGACGCCCGAACCGTCTTCTATGAACCATCCCGTGGTATTGGTTCCGCCGCCCGAGCGTGTGCCGACGTACAGATTAAGTCCGGCATAATCCGTATTCGCGCCCGCATCAGTCGTGCCCAGCGTCATAACCGTACCGGCGGCTTTATCATTAAAGTTAACCGCCACGTCGTCGCCCGCGACAGGATCCGGCTCAACCGGCGCGATATCGATAGCCGTCTCGTCCTTTTGGGCGGCGGCGTCAATATAGAATGTCGCGCCCGCGCCTGTTGAAGAAAGCGTTATTCCGGAAGCCGATACCGTCAAATAATAGTTCGGATTTGAAACGCTTTCAAACGAAACGCCGTTTTTATCGTCAATTCCCTTTACCGTTTTAAACGTCATCGCCTCGCCCTGCTTTCCGTCATCGTCCTGAGTAAGAACAATTCCGCTGCCGGTTGATTTCAGATACAGTCCCGGCTTGTTTACCGACTGAATTGAAACATAGAAGTCCGCGTTTTCGCCCTCCGGGACATATTTGGCTTTCTCGATTTCCCATGCCGTATCGTATCCGTCCTCGCCGTCCTTTACGCCGACCTTGTACGAAAGCGGATACGAAGCGTCGGAGAGCGGATTGCTGAACTTGTCGTGCGACATATACTCGCCGTCAGCCGTTTTTATAACGCTCGCCGTTCCGTCAAGTCCGACAGAGGTTTCCGTAAGCGGATACACATATCCGTTCTCGTCAAAGCTAAGCTCCTGTATGCACACGCTTCTTCTGAAGCCCGAACCGTGCGAAAGCGCGCCGTCATGATAAATAAAGTACGTCTTTCCGTTAAAATCTATAACCGACGGATGATTTGTGTTTGAAGTAGCCGTCGGAGTCATAATCGTCTGCTTGTAATCATAGCGTCCCATCGGCTCGTCGCACATAGCGTAAGCCATTTCCTCCCGCCAGTTCATGGCGTAGAACAGATAATATTTTCCGTCACGCTTGTAAAGCCACGGCGCCTCCGTATACGTACCCGTCATTGACTTTATCTTGCGTTCCGCGACGTCCTTATGCATTATTATCTGTCCGTCGCCGTCGATATCCTTTACCGAGATCATATCCTCGTTAAGCTCGCAGACATAATAACGCGTATTGCCCCATGCGAGATATCTGTGCTCAACTCCGTTTTCGTCCACATCTATCAGAACAGTCGGGTCGATATCGTCATGCGAATTTGTTTCGGGCTCCGTGAAGCTTCCGCTTATAAGCGGCTTTCCGAGCGCGTCCTTATACGGTCCCTCCGGCTTATCCGCTACGGCGACGCCTATCGACTGCTTGCCCGACGAGGTCTTATCCCATGTACAGAAGTACAGATAATACTTGCCGTTATACTCCGTCATCTGGCTTGCCCATGCCGACGTGCTGTCGTTTCTCCACGAAATATCCGACGCCTGCATAACAGGTCCCTTATATTCCCAGTCGGTCAAATTTTTCGAGGTGTAAAGAACCCATTCGGGCATAACGTAGCTTTCGTTCGTCGCCGTATCATGACCCGCTATAAGGTAAACGGTATCGCCTATAACAGTCGCGGCGGGGTCGCCGGCGTACAGAATATTGCCGTCGGCGTCAAATCCAAGCTCCGGATTTCCGCCCGCGCTCTTCTCTATGCTGACCGGCTCCGTCTCTATCGACTTTGCGGGAGTCTTAAACGAATTTACAACAGGCTTCGACGCAAACTGCGTCACATGATTTTGGTCTGTTCCCGTAAGCGCGATAACCGCTCTCTTTTCATCCTTGTCGTATCCGTAAAGCGCGTACATAGTCATTACGTCGCCGTCTTTATAGAACTCGTCCTTCGACTCATCGCCGTCTGCCGCAAACGTCAGCGTTATCGTGTGGTCGCCGTCAAACGTCCAGCTTCCGAGTCCTCCGTCAATAGTTCCGTCGGCGTTAAGCGTAACCTTCGACGATACAACGGGCAGGTCGAAGTTACGCGCCTTAACCGTTGAACCGTTCATCTTTGTATGTCCCACGGACGCCAAATCATACGTGCCGGTAAGCATTTCCTCGGGGAGCGGCTGTTCCTTCTCCCCCGCGTATGTGACGGGCGATACGACCGGCCATCCGTCCGCCGTCCAAAGCATCTTTCTTACCTGAAGCGTCGCCGCTATCTCCGTCGCGTCCTTACGCGTATGCGAAACGTAAAATGTTTCGCCGTCTGCCGCTGTAATCGCGCTGTTGTGACCCGGTCCGTAATAAATATGCGCGTCGGTACCGCTTCTCGGGATATAGTAACCGTCGGAATCATTGCCCTCGATAGTGTACGAGCCGTCGCCGAGGCGGTACGAGCCTATAAGCTTATAGCCGGACGACGATTTTGTCGAACCCGACGCGTACTCGTTTCCTACCGCCACTCCGTCGTCATCCGTAAGCATAGCGCTTGTTCCGCTGTTATCCTCGTTTATCGCTTCGGAGAACGGCGAAGATACGGCGCTTCTCGCTGTTCTTGTATTATAGTTTGAGCCGAGCCAGCCGTACGATGTGAACATATATCTGTAATCGCCGTGATTAATCATCCACGCGCCCTCCGGTCCTTCTACGCCGCTCTTCTGAGCGTATACGGAGGTGCCGAAGTTCTTGCAGCTTGAAAGGATGGACGCGTCGCTTGAGTAATCAATGCCTTCCACAAATCCGTTATCCATTAGCTTAGCCGCCTGTATTCCCTGCCAGAACGAACCCCAGATAAAATACTGTTTTCCGTCTGTATCCGTGTAAATATTCGCGTCAATGGCGTTTGTCTTATAACCGCTCTGCTCCTTGGTGGCGAACACTATGCCCGCGTCGACAATATCGGCGCCGCTGTCCGCCCAGAAAAGCGGGCTTGTCGATTTCATCAGCGAAATGGCGGAGTTTCTGCCGCCCAGACCGCATGAAACGGATATGTACATCCAATACGGATGGTCGTCGCCCTCCTTATATATAACGTCGGGCGCCCAGTATGTGCCGTTCATTGTGGTATTGGAGTAGTTGCTCGAAATAAAGGCGTAGGTTTTGGGCGAAATATCCTTCGCGTCTATGCTTGTAAAATCGTACTTTGTCCAGTTTATAAGGTCTTTCGACTTGAAAATAAGATGATGCGAGGAATATACATAATAATTCGGGTCGTTCGGGAATTGCGCGATTGACGGGTCATGCGCCCCCTCCGTTGTGGTATTCGAGTCGGCGGGAGCCGCCTTCGGTCCGTAAATTCCGACGTAAAGCGTCGCCGCGTCATAAACGTCGTCATTAGTCTGAACCTTAACCAAAAGCTTTGAAGCGTCGTCGGGAATATCCTCAGGCTGAACTTCCATTATAACGTCGCGGCTTTCGAGAGACTTGAGCGTTATCTTCTCCCCTTCGGAAACCTTTGTCTCTTCTCCGTCCGCGTTTACAGTGTAAACAGACGCTGTAACAGCGCCCTCCGCCGCCGTATCGTTCTCAATCGCCGCCTTGACCGTAACCGGCTTTTTCTCGGGAACCGTCTCGCTTACAGGCTCCATACCATTCCATACAAAAAGCTTTACGGAAGCCGTTTTGGACTCTCTTTGGAAAGTCAGTTCCGCGTTACATTCATCAAGCTGTTCGGAAGGCCAATCATACTCGCTATGTCTGAACATATTAACCTTAATCAGTTTGCCGCCGGAATCATACTGAGCTACATACGCCGTCAGGTAATAAAAATCATTTTCATTGCTTTTTATATTATGCACGGTATATTTTACGCGGTCGTTCTCAATAGCCTTATCGGTTATATAAAGTCCGCTTCCCGCGATATCGTTGTACGCGAAAATTTCCTCGGCTTCGCCGCTGTTGAAATCCTCGGCTTCGCCGCTGTTGAAATCCTCCGCTCCGCCGTTATAGAAATTTGTATTTACAACAAAACAGTTGTTCTGCAAAATTATAGATTTTCTGATATTCTCGTACGCCTCCGCGGCGAGTTCCTGTACGCCGCTCTCGCTCAGCGCGTAGTCGTAAACAAGTAAATCGTCGATCATTCCGTCAAAATACGGGTCGGCGTCAAACTGCGACTTGCCGAGATAATAATTCTGCATTTTGCCGATATCGCTGAAATTATATTTCAGAGCGGTTGACGTTCCTGTGGGAATACCGTCAATATAAAAGGTAGAAACATCCTCCGCTCTCGTAATCGTCACATTATGCCATGTTCCCGTGGTAAGCGTTTCGGCAGAGTCCACCTGCTGCTCGGCTGTATTGCCGCTCGTCGTAACCGCGAGACGCGGAACCGAACCGTTGGACGGTGTAAGAAAGACGTACGTACCGCTTGAGCCGTTACCGAAATCATATATTCTGCTCCATGTCGTTATCGTGTCCGGATTAACCCACACGCTGATTGTAAAATCGCCGGAAACAGCCGCCAAATCATCCGCTATGCTTCCTATTTCGGCGTATGTTCCGCTGCTGCCGTCAAGCGAGAGCGCCTTACCGTCTCTGCCGTCGGCAAGAACCGCGGCGCCGTAAAGACTGTAAGCGTCTCCGCCTTCGTCAAAAGTAACCTGTACAACCGGAGACTTCTCCGCGTCGGCGTCAGACGCGGAAACAGTAACAAGTCCCATGCACGTAACGGAAATCATTCCCGCGATTACGCCGGATATAATTCTTCTGAATTTCATAATTTTATATCTCCTTTCCCGGTATATTTTATTCAATGAAAAAAATAATCTTTTATATTATTATACATTAAAACGGGCATGCTTTTCAAGTGAAATCTTGACTTAATTCCCCATCTGACAGGTCATTTTAAAAAAATGTCGTTTTGCACTAAAAACAATGATTTTTTTGTGCAATTCGACATATAAAAAGGCGCCGCCGCGTTAAATACGTCAACGCCTTTTTTATCTCTGTAATTATTATTCCCCATCCATGGCGTCCTTGTGCGAAAGCGAGATTTTACCCGTCTTTTTATCGACGTCCATAACCTTAACCTTCAGCCAGTCGCCTTCTTTTACAACATCCTCGACCTTTTCAACTCTGTGGTTAGCCAGCTTTGAAATATGGCAAAGACCGTCCTTACCCGGAAGTATCTCGACAAACGCGCCGAACGGCTGAATCGTCTTAACAAGTCCGGTGTAGATTTCTCCTACCTCCGGCTCCTTAACGATAGCCTCGATCGCGTCTCTCGCGGCCTGACCGCTCTCCTGGTCAACAGCGAAGATATAAATCGTGCCGTCCTCCTCGATGTCGATCTTGGCGCCTGTTTCAGCGACAATCTTCTGTATGACCTTGCCGCCCTGACCGATTACGTCGCGAATCTTGTCCACGTCGATATGCATTGTATCCGCCTTCGGAGCGTACTTGGAAAGCTCCTCTCTCGGCGCGGGAATTGCCTTTAAGAGTATTTCGTCTATAATGTAGCATCTTCCCTTTCTCGTCTTTGCGAGAGCCTCCTCTATAACCTCATACGGGAGACCGTCGTTTTTGATATCAACCTGAATTGATGTGATACCCTTCTTTGTTCCGGCTACCTTAAAGTCCATCTCGCCGTAGAAGTCCTCAAGCCCCTGAATATCAACCATTGTCGTGAAGCCGTTTTCAGTCGTAATAAGACCGCATGAAATACCTGCAACCGGAGCCTTAATCGGCACGCCTGCCGCCATAAGCGCAAGAGTTGAACCGCATACGCTGCCCTGCGACGTTGAGCCGTTTGAAGAAAGCACCTCCGATACGACTCTTATAGCGTACGGGAATTCCTCCTCCGGCGGAAGCACCGGAACAAGCGAACGCTCCGCAAGCGCGCCGTGACCGATTTCACGTCTGCCCGGACCTCTTGAAGGTCTCGTCTCTCCTACCGAATATGACGGGAAGTTATAGTGATGAATATATCTCTTTGTTTCTTCGAGGTCAATTCCGTCAAGTCTCTGGTTTTCCGACAGCGGCGCAAGCGTCGCTACGGACAGAACCTGTGTCTGACCTCTTGTGAACAAGCCTGAGCCGTGAGTTCTCGGAAGAAGGTCAACCTCGGCGGCAAGCGGTCTGATTTCATCAAGACCTCTGCCGTCGACGCGTCTGCCCTCTACGAGCCACGCGCGCACGATTTCCTTCTGCATCTTGTAAAGTATCTCGCCAATCTGCTCGTTTATGTCGGGGAAACGCTCCTCAAGAGCGGGGATTATTTCGTCCGTGATTTCTCCTATTCTCGCGTCGCGGATATTCTTGTCGTCAGTGTCAAGCGCATAGCAAAGCTTGTCGAACGCCGCAGCCTTAACCGCGTCATACAAATCATGGTCGACGTCATGCGACTCATAGGTAAATTTATTCTTGCCGATCTCAGCCTGAATAGAGCTTATAAAGCCGCATATTTCCTTTATAACGCTGTGAGCGTACTTAATACCCTCCAGCATAACGCTTTCCTCAACCTCGTTCGCGCCCGCCTCAATCATAACGACTTTTTCCTTCGTGCCGGCGACGGTTACGAGCATGTCGCTCTTTTCTCTTTCCTCGACTGTCGGGTTTATAACGTACTCGCCGTTAACAAGACCGAGCCATACGCCGCCTATGGGACCCGCCCACGGAATATCCGAAATAGAGATAGCGATCGACGTCCCTATCATCGCCGCAACCTCGGGAGGGTTGTCCTGCTCAACCGAAAGAACAGTCGCCACAACCGATACGTCGTTTCTTAAATCGGACGGGAACAGCGGACGGATAGGTCTGTCGATAACGCGGCTTGTAAGAATAGCCTTTTCCGACGGCTTACCCTCGCGCTTAATGTATCCGCCCGGGATTTTACCTACGGAATACAGCTTTTCTTCATAGTCGACGCTAAGAGGGAAAAAGTCAATTCCTTCTCTGGGCGCGCGCGACGCCGTTACGTTTACCATTACTACCGTGTCGCCGTAGCGCACGAGACAGTGACCGTTCGCGAGCTGCGCCATTTTGCCTGTTTCGATTATAAGCGGTCTTCCCGCGAGTGTTGTTTCAAATGTTTTAAACATATGTTTCTCTCCTTCTCTTTTTTGTATTTGGAGATATGTTTTAGCAGATAAATACAGATGTAAATTGCAGTTTATAGCATCCGCGAAGCGAATATTATAATTTACCTCTCTATTTATTTGCTAAACAAAATCTCCGTAAAATATATATAGGCAAACGGAGAAAGCCCCCGTTTGCCTGAATATCGTAATTACTTTCTGAGTCCGAGCTTAGCTATAAGCGCACGGTATCTTTCGATATCCTGACTCTTCAGATAATTCATAAGACCTCTTCTCTTACCAACCATCATCAGAAGACCTCTTCTTGAATGGTGGTCCTTCTTATGAATATTAAGATGGTCGTTGTTAAGGTGATTAATTCTCTCCGTGAGAAGCGCAATCTGCACCTCGGGAGAACCTGTATCGCCTTCATGCGTCGCATAAGTCTTAATAATTTCCTCTTTGCGTTCTTTCGTCATCTTTTTCACCTCCTATGATAAATCATCGCCCTGCGCCGAGATACCGTTGGTGATTCGGTTTTCCAAGACACGGGTTCAACTTATAAACTGTAACGTAAAATCTTCGCAGAAAAAATCAGTTCTGCTTTGTCTGTCTGTTGAAACGTCTGTTGAACTTTTCAACACGTCCGCCTGTATCTACAAGCTTCTGCTTACCTGTAAAGAACGGATGGCACTTCGAGCATATTTCGACCTGAATATTTTCCTTCGTCGAGCCTGTAGCTATAACCTCTCCGCAAGCGCAGGTAATGGTAGTCTGCTTGTAATCGGGATGAATTCCTTCTTTCACTACCGTCTGCCTCCTTATAAAATTTTAGGGTACAAAAATACCACAAAGCATTATAACACATACCGTGCTTCTTTGCAAGTATTATTTTGTGTTTTTATGAAATTTTTTGCGTACCTCGCCGGCGAGAAACAGCGAACCGCACACGCAAACCGTCTCCGCGCCGGAAAATGACAGCGCTTCCTCAAGCGCGTCCGCAGGATTAGTATTGACCGCGCACGGTATATTCATACCGTTTACAATATCTGCTATCCTGTCAGCTTTGAGACGTCTTGGCATATCAAGCTCTGTCGCGACGACTTTTTTCGCCGCGGGCGCAATTTCGCGTATACACGCGCCGTAATCCTTGTCCTCCATCATCGCGATTACAAGAACAATATCGCGTTTTAAAGCGTGAAGCGATTCCTTTAACGCTCTCATACCGTCTATGTTGTGAGCGCCGTCTATTATAACGTTGTCGGAAACAAACTCAAATCTCGCCGCCCACTTCGTATTTTTAAGACCGTCCGCGACGGCTTTTTCGGGAATATCAGCGCCCTGTTTTCTCAGCGCGTTTATGATTTCAAGCGCCAAAGCCGCGTTTTGAGGCTGATAAGCGCCTTTTAACGACAGCGCGTATTCGATTCCTTTGTATATAAATCCGTTTTCCGTAATTTGGGGCGCTTCAGCGAATGTCAGCGCCGCTCGCTTTTCCCCGGCGCACCGCTTAATTATATTCTCCGCGTCGCCGTTGGGACAGGAAACGACCGTGCCGCCTTCTTTTATAATACCGCATTTCTCCGCCGCAATTTCCTCTATTGTGCTTCCGAGATACTGCGTATGGTCAAAGCCGATTTTGCATATCGCGCTTACCGCGCTTTTTTCTATTACATTTGTGGCGTCAAGCTTTCCGCCCATTCCTACCTCCAGCACGACAAAATCGCATTTCTTTTCAAAAAAATACAAAAACGCCGCCGCCGTCACAAACGCAAACTCGGAAACCGGCTTATCGTTTTCCTCCATGGCGTTTTTTACTCTCTCCGTGTATTCCGCAAGCTCATCATCTGTAATGTATTCCCCGTTTATGCGTATACGCTCGTTAAACACCTCAAGAAAAGGTGAAGTGAAAAGCCCCGTTCTGTATCCCGAGCGTTTCAGAATCTCAGCCGTCATAGCGGCTGTCGAGCCTTTGCCGTTTGTCCCCGCAATATGGATAAACCTGAGATTGCTCTGCGGGTTATCCAAAACGCTTAATAATTCAGCCAGATTCGCATTGCCCAAGGGACGCCGGAATTTCGGTATGGAATGAATGTAATTTATCGCTTCCTCGTATTTCATGCTTTTTCTCCGTATATCATTTTTTTCCGATATAATTTTACTCCGCCACGCGTTTTGTGTCAAGAGTCAAAAAGCCGGCGGAAGCAATATCCGCCGGCTTTTTGATTTTTACATTACTTTATGGTGGAGTAAATGTTTTAGGGGAGTATCACAACTGTACAAGCTGTAATTTTATATTATGAACGAACGCGTTTCGCGTCCGGACTTTTTGGGGGGACCCTTGCCTTTGGGGAAGGCAAGGGCATATGAAAAAAAGGATGGTATCGGCTGCTATGAAACAGCCGTCAAACTGTAACTGGATTTCATATTAATTTTTCTTGTTCTCTGAATCCTCCATCAGACGAACCTGAATTTCCATTGTTTCGCCGTTTCTGAGAATTTTGAACGTCAGGTAGTCTCCGGCTTTCTTCTCGTCGCGTATTGAATTGACCTCCTCTGTCGAGGAAACCTTCTGACCGTCTACCTCAAGTATCATATCATACGGCTTTAGTCCCGCTTCCTCAGCGCCGCTTCCCTCGCTTACGCCGCTTATAAACAGTCCGTAGCCTGTATCCTTTATTGTTATTCCTACAAGCGGTCTGCCTGTAACATATCCCGAAGCCATCAAATCATCTATAATAGGCTTTGCTTCTGATATCGCAATCGCGAATCCCATACCCTCAACGCCTGTTGTCGACAGCTTAACCGAGTTGATTCCTATAACCTCGCCGTACTGATTTATAAGCGCTCCGCCCGAATTGCCGGAGTTTATCGCGGCGTCTGTCTGCAAAAGGTTATAAGTTCTGTTTTCTATAGTCATTGTTCTGTTTACGGCGCTTATGATTCCCGCCGTAACCGAGCCGGAAAATTCCTGTCCCATCGGATTGCCGATAGCCACGGCGGTTTCTCCTACCTGAACGGTTGTCGAATCACCCAGCGTCGCCGCCGTAAGAGCCGTATTACCGGGGTCAATCTTCAAAACCGCAAGGTCGGTCTTTGTATCCTGACCTACCAGCTTCGCCGCAAACTCCTCGCCGGTATTAAGTATTACCGATATTTCGGAAGCCCCGTCTATGACATGCTGATTTGTTACTATATATCCGTCATCCTGGAAAATAATTCCCGAACCGCTTCCCTGCTCAACAGTCTGGTCGTCCTGATCGCTTCCGTAATAATAGTATCTGCCGGTAAACGGGTCGTAATATTTTTGAGGCGATACGGTAGTCTTATTTATAACGCCTACAACGCTCGGTCCTACTTTTTCGGCAATCTCCGGAATTGTAAGCGTCTTTTTTCCGTTAACGAACGCCGCCAGCTGCGCGCCGTCTGATGAACCGTCCTGCTGAGCCGTTTCCGCAATCTGCTGAGCCTGAGAAGGCTGATTTATATTCTTGTCTTTAAAAAGATAATATGTTCCGGCTCCGAATACCCCGGCGGTAAACACGCTCGCCGCGAGAGCGCTGCATATCGCCGCAAGCCATACCTTCGGTTTCTTTTCTTTTTTCGGTTTCCGATTATAGACTATCAAATCCGTAGATTCCGTATAAGGGTATTTTTTCATTTCAAATCATCCTTCCTGTTTTAATTATTATCAAAATAATTAAATCTCATACTCTTTTTTTCTCTATTCCCTTACTGTGATTATATCTTACAATACACTTTTGACGCCGGTATGAATTAATTGTAAACAGATATTGCCGATTTTATGAACAATTTGTGAACAAAACCGGAGCGTATCTAAATCAGACCGGTTTGGCTTGCCGCAAGCTGATTTAAATATCATATCCCAGAATATTAAGCTCCTCGCGTGTCAGCTCGCGAATATCTCCGCGTTCAAGGCTTTCATCAAGCTTTACGCCGCCGACCGCCACACGCTTTAAATACGTTACGGTCTTGCCGACTTTTTCACACATACGCTTTACCTGATGGAATTTGCCCTCGGCGATTTCTATATACACCTCGCGAGGATTTTCCGTTATTTCAAGCACGGCGCTTTTCGCGGTAAAATCCTTAAACTCCATTCCCGCGGCGAACGCTTCAATATCGCTTTTATCCATAGGCTTGTCAACTACGGCGAAATACCGTTTATATACGTTTTTTCCGGGCGACGTCATTTCATGGGTAAACCTGCCGTCGTTAGTGAGAATTAAAAGTCCCTCGGCGTCGATATCGAGCCTTCCTACGGGAAACACTTCAAAATGCGCGTATTCCTCTCCCACAAGGTCTGTAACAACAGGATACTTTTTGTCATATGCGGCGCTCACATATCCCTTAGGCTTATTCAGCATCAGATACACAAACTCGCGGTATATGAGCTTTTCGCCCCTGACGCGGACGTCGCTGTTCGCATCCGCGCGTTCCTCGGCTTTTTTGCACACTTTGCCGTCAATTAAAACGGCTCCCTGCCTTATCAGCTTTTTTACTTCCCTGCGGCTCGCGTATCCGCAGCCGGAAATATATTTGTCTACACGCATTTTACCGCTCCTTAACCGTTCGCGCGGAAATTTTATCGAAAAAAGGACTGTAAAAATTCACAGACAGCTTGACGTACCCATGTACGGCTTCGGACGGTATACAATGCTGAATTTCCCGCGTTATACTTCCGTTTTTTATTCGCTCTGCGCTGTTTCTTTACAGCCCCTTTATTTTCTGCTTTTACTCGGCGGCTTCGGCGGCCGCTTCGTCATACTGCACGGCGAGCTTTTCAATTTCGCCGTTCGCCTTCATATCAGCCAAAACCTTATTAATCTGCTCAAGAAGCTCCTTGTTGCCCTTCTTAACCGCTATCGCGTATTCCTCCGCCTCAAACGCCTCGGAATCCTCAATTACTTTAAGACCGTTCTTTTCAGCAAGCGCCTTGCCTGTAGCCGAGTCTATAACAACGGCGTCCAATTTGCCGTTCTTAACGTCCTGAACGATATCAAGACCTCTGTTTGCTCTTGTTATCTTATCCTCCGCAATCTGAAGGTCATCGGTAACAATACCGTCGCCCGTATAACCGAGAACAACGCCTACCTTCTTATCGTTCTTCAAATCCTCAGCCTTTGTTATATCTGTGTTGTCCGCGGCGACTACCATTACCTGCGAAGCAACGTAGTAAGTATCGGAAAAGTCAACGCTCTGCGCTCTTTCCTCAGTCGCGGTCATGCCCGCCGCAACCATGTCGACCTTGCCTGTGCTTACAGCGGCGATAAGTCCGTCGAACTCCATATCCGCAACCTCAAGCTGTTTGCCCATTGACTGCGCAATATTGTTTGATATCGCGACGTCAATACCGTCGAATTCGCCTACGATACCCTGCGATGTTGTGTACTCAAACGGCGGGAACGCCGCGTTTGTACCCATAATCAGCTTGCCTGATTCGGTTGTTTCCGTTTTGGTTCCGCAGCCTGCGAGAGCCGAAACAGCCATTACCGATACAGCCGCCGCCGCGGCGGTCCTGATTAAACCCTTGTTCATTTTTTACTCCTCCTAAAAATATCAATTTTAATTTATATATTTAACACCATAGTGTTAGATAACGATTTAAAGCACCTTGCTCAGGAATGATTTCGTTCTCTCGTTCTTCGGGTTGCCGAACAGCTCTTCGGGAGCGCCTTCCTCGACAACGTATCCGCCGTCCATAAACAGCGCTCTTGAACCGACCTCTCTCGCGAAACCCATTTCATGCGTAACAACAACCATTGTCATTCCCGCGTTCGCGAGATCCTTCATAACGGCGAGAACCTCGCCTACCATTTCAGGGTCAAGAGCCGACGTCGGCTCGTCAAACAGCATTATGTCAGGCTGCATGGCAAGCGCGCGCGCTATAGCGATTCTCTGCTGCTGTCCGCCCGAAAGCTGCGCGGGATACGCGGCCGCCTTATCCGAAAGACCTACCTTTTTCAGAAGCCCGCGCGCGAGCTCCTCAGCGTCGGTCTTGCTCATCTTCTTGACCTTTATCGGCGCAAGCGTTATATTGTCAAGCACCGTCAGATGCGGGAAAAGATTAAACTGCTGAAAAACCATTCCCATCTTTTCGCGTATTTTATTTACATTCGTCTTTGGAGCGGTTATGCTCTCGCCCTCTATGAGGATTTCTCCCTCCGTGGGAATTTCAAGCATATTGAGACATCTTAAAAACGTCGACTTACCCGAGCCGGAAGGTCCTATGATAACAACCTTTTCACCCTGCTTTATATGCTGGTCTATTCCCTTCAGCACCTCCAAATCGCCGAAATGCTTCTTTAATCCCGTAACCTTAATCATCGCTTATCCGCCTTTCTCATACCCTTTTCAAGTCTCGCAAGAACCGTGCTGATGATTTTTATTACCACATAGTAGATAACCGCAATTGACAGAAGCGGTATAAGATAATCATATGTACGTCCCTGCACTTTTCTTGCCGCTCCGACAAGGTCGATATTGCTGACCATGCCGATGACCGCCGTTTCCTTAATCAGCACGACAAACTCGTTTCCGAGAGCGGGAAGGATGTTTTTCATCGCCTGCGGCATAACGATCGAGCGCATTGTCTGCGCCGACGTCATACCCAGAGACCGTCCCGCTTCGGACTGTCCGGCGTTTACCGACAGTATTCCGCCGCGGACAATCTCAGCTATATACGCGCCGCTGTTGATTCCGAAGGCTATAGAGCCGACAATCCATGCCGGAATATTCACCGAGGCAAATATAATAAAATTAATTATCAAAAGCTGTACCATTGTAGGCGTTCCGCGTATAATATCAATATATATTCCCGAAACTACTCTGAGAAGCTTTATTTTCGACAGACGCATCAGCGCCATTATAACTCCTATCACAAGTCCGAGTATAACCGACAGAAGCGATATAAGCAGCGTGTTGCCCAGTCCGCTCACAAACCACTGCCAGCGTCCCTCGACGACAAACGTCGAATTAAGACGGCTTAAAAAATCCGTAATCCATGCAGGCATGTTTTCAACCCCTAATTATTTTTTTCGTTTTACAGGTAATATAATATCAAAAAAATCAACAAATATCAATACTTATTTGAAATTTTTACAAAAAAGAGATCGCCCCGCTCATGTGTTTCTCAACCGGATAAACGCGTAATTTTTAATACGCATATTAAACGGTAAAATAACGGTTTGAACGCAGAAAAATCCGCGGACAAACGCCCGCGGATTTTTATTCGGATTTTTTGCCCGTAAATCGCTTTAGACTTTAATGAACCTCTCCCGAGCCGTGAACTACTTCATATTCGGCGGGTTCGCAGACAGGCGTCATTCCGTCTACAGAATTCCACATATACACTTTAACTTCAGTACCGGGGTCATTCTCAAACGTAATGCTGTCGTTAACAACCGCATTCTTTTCGGGATTTGGGATTTTCTTTATCTGAACCTCATTGACTACCGGACTGTCCCACTCATAAATTACGCCTATCAGCGTTATCTCATCGCCCTCGTAATCCACAAGAGAATACTGAAGATTTACGGTTTTCGCGTCGTTTTCATCCATGCCGAGTATTTTTACTTCGGTTAAATCGGGCGCTTCCTCGCCCTCGATAAACTGCGAAACTCTTACGCGGTCAATTCCGTTCGGCGTCGCCCATGCAGGCGGAGCGCCCGTACGCGTAAAGCCAAAGGTCACCGCGCCGACGCTCTCGTCAATATCGCCGCCATCGGTTCCGTATTCATAGTCGCCTATTTTCACGTTATCAATCAAAAGCGAAGCGACGCGGTTCTTTGTGTCATAGATAACCTTCACATTTTTTGTATAGATAGTATTTTCTCCGTCGAATACGCTGTCCGGAGTTCCGTCGCCGTCGCTGTCGATCCACGTAGCGCCGCCGTCTGTGCTTAAGTGCGTCTTATAGCCGTTTGTCCAACCCAAACGAATATAATTACCCAACTGGATATACTGATAATTTCCGTCTCTCGCAACCGCGTTTCCGAAATACCAATCGGCGTCATAGGTTACGATAGCGTCCTGTTCGATTCCCTCAAAGGTTTTTGACGCGCTGTACGAGGAACTCGGATTTTCAGCGTTATACCAAACGCGTCCGCTGTCCTCGACAGCGTAGTGGATCGTCTGACCATCCGGCTCAATCCAATCGCCGCCGTTAACCTCGGTTGTGTCGCCCGAAATACTTGACGACGCAAGTTCATATACTGTTCCCTCGATTTTTGGGTTCGCCGTCACATAATCCGTGAGGTTATCCGTGAAATACTGTACTCTTGTAAATTTCGCTCCGTTTAAAGCAAAGGTCTTTTCATATGTTACTCCCTTTACCCACTCGCTTGACGCGCCGGACAGCGTCAGCGTCGCGCTGTCATTGTCATAATCGCATTCAAGAGTGACAATCCACCTTATCTGGCTTCTGTTTAAAGGCGCTTCGCCCGAATCGGAGGTCTTTGTCCAGCCGCTGACATTCTCCGCGTCGCCCGAACCAACCTTAGCCTTTGTTGAAACGCCTGTGTTGTTGCTATCGCTTTTCGTCGTGTGGACGTCGTACACGGAAATGATATTGTTTCCGTCCTCATCGAGGAATTTCAAGCCCGAGTCGTAGCCGTGACCCGCAAGCCACATATACGCGCCGTTCTCTTTCGCGCCGCCTGAATTATATTTTAGAGTCAAAGTCGCTTTCCCATTCGCAACCGTCTCAAAATCCTTATGGAACTCACCGGGAACAGTCGCCTGATTTATGGTCATAGCTCCCGTCGTCGCCGTGCCGACGAACGATGTATTGTCGTCTGTATTTGAGCTTACATAAGAATCCTCGCCTGTTAAGTCGGTTACGGTTATCGGCTTTACCTTGACGATACATTCCGCCGTTTTGCCGCCGTCGTTTGTTGTCGCGGTAATCTTTGTTTTGCCGTAGCTTATTCCCGTTACCGTACCGTCCGAAACCGCCGCGATCGCCGGATTTTCGGACGTCCACGTTACGGTCTTGTCGGTTGCGTCGTCGGGAGAAACTATCGCTTCCAAATCAACAGAATTGCCCATACCGACCTCGATAACCTTTTCCGACAGCTTTATTCCCGTTACCGGCGTTTCATATACCGTAACGGCGCAGGTATCCGAAAACGTCGTTACTCCGTCGTCGGCCGTACCCTTAGTCGTCGCGGTAATCGTAGCGGCGCCGACGCCGACGCCTTTAATAACGCCGTTTGAAACAGTCGCCACGTTTGTATCTGAGGAAGTCCACGTTATACCCTTCTTTGTCGCGTCCTCAGGCTCAACCGCCGCGTTTACCGTAACGGTTTCGCCCTTTTCAAGCGTAACGCTGTCCTCGGATATGCTTATGCCCGTTACCGCGACGGATTCGGGCGCGTCATATGTGACGTTTGTGTACGCTACCGCGGGAGCGAGATAGTTTAACGCGTTTCCATCGCTGTCCGTCGCGAGCGCGATCGAGCCGATATAATAGCTCGTATGCGTAGGCTGATTATACGCCACGTTCTGCCAAACAACCGACATTCTGTACTGACTGTCGTGCATAAGCGTTGTCAGTCTGTAATCAGTCGGAATTGTCGATGTGAAGATTCTCAGAAGCGGAGTATCCGTCTCGCCTTTTCCCACGGGCATTATAATTTCCTCGCGCCAGTCGCCCCAGATGTCGGCGACAAGCGACGGATTCCTTTTTGAATAGTTGTTTGTACTCGCGCCTGTAAGCGTATAGCCGTTGCCGGAACCCCAAAATCTTGTCGTATAACCGGTTGAAGCGTCATATTTCTGAATAATGTTAGCGTCCAGAAGCTCTCTTCCCAAATCACCGTCCCAATATACAAGGAAGTTATCAAACGTACCGCTTCCCGCTTTTGCAGGCTTTGCTTTAAGGTCGGCGCCGCTCATATCGTGTATATTTGTAAGACCGCTCGACCAGCCCAGAGCCATAACGTTATCGTTACCGGCATTATGCTGCGCAAGCGCGTACGCGTCGTCAATATTATCCATTACGCCTCTGCCGTTATCGCTTGAGGTAACAATCTTTCCGGACTCCCAGAAATGCTCTCCCGTCGACGCTACTCTCAAATCCTCTGCGTACTTTGTAAATCCCTCGGATTTTTCCTTTACGGAAAATACCTCCTGAACGCCGTCGTTGTTAAAGTCGTTCATATGCATAGCGTCGCCGTGACCGAGCTTTGTGTTTCCGAGAACGGTCTTTCCGTCGTTATCAAGCGCGGCGGAACCGTAAACAATCTCGTCCTTGCCGTCGTCATCTATATCGCCTACCGACAAGTTATGGTTGCCTTGTCCGGCAAGCGAGCCGTCGGCGGCTGTTTTGCTGTCGTATTCCCATTGAAGCGCCATTTCGACGCCGTCCCACGTATACGCGCGCAGCGCGGCTCTGTTATAATAGCCGCGGCACATAACTATGCTCGGGTGAACGCCGTCAAGGTACGCCGCCGCCGCGAGGTATCTCGACGATCTGTTCATACTGCTGTCGCCCCAATCGCTGCCGTCCTCGGCGCCAATCGGGATAGCGTCCGTCGTGCAAAGCGCCGCGCCGGTTTCGCCGTCAAATATCGTGTAGTACTCGGGGCCTATATTCTTGCCCTTTCTCAAAAAGGTTTGTGTATTATCCGCGTTTCTTATTTCCTCGGTATCGCCGGCTAAGGTTACATAATTGCCCTGTCCGTCAATCGCGCCGAGACCGGTTATGGAAACAATCTCGGATTTGCCGTCGCCGTCAAAATCGTATACGAGAAACGGATTTTCGTGAGCGCCCGAACGAACGTGAGGACCCAAATCAATTCTCCACGCGTACAAATGTCCGTTCGCGTTGCTTGAAGCGTCAGTGTTGTCAGGATCTATTTCATACGCGTCTATGTAGGTATGTCCCGTCGTACCGCTGCTTGCCGCGTCCTTGGAGTTCGTCGGATCCCATTTCAGCACGATCTCGTAATCGCCGTCGCCGTCCAAATCTCCCACGGACGCGTCGTTCGCTCCGCCCTCGTGGCTGCTATCAACGGTATAATAGTGTCCGTCGTTGCTGTCGTCCGGTCTTTCAAGCGTAATATCCGTCCAAGTCATCGACTGCTTTAAGCTGCTTCTGCCGCTTCCGCTCGCAACGTAATTTTCGGCGGGAGTAACGGCGGGCTCCGCCGCGACCTCCGCGTCAGTCGCGCCGGCTTTTACAACCTTATAGCTGTCCGCCGTTGTACCGGACGAGTCAATATAATTTGTCCCCTTAGCGCCGGTTGTTGTCGCGATTTTGACGCCGTTTTTATAAATATCATATTCCTGCGTCTCTAACGGCTCGTCGCCCAGAAGACGCCACGAAAGATACACGCCCGCCTCATCGCTCGTAACGTCCTTTCCGTCAGCCGTGCGATACGCCGCGACAAGACCGCGGTTCAACTCCTCCATCTGACGCGCGTTCTTCTGATACTGCGGCGTTTTTGCTTCCGCGGCACGCGCCGTTATGGCAAAACCGCCGAACGCCGACGCCGCAAGCGTAAGGCTTACCGCCGTACTTATAATTCTCTTGTTCATTTTTCTCCCTCTCTCTCAACGTAATTATATATTATTTTATAACATTTAAAAGTTTTTCTCAATATAAAAAACAGGTTAATCTGATTTAAAACTATACAATTTTTTAATATTTTTTTGTGCAAAATTACCTCTTTTCGATTTTTACGCCCGTATAATACGTTTTGAGAATTTTATCATATTTTTCGCCTTGCGAAGCAAGGTAATCCGCGCCGTACTGACTCATGCCGACGCCGTGACCAAATCCTTTGACGGACATATTAACCTCGCCGTCAGCGCATGTTATTTCCGCGTTCGTTGAGCGGAGCGAAAACATACTTCTGAAATCCGTTCCCTTTATATTTACGCCGCCGACGTCAAGCGATATAATTCCGCCCGCGCCGGAGCGTTTTATATTTGAAATAAGTCCCTTAGTCCAATCCGTTCCGTCCGCGTGCTCGTCGACAGTATGCCTGAACTCGTCCTCGCTTACGGTAAGCTCGCTGTGAAATTTAGGCGACTGCTCGTCGCCCTCGCTTTTAACGCTTTGCAGATAAGGCACGTCCGACCCCCATACATCTACAGCCGCTTCTGTGCTGCCCGACGAGGTTGAATGAAATACGGCAGATATGATTTCACCTTTATATGTCATTACCTCGCCCGCCGTATTATCAACGGCGCGGCTTATTTTGTCCCGCTTCGCATCGGCGCTTTCGCGGAATTCCCGCTCGGAAATATACGCCTGACAGTGCGTAGAGTCGGTGCATACCGGCGCGCCGCCGTGATTTTCGGCAACGTTTCCCTTTTCCTCCTCGGCAATACGCGAATAAAGATACGTTCTTGCCGCGACCGCCTGCGCCTTCAGCGCCTCCTCCTCAAAATCGGCGGGCATTTCCGCCGCTACGACGCGCTTTAGATAATCGCTTATACTCATATCCTCCGCGCGTTTTTCATCGGCTATCCAGACCTTTACGCTGCCGCTGTCCAACTGCTCCGGCGCTCTGTTTCCGATATGTCCTGCAAGCCATACCACAGCCGGCGGCAAAAGAAGCGTAACAAATATAACTATCACCGCAACCGCTATAAATTTCTTCACATCCGCCACCTCGCTTGGTCTATATATATGAAAAATACGCAAAAAAAGAACCCCCGAAGAGGTTCTTTCAGAGGTTCTTTTAATATCGGAATTATTTTGCCAAATCCGCCGATATGATTTCATAAAGCGATTTAACAATACCCTTAGCGTCAGCGCCGTCGCCGTAGCCTTCAATCATCAGCTGACACGCCAACGTGCCGTTTGAGTAATGGTTATGGTCGCCAAAGCACTTGATAATATCCTGCGCCGCCGCGTCTCTTGATTCATAACCGTTAGCCGCATAAGCGTCAACGTAAGCGTTGAACGCCGCGTCAGCCATCTTACCGATGTCAACGAAGCCTACGATGTTCTCATCATACTTTGCGCCGCCCGCGGTCGTTCTTTCCTCATAAATCGCGCGGACGATGTTATCGTAGGAGTCTTTACGATATGAGTCAAATGTCTGAGTTTCCGCATCATATCCGCTCTCATAACCGCCGCCCTTGTTTGCGCCGTGCGGCGAATATGAGTTAAGAATAACCTTAGCTCCGAGAGCCTCGCAAGCGTCAATATAATAATTGAAGCTTGCTTCAAAAGCGCTGCCCATACCGTTTGTACCCATATCGCCTATCATTACATAGTCGCCCGGGCAAATATTCACAAGAACTCTGCCCATGAGCTCGCCGCCGGTATAATATGAGCTAAGATTCTTTCCGCCGCGTCCGTTATTAGAGAATGACGCGATATCCGGAAGCTGCGAGTACGAAGCGTAATCTCTTGCCATTACATACGCCCATGAACCGTTATTCGCGATCGTGGAGTCGCCTACCGTATAAATATGCGGCTTCATGTTCGCAGCCTTCTCAGCCGCCTTTTCGATTACTATCGAAGAAACGTATCCGCCGGAGAAGGTCAGGTCAAGAACATCGTCGATTACGGAAATAAGCAGACTTCCGTCATCCGCCGTCTGAATCTGATCGGTTCCGAGGTCAATGCCGCTAAGGTCGGCGTTTACTTTTTCCGCCGCAGCGCTGCCTTTATAGTTTATCTTAACTTTATAAACCTTCGCGGGAGTAACCTTCGCCTTGAACGTAAACGTTCCTGTGAGGTTATCGCTGTCCGCGTCCTCCGCGCTCGCCGTGCCGCCCGCCGTAGGAGTACCGTCTTCAATACCGTAGCCTGTTGTCTCGCTGTACGCCGTAGACGGAGTTACCGCGGTATAGCCTTCAACAACCGCGCCGTCAGCGTCCGTACCGAAGTCGAACGCGAGACCGTGTATTGTTACTTTAACAGCCTTTGTTATAGTTTCATCCTTCCTGTTTGTGCTTGTAGCTCTTATGTAAAGCGTAGTCGCCGAAGCCTTATCCGTTACAGTCAGCTTACCCGACGCGGCGTCAAACGCAATACCTGCCGGAAGCGTTGTTAGCTCGTTTGTATTATTTTTGTCATATACAGCCAGCGTTACCGTCTTGCCTTCAATGTCAATCGGAGTATCGTCCTCCTCCGACTTAGGTCCTACAACCTTCGCGGCATACTCATATTCTCCGGAGGTTCCCGCCTCAAGAGGAATGGAAATGCTTGAAACAGACTTTGTAAACTGAACGCTGTCCTGCGAGCTTGTCAGATTTATCTTAATCTGCTTTGTTACGCCGCTTATTGTTACATTAATCGGAAGCTCGCCCGCCGGAGCGCCCGCCTTTACAGTCAATGTCGCCATATGCGAATTTGAAGCGTCGGGAGTAATAACAATACCCGACGTATCCGATACGCTGCTGTCGATTTCCCAATCGGCAACGCCTATCATGTCGTATCCCTCAGTCGAAAGAGCCGAAGCGTTCAATGTTGTTGAGACGTCCTCGCCGCCGGCCTTAGGAACCGACAATGTCTCGTCAGCCGACGTTACGGTAAACTTGGTTTCGTCAATTGAAGGAACATACATCTTCACATTGTTGAAGTCAAGCTCGCCCATAGAATTATCGGGCGTCCTGTAGCACAGATAAACAGGAGCTGTTGAACCCGCGTCTGAGAACGGAAGAATTTCCGACGAACCGAGAAGCTCGCCCGATTCCTTATCGTAAATCTTAGCGGAACAGAGCTTTGACGTTACGTCCGCCGAAAGCACGATTGTGTACCACTTACCCGCGGAAGCGGCGCATATCGACTCTCCGCTGTTAAGATTAAAGTCAGTACCTGTAAAGTTCAGGCTCAGCGATGTAGCGGAACCCGTCGTCCATGTTACAGGATTTGCCGTCTTAAACAATATAGACGTGCCGCTGTTATAGAACTTCATATCCTGCTTAATTATAACCTGACCCGTAGGAGCGGAGTCGAGCTTGTTGACGGCAAACGACGAGCTGTTTGTTCCCGTTGACTTGAGCTTAAGGAACTTCTTGCCTGTTTCCTCATCCTTCGCGATATACAGACCTCTGCCGCTGTTGCCGCCGTAAGCCGCCCAGTCGCCGGTTACAATATCCGTCGCGCTCTTATTGTCAGACGAGGTCGTAGCCTGATAGCCAACCAGATCGTCCGAATACCATTCGAAATTCTCAACATAACCCGGCTTAGGCAGAATAGTGGACGCGTCGGACGCCTTATTCGGAATGATTGCCATCGGCTTTGTTATTTCCATAGTCTGACCGCCGTATGTAACTGTCGCTTTAACCTCGCCGTAGAAGTTCATCGGAACATTCTTGAGTTGGAAATCAACAGACTGAGGTTTCGAATCGTCATATACTACCTCCGCGTAAGAATCGCAGTATTTATTCTCGCCGCCGTCGGCAGTTTCCGGATTTTCACCCGCTTGCGCCTTTGAAACAATATGTCTGAAGCCCTTAAATTCCCATTTTACACTAAGATCGGTTACTCTCGGGTCGGGGTTCTCGGCAAGGCTTCCGCCAATCTCGCCGACAATCTTAACTGTTATCGGGTTGCTTGCCGCCGTGTTTTCATCGGCGCCCGCTGTCGGCAGACCGCCATCGGGGAAATCGCTGAATTCCAAAGCTACCATAGGCTCGATGTAATCGGAATCGAGATGATACGCCGCCGTCAGGGTTATATCCGACGTAATTTCCATAGCGAGTACGTCTTCGTTTGAAAGATATTCGGTTCCGTCGTTTAACTGCCAGCCGTCAAAGATATATCCCGTCTTTGTCGTGTCGGGAAGCTCCGTCAGTGTTTCGCCTTCCTTAACGCCAACCTTCTTTTCATTGCCGTCAACGTTAAATGTTACAGTATAATATGTTGCTCCGACGTCGCCGCTGTCCAGCTTGCGTATAACTACGTTGTCCATGCACACATAGCTACTGTCTCTCGCAGCCGCTACAAAAAGCTCTGTCAGCTTTTCAGCGCTCGTTACAAAAGGAACAAGCTGCTGAGGAACATACGTTTCGCTGCCGTCAAGCGATGTTACGGTGACAAGCGAATTCTGATTTTCAAAGTTCATTACAATCTTTGCGTGCGCCCATGTATCATTTTTATAGCCTTCGCTCTTTACCGTTACAGTATCAAGCGTGTCGCCCTTGCTCGCGTCATTGTTAACCATGAACTGAGCGTCGCCGTCCTTAGGCTGTGTAAACTTGAGAATCGCCGCCGTACCTGCCGGTTTATTTGAAGGTTCATAATCGCCGTTCTGAATAGGCGCGCCGGAGCTGCCGATTAAGGCAAGCTGATTATTACCGTTGGTTCCGCCGTTTTTGAACTTAAAATCAAATTCAGCAACTGCCTGTTTATTTTCATCTACCGTGCCGGCAGCTTCCGGAAGAATATAATAAGCGCATCTTGTACCTTTGCCCTGATTGTTCAGGTACTTCATATGCTTGTTTATAGCTGCGTCCTTATCTGTTGCTATTGAAAGACCTGCGAAATAATACTGTGACGCCCAAAGTTCCGGCGTTGTGGTGGTTCCTTCTTCAGAGTTTAAATACGTCTTTGAGTCATCCTCAAAATCAAGCGTGTAGTAAACCAGAGACGGATCCATTGTCGGTTTAGGCTCAGCGGTCGGCTCAGCGGTCGGCGCCGGAGTTTCCGACGGATTATCCGTTACAACGGGAGTAGGTCTCGCTTCGGAATTGCCTTCCACCTTCACCGAAGGAAGAAGCGGAATCATTGTGTCAAGTCCGTCCCACAGCATAAGCGTAACCGCGTCGCCGCCGAAATCCGCTTCTATGCTTACGGTACCGTCCACAAGCTTTACATCCTCGGCAGTAAACGACTTAAGCGTGCCGTCGGCGTAAAACTTAGCCGTAATCAGCGTACCCTCGGCGTCTTTATCATATGTAATATTTATCGTGCCGTCAAGCGCGCCGGAGCCTTTTTTGTAAACGATGCCGGGTCCCTTCGGAACAACCTGTTCAACGTCAATGCCCACAAGGTCGGGAGCCCACGACTGATCTACCTTAGTACCTAAAACAACGCTGTTGTCGCCCGCGGCGAGAGCAACGTTTTCAAATGTATATGTGAATACTGCTCTCGCGCCTTCATCTGAAATAACCGTCCAATACGACGCGTATTCGTCCTCAACGTCTGTCGGGAACGCGTATAAGGTTTCGCCGGCGACAAGGTCTATTCTTCTATTGCTCGCCCCAAGGCACGTAACCTTAATGTTATAATCGCCGGCGGTCTCCGTTTTTACGGTGAACGTAGCCGTTCCGCCCGGCTGTCCGTTATATTCGCCCGGTTCCGCGTCTTCGATACCTCCGCTTATCGAGCCGAGCATCTTTAAGCTTAGGCTTTCTCCGCCGATTGAAGTATCCTTCTCAGCAACGGTTATATTGGGGTTTGAATGTACCGCCATATCAGCCGTGTACTGAGGAGCGGTCCATGCCGTTGTTTCCTCCGCGGCGGCGGGATCGTCAGCCAAAGCCGTCACGCCCAATCCCGCGAACGCGCTCGCAGAAATCGACAGCGCCGTTAAAAGCGCTAAAAATTTCTTTGATTTTCTCATTTTTTAATTCTCCTCTCTTTCTTTGATTAAACATAATCATTAATAAAATAATTATACTATAAAATTTCAATTTTGTACAGTCTTTTTTTACAATTTGAACAAATAAATTCCGGATTGAAAAAAATATCGGTCTTTTTTTGAAAATTGTTGACAAAAAATTTCAATTCTGCTATAATTGTATTGTTGCGTACTGCGCGGCGCATATGCACCTGTGGCGGAATTGGCAGACGCGCCAGACTTAGGATCTGGTGTCCCCGACGTGAAGGTTCAAGTCCTTTCAGGTGCACCAAAATAAATCGGAGCGGCTTTTGCTTGCTTCGTTTTTTTGCGCAAAAAAATCTCCTGAAAAACGGCTGTTCAGTCATTTAATCAAGAGATTTTTGTTGTTTTTAAGGCTGTTTCTTACGTATTTCGTTATTGAAAATCATTTCGCCGCAGCCTTTTTTTCCGATTTTAGTACAATTTTAATACAAAATCATATTAATCTACAAGCTCAAGAATCGCCATAGGCGCACTGTCGCCGCGACGCGGACCCGTCTGATAAATTCTTGTGTAACCGCCGTTTCTGTCAGCGTACTTAGGAGCAATCTCTGAGAAAACCTTTGTTACAACGTCTTCCTTTGTTATAAACTCCAGCGCCTGACGGCGGGAATGAAGCGTATTCGCCTTACCGAGAGTAATCATTTTTTCCGCCATACTCTGGGTTTCCTTAGCTCTTGTAAGGGTAGTTTCAATTCTGCCCGACTCCAGAAAACTTGTTACGAGATTTCTGAGCATCGCTTTTCTCTGGTCTGTTGGGCGATTTAACTTTCTTGTTCCCGGCATAACCGTTATACCTCCTATCAATCTTCTTCAAACAATCGTAAAACTACGTTCCGCAATTGTTTAATCTTCTTCTTTTTTAAGGTAAAGACCTAAACCATTCAATTTGTTTATGACTTCTTCAAGCGACTTTCTGCCAAGATTTCTGACCTTCATCATATCCTCCTCGGACTTGTTCGTAAGGTCTTCAACCGTGTTAATACCGGCGCGCTTTAAGCAGTTATATGAACGAACCGACAAATCAAGCTCTTCGATAGTCATTTCGAGAACCTTTTCCTTCTTGTTTTCTTCCTTCTCGACAATAATTTCCGCATTCTTTGCGTCGTCGGAAAGGTCGACAAACAGCGTCAGAAGGTCGTTCATTATCTTTGCCGCCAGCGATACAGCCTCATCGGGCTTTATTGTGCCGTTTGTCCACAGCTCAACCGCCAGCTCTTCTCTGTCCGTATATTGACCTACACGAGTGTTTTCTACTGTATAATTAACCTTTGTTACGGGAGTATAGATAGAATCCACAGGTATTACTCCAATAATCGGCTGCATTTCCTGCTTGTTTTTCTCGGCGCTGACATAGCCTCTGCCCTTTGACAGAGTAATTTCCATATAGAGATTTGCGTCATCATTCAGCGTAGCAATATGAAGGTCGGGATTAAATATCTCAACATCGTCATCGCGCTTAATATCGTTCGCCGTAATCTCCTGAGCGCCCTTTGCCTCGATGTAAACAGTCTTAGGAAGATCGCCATGAATTTTAAGAGCAAGCTTCTTTATGTTAAGAATAAGCTCCGTAACATCCTCCGTTACTCCGGGCACCGTCGAAAACTCATGCTGAATGCCCTCAATTTTAATAGAAGTTGCAGCCGCGCCGGGCAGAGATGAAAGTAAAATTCTGCGAAGTGAATTTCCGAGCGTAGTTCCGTATCCGCGCTCAAGCGGAGATACAACAAACTTACCGTATCTGCCGTCTTCACTCATTTCAACGCACTCTATATTAGGCTTTTCCATTTCTATCATTTCAGAACCCTCCTTTTAAATCTGGGCTGTCGGGAGCAACCGCTCCGAAAACGCCCGTAAAAACATATATATATCTCCACTTACCGAGGGTAACATATAATTATTTAGAATAAAGCTCGACGATAAGATGTTCCTCAACTTCATAATCGATATCATCTCTTGCCGCCAACGCAAGAACCTTGCCTGTGAGCGTATTCCTGTCCATTGAAAGCCACTTGGGAATAATCCTGTTCGCGTTTGTTTCAACGATTTCCTTTATTCTTACAGAGTTCCTACTCTTTTCTCTTACTGATACTACATCACCCGGCTTAACAAGGTATGACGGGACGTCAACCTTCTGACCGTTTACTGTGATATGACCGTGATTTACAATCTGTCTTGCCTCACGTCTTGTATTAGCCAAGCCTAATCTGAATACAACATTGTCAAGCCTTGACTCAAGAATCTGAAGGAGCATCTCACCTGTGATACCCTGTCTCTTTGTAGCCATTACATAGTACTTGCGGAACTGCTTCTCAAGCACGCCGTATATAAACTTAACCTTCTTCTTCTCATTGAGCTGAAGACCGTATTCGGACTGCTTTTTTCTTCCCTGCTTCGGGTTTCTGTTAGACGACTTGTCTATACCCATTGTAGCGGGAGTGACGCCCAAAGTTTTACATCTCTTTAATACCGGCTGTCTATTTATTGCCATTGTCTGTTTTCCTCCTTTACAATAATATACAATCAGACTCTTCTTCTCTTCGGCGGTCT
>CAYRSG010000015.1:0-36076 GCA_964426905.1 uncultured Clostridium sp. | reverse complement strand
TAAAGGGGCAATGCGCGTTGAAACCATATCTGCAAAAGAGGATACGGAAAGCTCAGGCTGTTTGGGAAAACCTCTAGGCTGTCGTAAAAGGATGAGCAAGGGATTGCAGTGCGGACTCAGTGGCAGTCCGGCAACTATAAAATGTGCGGGACTTTAAAGGGAAACCGCTTCTTCGGCGACGATAAAGCAGACCCGCGGGAAAGCCTGCCGGACCTAAGCCGCAAACTTTACTTTGCTCATTACCCTATTATTTTTACTTATAAAGGAGAGAAATAAATTTTGGATAAATCCGACATACCGAAACGAAAGAAATTTAAAATGCCCGCGCCGAAGCTCAATGTTTCGACCTCGCATAAATGGACTGTAATCGTTGTAATAATATCGTTCGCGCTTTCGGTTATATTCAGCTTTATAACATCGGCGGCAATGGAATCGCTGAGCATATTTTTTGCGTTTGTCATACTTTTGCTGATAATCGCGGTAAATATTCTGTTCGACATAATAGGCACCGCCGTTCAGTCGGCGGAGGAGCATCCTTTCCATTCGCTTGCATCAAGAAAAGTCGCGGGCGCGAGGGAAAGCATCTCGGTAATCCGCCACGCCCCGCAGCTGGCGAATATGTGCTGCGACGTTATAGGCGATATAGCCGGAATTATTTCAGGCGCGACAACGGCTCTCATCGTTTCGGAGCTCGTAGCGATGTTCCGTCTCAAAGGTATGCTCCCGAGCCTTATTCTTACCGGTCTTGTAGGCTCGCTGACCATCGGCGGCAAGGCAATGAGCAAGGGCGTTTCCATGCAGAACGGCAACTCGATAGTGTTCATCGTCGGCAGGATTATGTATTTTTTTAAGCACCTTAAGAAAAAATAGAGGCGTTTGGTGATGGATAAACTTTTAGACAGAATAAACTCACCCGATGATTTAAAACAGCTTAATACAGCCGAATTACAGAGCCTATGCTCTGAAATCCGCGAGTTTCTGATTGACAGTGTATCGGAAACCGGCGGTCATCTCGCTTCCAATTTGGGGATTGTGGAGCTAACCGTTGCTTTGCACACTGTTTTTAACGTTCCCGAGGATAAAATCATATTCGACGTCGGACATCAGTCGTATGTCCACAAGCTCTTAACCGGACGCAGAGACGAATTTAAAACCCTGCGCCGGTTCGGAGGAATGTCAGGCTTTCCGAAAACGAGCGAAAGCGAATACGACGTTTTCAACACCGGACACAGCTCCACCTCGGTTTCAGCCGCGCTCGGTATCGCGCGCGGTCGCGATTTGGCGGGCGACGACTATAATGTAGCGGCGGTTTTCGGCGACGGCGCGCTCACCGGCGGAATGATGTACGAGGCAATGAACGACGCCGGACACAGCCGCACGCCGCTCATTCTTGTCCTTAACGATAACGCAATGTCAATTTCCAGAAATGTCGGCGCGGTGTCAAAGCACCTGCGCTCGCTTCGTTTATCGCCGTTTTACTTCCGTTCAAAGCACGCGGTTGAGAATTTTCTGAAAAAAATTCCCGTCGGCGGCAAAGCAACGGCAAAGGTATTGAAAAAAATAAAACGCTTTATACGGCTTCTCGTTCTTCCCACAACACTATTCGACGATATGGGATTTATTTATATGGGACCTGTGGACGGGCATAATATAAAAGCGCTTATACAGTGTCTCGAATACGCTAAGGAAGAGGACAAGCCTGTGTTCATACACGCCCTTACGAAAAAGGGCAAGGGTTACGCGCCCGCGGAAAACAACCCTCAGAAATTTCACGGCATAGGTCCGTTCAACAAAGTCACGGGCGAAACCGAAAGCGGCGGCGAAACGTACAGCGCGCGTTTCGGACATGCTCTTACGCGGCTCGCGGAGGATAATGAAAAAATCGTCGCGATAACGGGCGCTATGCCCAACGGAACAGGGCTTGACGAATTTAAAAAGAAATTTAAAAACAGATTTTTTGACGTGGGCATAGCCGAGCAGCACGGCGTGACGCTTTCCGCAGGTCTCGCTACGGCGGGATATATTCCCGTAATACCGCTGTACTCCTCGTTTTTGCAGCGCGCGTACGACCAGACGCTGCATGACGTCTGTCTGCAAAATCTTCACGTGGTCTTCCCTATCGACCGCGCCGGAATTGTCGGAGCGGACGGCGAGACGCATCAGGGAATTTATGATATTTCATATCTTTCACATATGCCGAATATGACGATTCTCTCACCGGCGTCGCTCGACCAGCTTGAGGTTATGCTCGACTTCGCGGTAAATAAATTCAATTCGCCCATAGCAATCCGCTACCCGCGCGGAAATACGGAGGCGGATATACCGTCCGGCTTTGTTCTCGGGCGGGCTCAGAAAATACAGCAGGGAACCGACGTAACCGTAATTGCAACCGGCAGAATGGTTAAACGAGCGCAGGAGGCTTCGTCTCTCACAGACAAATCCGTTGAGATAATCGCGCTCCCGACAATTAAGCCGCTTGACGAAGCGGCTCTGCTCGCATCGGCGATGAAGACTGGAAACGTAATAACTATAGAAGACAACGTAAAAATCGGCGGCATGGGCTCTATGATTGCCACGCTGCTTGAGGAAAAGAACGTTAAATGCAAATTCAGAATATTCGCTTTCCCCGATACGCCGGTTACGCACGGCTCGGTGGACGAGCTTGACAAATTATACGGACTTGACGCGAAAACAATAGCGTCAAAAATAAATCAGAGGTAAAATTTATGGGTAAAATACGACTTGACACGCTGCTTGTCCAAAAGGGACTTGCGCAAAGCAGAGAAAGAGCCAAAGCCGTTATAATGGCGGGACAGGTTTATATTGATAATCAGAAATGCGACAAAGCCGGCATGATGGTGGACGAGAACGCGGCGATACCGGAGGTTCGCGGCGAAACTCTTAAATACGTCAGCCGCGGCGGCTTAAAGCTGGAAAAAGCCATGAAGGAATTTCCGATTACGCTTAACGGCAAAACAGCAATGGATATCGGCGCGTCTACAGGCGGCTTTACCGATTGCATGCTCCAAAACGGCGCGAAAAAGGTTTTCGCCGTCGACGTCGGTTACGGTCAGTTTGCGTGGAAGCTGCGCCTGGACGAAAGAGTCGTGAACATGGAGCGGACAAATATACGGTATGTCGCGAGAGAGGACGTCGGCGAGGAAATAGATTTCGCGTCGATAGACGTATCGTTTATCTCTCTGAAGCTCGTTCTTCCGGTCGCGAAAAATCTTCTTTCTCCCGACGGCGAAATTGTCGCTCTTATCAAGCCTCAGTTTGAGGCGGGACGCGAACAGGTCGGCAAAAAAGGCGTTGTAAAAGATATAAACGTTCATTACGAAGTAATAAAAAAAGCGCTCGACTTCGCGCGGAGCATTGATTTGCACGCCGCGGGGCTGTCCTTCTCGCCCATAAAAGGTCCGGAGGGAAATATCGAATACCTCGCGTATCTGAAAAAAGCTGACTGCGAGGATAATATCACGGACGAAGCGATTCGCGAAATTGTAGATAAATCGCACGAAATTTTATAGTACAATTTAGTTTAAAGGAGAGATTTATATGCTTGCCAGGGATACTGTAATAACCGGCAAACGCGCCATATCGCGTTCCTACGCCAAAATAAACCTTACGCTTGACGTGCTCTCCAAACGCGAGAACGGCTATCACGATATAAAAATGATTATGCAGACGGTCTCGCTTTTCGACCTCATAATAATAGACAAAACGGACGGCGGTATATCCATAACCACAAATCTCCGCTACCTGCCCACGGGCGAAAAAAACATTGCCTGCAAGGCGGCTGACGCCTTCTTTAAGGAAACCGGTATTAAGGGCGGAGCCAAAATTATGATTCACAAAAACATACCTGTAGCCGCCGGACTTGCCGGCGGAAGCGGTAACTGCGCGGCGACTCTTACAGCGCTGAATATGCTTTATTCCAAGCCGTTGCCCGATGATGAATTGCTCCGCATAGGCGCGTCTCTCGGAGCGGATGTTCCGTACTGCTTCAGCGGCGGGACTCAGCTTGCGGAGGGTATAGGCGAGCGTCTCTCCCCTCTTTCCCCAATGCCGGACGCTTATGTTCTTCTCGTAAAGCCGCCGGTAAATGTTTCGACAAAGCTTATATATGCGGAAATTGACAGCGCGCCTATTGATGTTCATCCCGATACGGACGCGATGATATCGGCTCTTGAAAAAAAGGATATTAAAGGCGCAGCGTGTAATCTTGCGAACGTAATGGAAAGCGTAACCGAAAAAATGTATCCCGTAATAGGAGGCATAAAAAAGAAGCTTATTATGAACGGCGCGCTCGGAGCTGTTATGAGCGGTTCGGGGCCTTCCGTTTTCGGAATATTTGATGATTTTGTAAAGGCGAAGGAAAGCGCGGACAGCTTTTCGCGTCAGTTCAAGGACGTATTTCTTACACGGATATTCAATTAAGCGAGGTGAGCGTATTGGAAAAGGATAAGGATATTATAGAAATAATCGCGGACGAGCCGGCGGAAGCCGCGGACAAAGCGGCGATAACAGAACGTATAGTCAATTACTTTAAGGGGCTTCCCTCCTGCATGTCTCCGCTTTTTATAAAGGTTTCGTGCGCGGTATGCGCGGCGGCGCTGGCGGCTTCGGCGGCGGCGGGATTTCTTGTGCCGCACAGCGAAAAATCCGTTTTGTCAAAAACAGCCGCGCTTCGTGAAAAAGACAGCGTCTATCTGGACGCGAAAAGGAGAAACGATGAGACAAAAGAGGAAATTGACAAGCTGACTCAAAAGCTGGCCGAGGACGAGGAAAATCTTGAGAAATTCAATCAGTCTCAGGATAATCTCGATAAAATATCGCAAAAAAACGACGAGCTGCAAAGCGAGAAAGAATCGCTTGAAGCCCGGTTAGAGCAAAAGCAGCGCGAGCTTAACAATCTCGAATCATCTCTTGAGTCGAAAACAAAAAGAACCGTAACGCTTACATCGGGAAGATATACCGTCGGCGAAAATATCGCTTCCGGATCATATAATGTAACCGGCAGCGGCAGTATTGTTATTTCCGGCGGCGGCAAAGCGCGCGTCAATAAATCGTTAAAATCCGAAGGCGAAACGTACGCCGTATCAGACGGTGAAATTATAGAAATAGACGGCAGCGCGAAGTTTACGCCCTCTTAAGGCGACGCCGCGCAAAGACCATCCCGCGGACTTTGCGCGCAATCTTTGTACCGTATTACCTTAAATTTCAGAAAGGCTGTGATTTAATGACAAAGAAAATTCTTTACATCATAATGCTCGCGGTTTTAACCGTTCTCATATCGGCGGGATTGTTTGCCATCGGCTTTACACATAATTTGTCGTCGCTCGCGCGCGCAAAGCTCAGCGAGGAAACAAAAATGATTGAAGACGGTATCTCAGCCATGGAGCCTCAGAAAGCGGAGCTGTCGCAAAAGGTGGAGGATATTGAAACGGAATTGAGTACGAAGACAACCGTTAACAATTATTATATGGAATATCAGCAGACGTACGAAACACTGAAATCGGAAATTGACGAGCTGAAAAAGCAATCCGAACAGCTCGACAGTGAAATTGAGGCAAAAAAGCAGGAGCTTAGCTCTGTTTCGGGAGTAAAAAGCGAAGAGACGGGAAAGACGTACGCTCTTAAAAACGACGAGGTATACAGCTGCCCGGATAAAATTCCCGAGGGACGCTATACCGCGTCGGGCAGCGGCACGATAATCATATCCTCCTCTACAGGCAAAACACGGGCGACGAAAAATCTTGACGTTGCTTACGACAATTCCTATACATTTAATCTTTCGGATAAAGAACAGATTAAGGTTACGGGAAGCGTTAAGCTAACGGAATTAAAATAACAGCTTACAGAAAGGCGGCGAAAGCATATGGAAAAATTCAGCTTAGACAGAGATTGGAAATTTCATAACGGCGATATTGAAGCCGCAGCGCGCACTCATACGGAATGTTATATGGCGGCAAAAGCAGGCGGCGCGATAGGCGCCGCTTCGCCCGATTTTGACAAAAGCGGCTGGGAAACCGTAAATCTTCCTCACGACTGGGCGGTATACAATAAATTTGAGGAAAAATGGGGTCCCGCCAACGGATATAAGGCGCGCGGCAAAGCGTGGTACTCGAAGCGTTTCCGTCTTGACGAAGCCGACATAGGGAAACAGATTTTGATTGAGTTCGGAGGGATTTCATCTCACTCCATTGTTTATCTTAACGGTTCCGTTATAGGCAGAAATTTCTGCGGCTACAACTCGTTTACCGTAGACGCTAGCGATATGGCGCTCTACGGCGACCAAATCAACGACCTTGTCGTGTTTGTCGACGCGACGGCTGTTGAAGGCTGGTGGTACGAGGGCGCCGGAATTTACCGTCATGTAAATCTGTACAAAAAAAATCCGCTGCATATAGCGCATTGGGGCGTGTTTGTGCATCCCGAAAAAAAAGACGCGTATGTATGGGACGCGCTCACCGATACTACAATAGAAAATTCCTCATATGAGAAAAAAGAATTCACTTTAAAATCATATATTCTTGACGCGGAAGACAATATTGTCGGAAGGAGTGAAACCTCGTTTTCCGTTGACAGCGGAAGCAGCGTCAACGTAAAACAAAGTATTCTTACATACAGTCCGCTGTTATGGGATATTGACAATCCGAATTTATACACAATGACGAGCGAGCTTTACGAAAACGGCGAAATGACCGATTGTCAGAAAAATACCTTCGGCTTCCGTACAATATCAATCGACAAGAACAACGGATTTTTTCTTAACGGCAGACACGTTCCGCTTTACGGAACGTGCAATCATCAGGATCACGCCGGAGTCGGCGTTGCCGTTCCCGACAGCGTAAACGAGTACCGCATAAAACTCCTGAAGGAAATGGGTTCAAACGCGTACCGCTGCGCTCACGGCAATCCCAATCCCGAAATACTCGATTACTGCGACAAATACGGTCTTCTCGTCATGGACGAGAACCGTAATTTCAACTCAGGTCCCGACGGTATAAAGCAGGTCAGAGATATGGTTATGCGCGACCGCAACCATCCGTCGGTTGTGATGTACTCGCTTTTTAACGAGGAACCTTTGCAGGGTACTCCGACAGGCAGGAAGCTTGCCGAAAGGCTTCAGTGCGAAGTTAAAAAGCTCGACGGCGCTCGTTTTCTTCTCGGCGCAATGAACACAGGCGTGACAGCGGACGGCGGCGCATGCGACATACTCGATATGACAGGCTTTAATTACATAACTCACACCTATGACGATTTCCGCGAAAAGTATCCCGATATGCCGATGATTGGCAGTGAAAACGACAGCGCGTTTCAGACGCGCGGCGTATATAAAACCGACTATGAGAAGCGCATAATAGACTGCTATGACAGCGAGGCGGCGGCATGGGGCAACACCTACCGAGACGGCTTTAAGCAGATCGATACGCGTCCTCACATTATGGGACTGTTTATCTGGACAGGCTTTGATTACCGCGGCGAGCCTACGCCGTTCGAGTGGCCGTCAATCGGAACTCAGTTCGGCATTATGGATACCTGCGGATTTAAAAAAGACGCCTTTTACCTCAACAAGGCGTTCTTTACCGACGAGCCTATGATTCACCTGCTCCCCCACTGGAATTGGTCAGAGGGAGAGGAGGTACGCGTTATGGCGCACACGAACTGCTCCGAGGCGGAGCTGTTTTTAAACGGCAAATCCTTAGGCAGAAAACCCGTGGACAAATATGATATGGCTGACTGGAATGTGGCTTTTGAAAAAGGGACGCTAAAAATGATTGGATATTCCGGCGGAGCGGAAGCTTGTTCCGACGAGACCGCAACAACGGGCGAAGCCGCAAAAATCGTTATAGAACCGCAGAGCGGTTTTGTTTACGACGGCTGTGACGACGCTGTAATTTTCAATATTTCAGCCGTCGACGAAAACGGTTTTACTGTCCCCCGCGCGGATAATCTTATTAAATTTACCGCCGATGGCGGAGAAATAATCGGCGTCGGCAACGGCGACCCCAACTCGCACGAGGCTGACAAGGCGGAGGAAAGACGCCTGTTTAACGGCTATTGCCAGGTTATAGTAAAGCAGTCGGACGGCGCGGAAAAAGTAACGCTTAACGCCTTTAGCGAGGGTCTTGCGTCCGCTTCAGCTTCAGTTCCCTCCAAGCAGAGGGACGCTAAAATCAATTTTATACCGTCAGTGAATGAAAAATATATCGTCAAATGGCGTCAGGCTGTCGAGCTTTATGAAAGCCGTCCCGACCCGAACGTAAAAATCGAGGACAGCGATATGAACACATGGGGCGTTGTAAACGCCGGAAGCGGCTTTGACGGCAAATTCAAAGACGTCATCGGTTTCGGACTTTACAAAACAACCGTGAAGATTAATAAGAACGACAATTTCATTATATTCCGCGAAGTCACCGGAAACGAGGTTGAAATATTCGTAAACGGCGAGCGGAAATTCAGCGGTGAATGTCCGCATGGGGAGAAAATTGACGTCGACGTTTCCGATATTTCGGGCGACGCGGATATCGCCGTGATAATACACAGCTCCAAAAAGGATATGAACGGCGGCATTTCAAAACCGGTTGTTATTGCGAACTAACACAATAGAGCAAATTCCGAGAAAGCGCTGTTTTTGGCTTGCCGACAGCTTGTCGACAAGCTAAGACGCTAAATAATTTAGCGTCCCTTTAATTACAATATCGCTTCCATCATCACCGACTGCGGTTTAAGACCCCGCGCGTCGTAAAACTTCCGCGCGCTTTCGTTGCACGCCCAAACGTTAAGCGTCAGATTATAGCATCCTATTTCCTTCGCGTAATTTTTTACATATTCGTAAATCCCGCTTCCGATATGCTTTCCTCTTATATTTTCGTCAACGCATAAATCGTCTATATAGAGCGTTTTCATATCGGTTAAAATATTATTATTCTTTCTTTCCTTTATAACGCAGAAAGCATACCCCAAAACCTCGCCATTCTCCTCGCCCACAAATATGGGGCGCGAATCGTCCGCCATTATTCCTTCAAGCTCTCTGTCGGTATACTTGCGGCAATTCGGCTTAAATAAATCGGGTCTGCCGTTATGATGCACCGTAAGCGCCTGATTCAGTAAATCCTTTATCTTTTCCATGTCGCGGATATCCGCTCTGCGTATATTCATCTTAGTTCCTCCTTGTAGTGCAAAACGGCAATCATCGACCGTCGTTTTGAATTTATTTAATGTAAAAATCGCAAGAGTTTTGTCTGCAGTCTCAAATTTTTAAAATCAACATCGCTATATTGAAATACAAAAACAGCGAACAGCAGTCCACTATTGTCGTAATAAGCGGCGTCGCCATAATCGCCGGGTCAAGACGTACCTTTTTAGCAATCATCGGCAGCATTGCGCCTATCAGCTTTGATATGATAACCGTACTTATAATCGACAGCGCAATCGTAAGCGACAGCAGAATATCATGTTCATACATCAGATACACTCTTATGCCGTTTACCACGGCAAGCACAGAGCATACCATAATTGATATGCGGAATTCCTTGAACACCACTCTGAAAAAATCGGAAAAATGTATCTCGTCAAGCGCAATTCCGCGTATAATAAGCGTCGAGCTCTGCGCTCCGCAGTTACCTCCGGTGTCCATAATCATCGGCATGAACGATATCAGAAGCGGCGCCGCCTCAAACGCGTTTTCATACCTGCTCGTTATAAACTGCGTCGCTGTCGCCGAAATCATCAGTATGAGAAGCCATCCTATTCTGCTCCACGCGTGGCGGAAAATTCCGGTTCTGAAATACGATTCATCGTTAGGCGCAATAGCCGCCATTTTCGAGAAGTCCTCCGTATTTTCCTCCTGAATGACGTCCATAGCGTCGTCAAACGTGACAATTCCGACAAGCCTGTTATCCCTATCTACAACGGGCAGCGCGAGAAAGTCATATTTATCGAACATCTGTCCGACGACTTCCTTATCCTCATGCGTGTCTACGCTTATTATATGCGTCTCCATAATATCGGAAATTTTATCGTTCTCCTCAGCCATGAACAAATCCTTGACGGTAATTACTCCGATAAGTTTTCTGTTTTCCGTAACGTAGCAGGTATAAATCGTCTCCTTATTTACGCCTACCTTGCGTATCTTATCAAACGCCTCCGACACAGTCATGTCCTTATGCAGACTGACATATTCAATCGTCATTATGCTTCCCGCGCTGTCGCGCGGATAGCGCAGAATTTCATTTATCGCCTTTCTTGAACCGGTAGTCGAGTTTTTCAAAATTCTCGAAACTACGTTCGCGGGCATCTCCTCAACCAAATCAACAGTATCGTCGATAAACGACTCGTCAAGAATCTCGCGAAGCTCCTTATCCGTAAACATCTTTATAAGATGCTCGCGCATTTCGGAATTCATATGCGCGAAGGTTTCCGCCGCCGTATCCTTGGGAAGAAGTCTGAACAAAATCATGAATTCAGCCTTTTCGTCAAAATCCTCGCCGAAAAGCTCCTCAAACATTACCGCCAAATCGGCGGGATTTTTATCGCTTATCATCGCCTTTACGCGAGTGTAGCTTTTCCGCTGTAAAAGGGCGTTTATTTCTTCAAGCGATATCATAAATTCAGCCCTCCTTTAGAAAATTATTACGGGCGTGCGCGCACGCCCGTAAACTGCGATTTATTCCACAGAAAAGTTGTCCGGACGCTTATCTCTGTAGCCGAAGGCGTAAAGTATCGCCTCAACAGTTCTCCTTGACGCCTCGCCGTCGCCGTACGGATTCGCCGCATGCGCCATTTTATTGTATGCCGCCTTGTCGTCCAGAAGCTCCTTGGCAAGCCGGATTATATCGTCCTTATTAACTCCCGCAATCTTTACCGTTCCCGCGGCTACGGCCTCGGGACGCTCCGTTTCGCGTCTTAAGACAAGAACGGGCTTGGCGAGAGCGGGAGCCTCCTCCTGTATGCCGCCGCTGTCGGTCATAACCATAAACGAACGCGCCATGGCGTTATGAAGCTCCTCAACGTCAAGCGGTTCTATAAGATGCACTCTGTCCATACCTCCGAGTATCGAAAACGCCGTCTCTCGCACGGCGGGATTCAGATGCACCGGATAAACAAGCTCCGTATCCTCATATTCCGTAACAATCTCCTTTAGAGCGTTACAGATATTTTCAAGCGGCTCGCCGAGATTTTCGCGTCTGTGCGCCGTTACGATAATAATTCTCTTATTCTCAAAATCAAGCGTATTTAAACAATCGTCTTTAAATTTATAATCATCGCGTACAGTCGTTTTAAGCGCGTCGATAACGGTATTTCCCGTTATGTAGATTATGTCGTCCGATACGTTTTCTTTTAGCAGATTTTTTCTGTTCTGTTCCGTCGGCGAGAAATTCAAATCGGCGATTCTGCCCGTAAGCTGTCTGTTCATTTCCTCAGGGAACGGCGAATATTTGTCGTACGTTCTCAGTCCCGCCTCGACATGCCCCACCTTCACCTGATTATAGAACGCCGCAAGCGCGGCGACAAAGCTGGTTGAAGTGTCGCCGTGAACAAGCGCGATATCGGGTTCCTCTTTCTTTATAACCTCGTCAAGTCCTTCCAGTACGCGCGTTGTTATTCCGATAAGGCTCTGACGCGTTTTCATTATATCCAAATCATAGTCGGGTTTTATGCCGAATATTTCGAGAACCTGATCAAGCATCTGACGGTGCTGCGCCGTTACGCACACAATCGATTCAATTTCGTCGTATTTTTTCAATTCAATCGCGAGCGGAGCCATTTTTATCGCCTCCGGTCTTGTGCCGAATACTGTCATTACCTTTAATTTCTTCATATCGCGCAGTCCTCTCTATTTGTTATTATTATTTGTATCGGAAACCTCTTCTATATCTGTTTCCGTATCGTCGGTAACGCTTCTCGTATCGGGGTGATGATGCACATAGCTGTTTTTGCCTAACATTCCGCCTATCAGAAGCAGTATAAGCACGCATATCGCAAGCAGCAGCGCTCTTAATACGCCGCTCTCCGCGAGCAGCACGGCCGTTATTCCGAGCACTCCGCTTATCGCGTACAGTATAAACACAGTCTGTTTCTGCGAAAAGCCCATATCCACAAGTCTGTGGTGCAAATGTCCCCTGTCCGCGGCCATCGGACTCTGACCGTGCGAAATACGCCGTATCATCGCGAAGGAAGCGTCAAAAAGCGGAAGTCCGAGTATGAGAAGCGGAACCGCAAACGATATTACAGCGTAGCTCTTAAAGACGCCCTGTATCGACAGCGTCGCAAGCATAAATCCCAAAAACGTCGAACCTGTATCGCCCATGAAAATTTTCGCAGGGTTAAAATTGAACGGCAGAAATCCAAAGCACGAGCCCATCAGCGCAATACCGAGAATCGCTATAGGATACTCGCCTACTCTTATTGATATAAACACAAGCGAAACAGACATTATCGCGCTTACTCCCGCCGCCAGTCCGTCAAGTCCGTCTATAAAGTTTACGGCGTTTGTAATGAAAACTATCCATATTACCGTAATTACAACAGACAGCCAGCCGGGAAGCACCCAATACGGATTGTCGCTTAATATATTCGGGTTTGTAAACACGTCGATTTTTATATCGCCGGCGAAAATCACGACAAGCGCCGCAATAATCTGAATTACAAATTTAAGCTTTGCGTTTAAATCCTTGCAATCGTCCACAAATCCCATTACAGCTATAATCGCCGCGCCGGCAAGCGTTCCGAAGAGCTGTCTCGACGGCTGAGCGAAGCAGAGCGTCGCGACAAGAAAGCCGAAAATTATCGCCAGTCCGCCTATACGAGGCGTAGGCTTTTTGTGCATTCTCCTCGCGTCCTTAGGTATATCGACCGCGCCCTGTCCAATACGAAACGCAAGCCGTCTTACGAGCGGAGTCGTCGCGAACGTAAAGCCGAATGACACGATAAACGCGAATATCATAAATAAAATCTGCTGAGTAGTCATATTATCCTCCGTTTATATTACAAATCCAACCTTTTTATATACCTTGTTCAAAGTGCGCCGCGAAATTTTTCTCGCGTTTTCCGCGCCTTTTTGGCATATATCCGTCAGATATGCTTTATCTGCCGCTATCCTGTCGTATTCCTCTCTGATAGGACGGATATGCTCCACAACCGCATCGGCGACGTCCGATTTAAAATCACCGTAACCCTTGCCGCTGTAATCCTTTACTATATCGTCGATGCTTTTCCCCGTAACGGCGGACATAATTGTCAGCAGGTTATTTATTCCCGCCTTTGTATCGTCACCCTCACGGTATTCGATTACACCCTCGCTGTCAGTAACCGCGCTCTTTATCTTCTTCGCGATTACGTTCATGTCGTCCATCATGGAAATATACGCTTTCGGGTTAGCGTCCGACTTTGACATTTTCTTTGCCGGTTCCTGAAGACTCATTATATTCGCCCCAACCTTCGGCAGCATTCCCTCGGGAATTTTGAATACATCTCCGTAAATCGCGTTAAATCTTTGGGCAATATCACGGCATATTTCAATATGCTGCATCTGGTCCTTGCCGACCGGTACGTAATCCGTTTGATACAAAAGTATATCCGCCGCCATAAGAACCGGGTATGTAAACAATCCGGCGTTGATATTTTCGGCGTGACGCGACGACTTATCCTTAAACTGCGTCATTCTCTGCAATTCACCCATATAGGTATAGCAGTTGAGTACCCATGCAAGCTCGGCGTGAGCGCTGTTATGCGATTGTATGAAAAATATGTTTTCCTCCGGGTCTATACCGCATGCTAAATACAAAGCCAAAAGCTCCATTGTCCTGCGTCTTAATTCCGCGGGCGTCTGACGCACCGTGATAGTGTGCATATCCATCATTGCGTAAATGCAGTGATAATCCTTCTGCAGCGAAACCCAGTTTCTTATCGCTCCGAGATAATTTCCAAGCGTTAGGTTTCCCGACGGCTGTATGCCGGAAAATATGATTTTTTTATCGTCCATTTTCGTTCCCTTTCCCGTATATATTGATAAATTTATAGCATCTCGGTTAACACTTCGCCAAGTCTGCGTACGCCCTCCTCGATCTTCTCGAGCGACGCGGAGGAATAATTAAGCCTGAACATATTTGACGGAGCCGTCATGTCCACAGCGAAATTCGAGCCGGGTACGATAGCGACCTTCTTTTCAAGACACTTGTCGACAATCGGACTGATATCCGTAATCGTCGGGCATTCGCACCACAGGAATATTCCGCCCTCGGGAGTTACCCATTTAGCCTTGCCCTGAGGGAAATACTTTTCCATGCACTCAATCATTTTCGCGCATTTCCTGCCGTACAGCTCCCTGTTCTTGGCGATATATTTGTCTATATCGTACTTCTTCATAAACTCCACGCACATGAGCTGCGTAAGCATAGGAGTATGAACGTCGTTTACCTGCTTCAATATTTCAATCTTTTCCGCAATCGCTTCGGGAGCGACTATGTATCCGAGTCTCATGCCGGGAGAGAGAATTTTTGAAAACGAGCCGGCGTAGATTACTCTGCCCTCGGTATCGAGGGACTTTATCGTCGGAACATCCTCGCCCGAAAAGCGTAAATCGCCGTAGGGATTGTCCTCTAAGATAAGAACGTCATACTTCGACGCCAATTCGAGCGTCTTCTTTCTCTTTTCAAGAGACGCCGTGCGTCCCGTCGGGTTCTGGAACGTAGGAATCGTGTAAATAAATTTTACTCCGCTGTTGTTTTTCAGCGCCTCCTCAAGTCCCTCCATGCTCATGCCGTCGTCCTCAACCCTTACTCCGACAAGAGAGCATTCATACGTGCGGAACGCGTTAAGGCTTCCGATAAAGCTCGGATTTTCAACAATTACCTTATCGCCCTTATTTAAAAGCGCCTTAGCCGTAAGGTCAATGCCCTGATTCGCGCCCGTCATAATGAGTATCGCGTCATTGTCGTTTACGGAATTAACCTTTTGGGCGCGGGCGCGGGCGCACTCGCGCATCTTAGGATAACCGTCGGTTGTCCCGTACTGTAACGCCAGAGCGGGATTCGTCATAAGGATTTTTCCCGCTATCTTTGAAAGCTCGTCGCCCGGAAACAGCTCCGACGCGGGGTTTCCGCCGGCAAGAGATATGATTTCGGGGTCCGCCATGCGCTTGAACATTTCACGTATAGCGCTGCCCTGCATTGATTTTACTCTGTCCGCCATGTAATTTTTATATTCCATTTCCTTTACTTCCTTCTGTAGTTTATTTAATATCCGCCTCTACTTATTAAGCTTTTTCCAGCTGTCCTTCAGCGCGACCGTCCTGTTAAACACCGGCATATCCGCCGTTGAATCGGGGTCAACGCAGAAATATCCCAGACGCAGGAACTGAAATTTATCGCCGGCTTTCAAATCGGTCATAGCGCTTTCGATCTTAGCGTTTTTCAACACTATCATCGATTCCTTATTAATATTATCGGTAAAATCGCTCACTCCCGTTTCATCGGATGGATTTTCAACAGTGAAAAGCCTGTCGTAAAGACGAACCTCGGCGCTTTTCGCATGAGCCGCGCTTACCCAGTGAATCGTTCCCTTGACCTTTCTTCCGTCAGGCGCGTCGCCTCCGCGCGTTTCAGGGTCATAGGTACAGTGAACCGCCGTCACGTTTCCGTTCTCATCCTTATCGCAGCCCGTGCATGTAACGTAATACGCGCCCTTCAGCCTTACCTCGCGTCCCGGAGAAAGTCTGAAATACTTCTTCGGAGCCTCCTCCATGAAGTCCTCCTCTTCGATATAAAGCTCGCGCGAGAACTCAACGCTGCGATTGCCGAGCTCCGGATTTTCGGGATTTACCTCTACCTCTATATTCTCAACCTGCCCTTCGGGATAGTTATCAATTATCAGCTTAACCGGTCTTAAAACCGTCATCACTCTCGGCGCTCTTTTATTCAAATCCTCCCTTATGCACGCCTCTAAAAGCGCAAAGTCAATAACGCTGTTCGCCTTTGCGACGCCTATTCTTTCACAGAAATCACGTATTGCCTCCGGAGTATAGCCGCGTCTGCGCATACCGCATATTGTGGACATTCTCGGGTCGTCCCAACCGGAAACGGTTCCGTCCTTTACAAGACGCAGACAGCGTCTTTTACTTGTAAGCGTATAATTCAGATTCATTCTCGCGAACTCAATCTGACGCGACGGAGCCTCGTAGCCAACCTCACGCAGTACCCAGTCGTAAAGCGGTCTGTGGTCTTCAAATTCAAGCGAGCAGAGCGAGTGCGTAACACCCTCGACCGTATCCGAAATCGGATGCGCGAAATCATACATCGGATAAACAAGCCATTTGTCGCCGGTACGGTGATGATGCGCGCGCAGTATTCTGTAAATAATCGGGTCGCGCATATTGAGGTTAGGCGACGCCATATCAATCTTTGCGCGAAGAACCTTTTCACCGTCGTCAAATTCTCCCTTTGTCATTCTTTCGAACAAGTCGAGGTTTTCCTCAACGCTTCTTTCCCTGTACGGACTGTCTTTGCCCGGAGACGTAAGCGTGCCGCGGTATTCCCTTATCTCGTCGGCTGACAAATCGCACACGTACGCCTTTCCTTTTTTTATCAGCTTTATCGCCGCGTCGTAGATATCATCGAAGTAATCCGACGCGTAAAGAGCCTTGTCCCAGTGAAAACCAAGCCACTTTATATCCTCCATTATCGCGTCTACATACTCCGTATCTTCTTTTGTCGGATTTGTATCGTCAAAGCGGAGATTACACGTTCCGTTATATCTTTCCGCCATTCCGAAATCTATGCTTATCGCCTTTGCGTGACCGACATGCAGATAGCCGTTCGGCTCCGGAGGAAAACGCGTCTGAACATGGTCGTAACGACCGTCCGATAAATCCTTCTCAATCGCTTCCTGAATAAAATTTTTGCTTACAAACTCTTCTTCCATCTGTGTTCTCCTCTTATGCTTTTAATAGATTAATCGCTTCATCCAAGCGCTTCATAACCTCGTCTTTGCCTAAAACCTGCAAAATTTCATACAAGTCGGGCGTGTTGCGTCTTCCCGTTACCGCCGCGCGTATAACTCCCGCGACGTCGCCGACATGTCCCCGAAACGCTTCCGGATTTTTCTTGTACTCCTTAGGCGCTTTAGCGTAACCGAGAGACGCCGCCATTTCACGCAGACGCGGGAACCAATCCTCCGCGCCGCCGTTTTCATCGTAAACCTTCTTATATTCCTCTATAATATCAATCATGTCTTCATTTGATAAATTATCCGCAAAATCACGCCGCCTGTCCCACAGCTCGGAATAGAAGTACGACACATAATTTTCAACGTCGGACCACGACGCGATATCCTTTCTGGGTTTGGCGTTTCCACGCTCTATAGCGAAAATAGCCTTCGCGTATTCCTCGTCGTCGACAAGAAGCTTGTACAGCTTTTCGTTATTTTCCTTCGCCCAGTCGGTAACCATATCGTAAACCTCTTCGGCGCTTAACCTGCATATATAATTTTTGCTTACGTCGGTAAGCTTGACCATATCGAACAGCGCGCCCGCCTTGCTCATTTTCGAAAAAGCGAACTTAAAGCTTAAAATATTCTCATCGGGATTAGCTATTCGCCAGTCCTCGTAATTTGAATTTGCAAGCGTCATGAGATACTCCCATACCGCGCCCTTAGGGCAGCCTTTCTCGCTGTAATAGCTTACCGCCGCCTCGGGGTCTTTTCTCTTTGAGAGCTTGCGCTTGCCTCCGTTTTCCTCCTTCATAATCGGAGAAATATGAGCGTACTTGGGCGGCTTAAAACCGCACAGATGAAACAGCTGAAGATGAATAGGCGCCGAGGAAATCCACTCGTCGCCGCGTATAACATGGGTTGTACGCATAAGGTGGTCGTCGATAACATGGGCAAAATGGTATGTAGGCGTTCCGTCCTTTTTCAGAAGCACCACGTCAAGAATATTTTCAGGCGTTTCAATCTCGCCCTTTATTGCGTCCTTAAATTTTATTCTGCCGTCCGTCTTGCCCGGAGATTTAAGTCTTACAACATACACGTCTCCGTTTTCAATCCTCTGTTTCGCCTCGTCAGCCGAAATATTCCGGTATTTCGCAAACTCGCCGTACACGCCGGGGAGCAGTTTTTTTCCCTCCTGCTCCGCGCGGATTTGAGAAAGCTCGTCCTCCGTCATAAAGCACGGATAAGCAAGACCTTGTTCAACAAGCGATTTAACGTAAGCCTGATAAATTTCCGTCCGTCTGCTCTGTATATACGGTCCGTACGCGCCTTTTTCCTCTGTTTCGGACAGCATACCTTCATCTATTTCAATACCGAAATCACTAAGTCCCTTTACGATAAGGCTTACGCCGTTCTCAACCTCGCGCTTTTTATCCGTATCCTCAATTCTGAGATAGAATATACCGTCGGTTGTTCTCGCGGCGGTCTTTTCAACAAAAGCCGCGAACAATCCTCCGAAGTGAAGGAAGCCTGTGGGACTGGGCGCGAAACGCGTCACAACCGCGCCTTCTTTAAGATTGCGCTTAGGATAAAGCTTCTCGTAATCGTCGGGAGTTTTTGTTATATTCCCAAACAAAAGTTCCGCCATCTGTTTGTTACCGTCCATTTTCATTTTAATCTCCATTCCGCCGCCTTGCGGCGGCACAAATCATAACGCGGAAAAGAAGCAGGCGGATTGCGCGTTCGGGGAGCGCCGGCGTATGAGTATACTTCAAGCTCCGAAAATGCGCAGGACGCGCCGCTTATTTTTCACGTTATCCTTTCATTTTATTCTGATATGCGTATTCTATTATATTATACCTAAAATCTTTCTTAATATCAATCCTTTTCGGGAATTTTTTCTAAAAACAATTCGGTAGGGACGCATACTAAAAAAGAGCCGCGCGTTTTTTAACGCGGCGGCTCCTTATTATAAGACCTCCGTCTGTCTGAGAAATTCCGTTTATTCCGCAATGATAATCCGTATTCTTCCTCCCGACGCCTGCGCTTTATCGTAATACGCAGTCAGGTTATAATCGCTTTCTATCGCCTCATCCAGCGGTATTTTCATATAAGTCGAATAATCAGTCTTTTTATAAACGGTGACTTTGTCGCTCAAAAGATAGCTTTGAGAGCCTATTTTCGCGTATGTGCGGGTAAGCTCGGATATGTAACCCTTATACGATGCGAGACCTATCATATAATCTATTCCCGCAGAGTCCATTCTGAATTTACACGGACCTGTAATACTCGCCGAAAATGAAGTCGCATATGTTTTCTGTTCCCCGTCTATATCTATGGTATACGATTTCGTAGTTTTATCATTTTTGAGAACTAAGCCGTAGTCATACGAATCGCCCGTAACATCCTTCAAAATCAGCTTGTCGATCTCGCCGAGCGAATTTTTGGAGTAATACGCTACCTTCGACTCGCTCACCGTCACTCCGTCAAGTCTCTGCGGATAAATCACGCTGTACATCGCGACGTCGTCGCTGGCTGTGCCCACGATATCCAGTATCTTTATGTCGTCAGCCATTTCATTATCGCCTATGGTATTCTTTGCGGCGTTTACCTTTCCGTAAAGTCCGTTTGCTTCGCCGCAACGCGACAGAGACGCCTTTCCGTTTTCAAACGTGACGTTGACTACTCCGCATTTAAGATTTTCATAATCAGACTTCGTCGCGTACTCGTTCTCGTTTCCGTCCGGAGTAATAATTGTCGCGTAATAGCTCGAATACGTTGTGCCGTCCGCATTGGTAAAATCTTTTTTACCCGTTTGAATTACAAAGCCTACGCTTGTTTGAGATGAGCTGACGCCGCTGATTACGCCCGCGACCTCGCTCGTTCTGCCGAGCAGAAGCGTCACGGTATCGCCGTATTTCAGGCTGCCGCTTGATGACAGCTCATTGAACGCCTCAACGCTTTCAACGCTGTATTCCTTACCGGAAACCGTAATTTTTGTCGGGGAATCCTTCGTCGGGGACGCCTTTTCATAAACGCCCGTAACCTTATCGGTATACGCGAGCGCCATATTCAAATCGGAGCAGTAATAAATAATATCGTTAACCTTGATATCGGACGCGGAAACTTTGTTTCCGTCGCGCATAACGGCTGTCGAGTCGTTCATATCGAACAGCGACGTCCAGTTTTCGTCGGCAACCTTAACCGGTCCTTCCATGTTGCCCTTCTCATAGCTTACGTAATCGATACTGTTTCCGTTCCTCTTAACATAAAGTATATCGCCCATAGCCATTTCATTCTTTACGGCGGAATAGGTACTCTTTACGTTGTCCTTATAGCAGGCTGTTCCGTCGGCAATATCAATCTGCTCAAAGGAGCCGTTGTTGTATCCGATAACCGCGTTTGTAAGCTGCGAGTAGATAACGTATTTTTCAACCTCCTCCATACCTGTCTGCGCGTTCTGCGATATCAGCATAGCGTAATCAACAGAGCCGTTTGAGTTTTTAAACAGTTTGAACGTATCTCCTGTCTCAGCCTCCGCCGCCGCTGTTTCATATGTAAGAGTTTTTGATTGATAATACGTTGTTGTATTGGCGTTTATGCTGTACATGTTGCCGTCAAGAATAATATCCGAACCGATAACGCTCGAAACCGTGTATTCCTCGACCGACTGCTCGCGAGGCGTAAACGATACAAAATCTTCATCGTTTTTCACAACCAAATCGCCGCGTCTGCCTATATAATCGCTGTTAAAATTGTCGTCATACTCAAATGTTCCGGCCGTCGTGTAAATCTTGTCTGTTCCCAACGAGCTATCCTCGCTGTGAGAGGCGATAATCGTAACGCCCTCTTTTATTTCGCAGTCAAACACCGAAAGCAGCTTATTCTGCGAATCCTTCATTTTTGTATTGAGCGCGTTGTATATAAGGTTCGCCACCTGACGTCTTGTCAGCGCGTCGCCCTGAGAAGCGCCCACATTCTTTGTAAGCTCGAGATTATTCGCAAGACCTATCTGTCCGTAAGGCCATGAATACCCAAAATCGTCGTCCGTATATCCAAGTACCTTTAAAACCATGGTCAAAGCTTCCTCGTAAGACACAGTGTTATCAGGTCTGAAAGCGCCGTCGGCATATCCTTCAACGATTCCCGCCGTAACCGCCGCTCTCACATAAGGAGCGGACCAATGGAGGTAGGACACGTCGCCGAACGGCGACGTCTTGAGTCCGGACGCGACTGTATTCCTCGAACTTGAAGAAGCTATCGCTATTTTTGAGAACTCGGCTCTCGACACATTATCGTCAAGACGATAATCTCCGTTTTCGTCGCCCACCATTATATTAAGCTCCGACAGCAACGACATAATATCCGCGTCGTTATTCCAGTCCGCCGTTACGGAAACCGCGGCGAAAAGCATTAGAGCCGCCGCTATTGCAGAAATTATTCTCTTCATATTTATTCCTCTTTCTTTAATCATATCTCAATGCGTCTATCGGGTTGAGCGCCGCCGCCTTTCTCGCCGGCATAAATCCGAAGAACACGCCAATCATAGCCGACACGGTAAAGGATACCAATATCGAATCCTTGGTAGGCAGAACCGACATTCCAAGCAGCTTGCCCGCTATTATAGCGAGCAGCGAGCCGATTATAATTCCTATAACGCCGCCTATACAGCTGAGCATTCCCGCTTCTATAACAAATTGGGAAAGTATATCCTTCTGCTTCGCTCCGAGAGACTTTCTGATACCTATCTCGCGCGTTCTCTCAGTAACGGATACAAGCATTATATTCATAATTCCTATACCCGCGACAACAAGCGAAATTCCGGCGATAGCTATGAGCATGAGTTTCATTTTGTCGAGTATTTCAGTCATGCTTTCCGCCTGAGACTTCATTGACGTTACTGTATAGTAATCGTCGTCGCCCACATCCTTGTCGCACAGAGCTTCTATGAGGTCTACCGCCTCCTCGACGGTATCCTGCGTTTTTGCGTAGACAACGTAGCTGCTTATCGTGTTTGTGCGGTTGGTATGTGCCGCGAGAGTATACGGTATATAAACGCAGTTATCGCTCGACGTCTCGGTTGAGTCGTCTTGCTCCTCGATAATTCCTACAACCTGATACGGCGTACCCGTTATCTGAAGAGTATTTCCCAAGGCGTCTCCGCCGAATACCTCCTGGGCTATATACGTTCCTATAACGCAAACCTTCTGCTGTCTCTCAATATCTATATATGTAAGCTCGCGTCCGTAAGCGATATCCAGTCCTCTCATTCCAAGATAATACTCGTTGACTCCCGTCGCCTGAGAATTTATCGTGTCGCTTCCGTTTTTAATCATAGCCGGCATAGATACAGTTGGCGACTGTCCCTCGATAATATCGGGATTTTCCTCCGCCAGCTGCTGCATATCCTCCGGAGGAAGCTCTTTTGTTGTGGCGCGGCTCGTTATGGAAACGGATATCGACTCGATGCCCATATCCTCGAAGGCGCTCGTTACCTCCGACGTAAGACCCGACATAAGACTTACAAGCGCGATTACCGCCGTTATACCGATTATAATACCGAGCATGGTAAGCACGGAGCGCAGCTTATTGCTTAAAATACTCGACACCGCCATTTGAAAACATTTCCACAAGCTCATCAGGTCGCCCCCTTTGCTTTTTCATCGTCCGGAGCGTCCTCGCCCGCGCCATGCTGGTACATGACGGTAACGTCGCCTTCGGCGGGTCCGTCGTAAACTATACGCCCGTCGGTTATCCTGACTATGCGCTTCGCCTTCGCCGCGATAGAATTATCGTGAGTTATAAGTATTATCGTGTTTCCCTCGGCATTGAGCTTCTGCAGAAACATCATAACCTCTCGTCCCGTTCTCGAGTCAAGAGCTCCCGTAGGCTCGTCGGCAAGAATAACCGACGGATTCCCCGCCAAAGCCCTTGCAATCGAAACTCTTTGCTGCTGACCTCCCGAAAGCTGCGACGGATAGTTCCCCGCCTTTGATTTCAATCCTACTCTGTCGAGAGAAGCGAGAGCGCGTTTTTTTTGCTCCGCGTCCTTCATGCCCGCGTAAAGCAGCGGAAGCTCTACGTTTTCAAGCACTGTCAGCTTCGGAAGCAGATTATACTGCTGGAATATAAAACCGAGCATTTTATTTCTGACGTCCGCAAGCTCATCCTGCGTATAGTTATTTATTTCTCTGCCGTTAAGGCTGTAGACGCCCTTTGTCGCGACGTCCAGGCATCCTATAATATTCATACAGGTGGATTTTCCCGAACCGGACTGACCGACTATCGCGACAAATTCTCCTTTCTCTATGACAAGAGAAATTCCGTCAAGCGCGTGTACCTCGTTATCCCCCATCTTATAAATTTTATAGACGTTTTTCATTTCAACAAGTGGTGGCATAATCATTCACCTCCGCGTCAGCGCATACCGCCGCGCGAGGCGCCGCCGCCTCCGCCGCCGGGCATGCCGCCTCCGCCGCCGGACATACCGCCTCCGCCGCCGGGCATACCTCCGCCGCCCATGCCGCCCATGCCGCCCATGCCCTGCATAGCCTGCATAGCTTCTTCTTCGCCGCCGAACGACGCTCCCGCGCTCGACGACTCCGTATTGAGCGTTCTTACGGTATCGCTTTCTTTAAGACCCGATTTTATTTCAATATAATTGGTATCGTTTATTCCTGTTTCAACAAGTATCGCCCTGTAGCCTTCGGGAATCTCAATATTGCCCGGTATTCCCGATGCGTCAAGATTACCGTTCGCCGGATTTTCTTTCTCTCCGTTCATTTCCTCCGCCGGTTTATCGGGAGCTCCGTCTTCGGAGCGTTCTTTTTTCGCGTCGCCGCCGCTTTCGGTTTCGGCGTTATCCGAATTCTTATCGTCTCCGGCGTTTTTGGAATCCTTGCCGCGGTTCTTATTTTTATCATCACCGCTTTTACTGTTTATAATATCTGTGACGTCGTTTTCATGCTCCTGACCGTCGTCCTTTACAAACACAATATTTCCGCGGTTTACGCTGTTTACCGGAATTGTCAGCACGTTCTCGGCTTCCTCGACGACTATCTCCGCATCGACGTTCATGCCCGGGAGCAAGTCGCCGTATTCGTCGATTTGTATTTCAATTGTATATGTGGTTACGCCGTTCTGGTTGACGCCGTTAACCGGTACTTTTATAACCTTGCCCTCAAACTCGCCGTCAACCGCGTCGGCGGTAATTGTCGCCTTCTGACCGACTTTGACAAGTCCTATTTCGGTTTCGTCGACGTCTATGCTGAGCTTCACGCATGACAAGTCGTATATTACGCACAGCGCGTCCTGGCTGTTTGAGCTGTCGATTGTATCTCCTGCTTTAGCGTTCTTTGTGACAACGGTTCCCTCTATCGGCGCCTCGACGCGGTAATCGTCAACCGAATCCTGCGCGTCTTCAAGTGAAATCTGAGCGTTTTCAAGCGATAGCTGCGCGCTTTGGATGCTTGAATCCTGAGAATATGTATCGTTATTGAGAACCTGCTTCTGCAGCGACAGCAGCGCGTCGTCATATGAAAGCTGAGCGCTTGTAAGCGTATTCTGCGCCGTGGACGAATTTATGTACGCTATCTGCTCGCCGCTGTATACGCCGTCGCCCTTAGCTATACTAAGATTTTCAAGAGTACCGGACGCCTTCGCGGATATAATCTCGGAATTTTTGTACTCAAATTTCGCCGTATCCGCGCACGCTACGCCGTTCACGACGGCGCTTCCCGAATCCGATTCCGTCAGCGCTCCGGGGTTAGGCGCTTCTATCGTCACATACACGGCCGTTGTATGCGCGTCAGCCGCGGATACAGCCGACGCTTTAGCGGTGACCGTTCCGTACAGCGTGTCGCCCGAACCTGTAACTGTAACCTCCGCGGGCGCTCCGATATATACCTCGGCGGCGTCGGTCTCGTTAAACGGCAGTCGCAGCTTCATATACGAATCGTCATATATCGTGGCGATCTGCGCCCCGCTGTTGACAGTATCTCCCTCGGAAACGTTTACTTCTTTTACCTTGCCTGAAATTGTCGTCCTTACATATTGGTCGTTATATGTGTCCCGCGCGTCCTCAAGTGTGTTCAGCGCCTTTGTGACGGAATTCTGAGACGTTTGCAGACTGATATTGTTGGATGATACCGTCTGCGCTTTCTGCTTTACCGCGTCAACGTATTTCTGTCTCGCTTCAGTGAGAGAATTTTCCGCCTGCGTCAGCTTTTTACGGGCGTCCTCATCGTCAAACTGATAAAGCGAGTCGCCCTTTTTCACAGTGTCGCCCTCGCTGAAGTAATCGGATGTAATGTCTCCAGAAACCATAGTGTTTACGTCATAGGAATCGTTCGGTTCTATTGACGACGAGCCGGTAATCGTGTTCTGTATGGTTCGTATCTCGACAGCCGTGTCAGTATACATATCCTTCGCCGCGTTCTTTTTCTTAACCGCCGCCGTTATCATGCCCACCGCGGCGATTACTACGATTATGCCCGCTATAATGGCGAGAATTATAATAATTTTTTTCTTTTTCGATTTTTTCGGCTTACCGTCGGGGCTTTGTTCGCTTTCGGCTTCGCCGCCGTTTTCTCCGTCGTCCTCAGAAAACAAATCCTCCGAAAAACCCGTAATTTCACCGCTGTCTTCAGAAGTATCGGATTCTGTTCTCTCTTCAAAGTCCGCCATAGCTATTACCTCCCATAACTCTCTGTATTTTACACGTTTTCCGTGTGTGTCACGGTCGTTGTTTACACCCAAAACGCTTAATTTAATAACATTCTACCACCGCGCCTATTCAAAGTCAAATGAATAGCATTCAAATTTACATTTTATTCATAATTTATTGAATATTTTTTCAGCATGGTATATAATATATCCGAGGTGTATTATTTATGAATAAAACAAAAATTCTCATAGATACCGCTATGGGACGGGCTGTCCCCGATTTTATACTAAAGGGAGGAAACGTCGTCGACGTTTTCCGCGGTAAAATACTAAAAGCGGACGTTATAATTAAAGACGGAATTATATGCGGCGTCGGTAATTACAGCGGTGAAAATGAAATTAATATCGAAGGAAAATACGTTATGCCGGGATTTGCGGACGCGCACGTTCATATCGAATCCTCAATGACCGCCCCGCGCGAGTACGCAAAAGCCGTCATGCCTCACGGCGTGACGACGGTAATCGCCGACCCGCATGAAATCACAAACGTATGCGGCGAGAACGGTCTGGCGTTTATGAAAGAGGAATCTGAAAAGGTTCCGCTCGATATAAAGCTGATGCTGCCGTCCTGCGTACCGGCGGCGCCTTTTGAACATTCCGGCGCGGTATTGACAGCCGCCGATACAAAACGGCTCGCAAAGGACTTTTTCGGAATCGGCGAAATGATGAACTACCCCGGAATATTGTCCTGCGACAGCGAAACCCTAGGCAAGCTCTGTTCCGATATTACAGACGGTCACGCGCCGCTCCTGTCGGGGCGCGAGCTTGACGCGTACGCGTGCGCGGGAATAAAAAACGACCACGAATGCAGTCTCGTTGATGAAATGACGGAAAAAATAAGCAAGGGCATGTATGTTTTTCTTCGCGAAGGCTCCCTTTCCCGAGACGTCTCTAAACTGATAGGCGGCGTCACGCCGCACACGCTGAGACGATGCGCGTTCTGCACCGACGACCGTTTTGTCGGTGAAATTCTCCGCGACGGAAGCATTGACCACTGTATTCGCAAAGCTGTTTCGCTCGGTCTTGACTCCGTAGACGCGATAATCATGGCGACGCTAAACGCCTGCGAAATGTACGGTTTAAAAAACAAAGGCGCGATTGCTCCGTCGTACGCCGCCGATATCGTCATAGCCGATGATTTGAGCTTAAATTCGATTTATCGCGTCTACAAGGACGGCGTCCTCGTATGCGAAAACGGCAAGACGCTGTTCGACTGCGAAAGCGCGGACACGTCAAAGGTTACAAATACCGTTCATCTTCCAAAAATAACGGACAAATTTTTTTCGGATACAAAAAAAGACACGTTCCCGGCGATTGAGCTTATTCCGGAGAGTATCATTACGAAAAAAGTTACGGCGAAAAAGGACGACAGACTTTCAAAGGTATGCGTGATAGAACGCCACAAAAACACCGGGAACAAAGGCGTCGCCTATGTTACGAATTACGGAATCACGGGCGGCGCGATTGCGTCGTCCGTAGGGCATGACAGCCACAACATAGCCGTTATCGGAGATAACGATTCCGATATGGCTCTCGCTGTAAATACGCTCGGCTCAAGCGGAGGTATCGCCGTATGCTCCGGCGGCTCTGTCATTGCTTTTATGAGTCTCGATATCGCGGGACTTATGTCGTCCAAATCGGCGGAGGAGGTTACGTCTGAGCATGACGCTCTCTACAAAGCCGCAAAATCACTGAAAATCACAGATAAAATCGACCCGTTTTTATCGCTGGCATTCCTTCCCCTGCCCGTTATCCCCGAAATTCGTATAACCGATTCGGGTTTGCTCGATGCGACGGAATTTAATTTTATATAAAATCTCCGGTTAAAAACGCGTATTCATAACGGACGCCGTTTAACGTCGTAAATATTTAATTTCAGCGAACCGATAAACGCGGTTCACGTACCCGTAATAGGGCGCCGTGAACCGCGTCTGTCGTTGTTTTAAGCGGCAATCTGCGCATGCGTTATCGCAAAATACAATATAACGATAATACCGAGTATAATTCTGTACCAGCCGAACGCCTTAAAATCATGATTTCTTATATATCCCATAAGGAATCTGATTGCGGCTACCGACACAATATACGCGACAACCATTCCAACCAGCAGTATCAAAAACTGCTGACTGTCGAACATGCCGTATTCCATAAAATACTTCAATATTTCCAGCGCGCTTGCGCCGAGCATTACGGGCACGGCAAGAAAGAACGAAAATTCCGCGGCGACATATCTGTTTGCGCCGATAAGCACAGCTCCCAGAATTGTCGCGCCGCTTCTCGATGTTCCCGGAATCATCGCGAGCGCCTGAAAAATGCCTATAAGCGCCGCCGTTTTATACGACATAGAGTCTATCGACTCAATTTTCGGTTTTCTGTTCAGGTTCTCTACAATAATAAACAATATACCGTAAATTATAAGCGCGGCGGCGACAACATACCAGTTATAAAACTTCTCCATTATCAGGTCGTCAAACAAGAGTCCTATAATCGCGGCCGGCACGCATCCGACAAGCACCTTAAACCACATCGTCCATGTTCCTCGCTTTTCCGCGGCGGTCTTACGCGGCGAAAAAGGGTTCAGTTTATGAAAATACAGGGTGACAACGGCAAGAATAGAACCGAACTGTATCACAACCAAAAACAGGTCGCGGAACGCCGCGTCGTTAGCAGAAAGCTTGATGAACCGGTCAACCAGTATCATGTGTCCGGTGCTGCTTATCGGCAGCCATTCCGTTATTCCCTGCACCACGCCAAGGACGATAGATTTAATTATCTCAAAAAACAAATTATAACAACTCCTTATTTGATTATTGTTTTCGCGTAGCTGATAATTATATTCGCGGTCTCGTCTATTCCGAATTTTTCGGCGTTTATACACAGGTCGTAATTTGACATAACTCCCCAGTCGCGGCTTGTATAATAATCATAGTATGTACGGCGCTGCTTGTCGGTCTTTAAAACCTTGTCGCGCGCTTTAGCCTGCGTCATTCCCAGAGCGTCCATAACGCGCTTCGCTCTGTAATCCACACTGCCGTGAATAAACACATTCAAAAGACCCACGTTCTCGTTTTCAAGCACGTAATCGGCGCATCTGCCGACGATTACGCACGAACCCTTTTTCGCAAGCTCCTTAATTACCTCAGCCTGCGCTATAAACAGCTTGTCGTTTATAGGCATCTCATAATAAATAGGCGCGTTAATTCCGCGCATGGAATAGTTTCCGCTCGCGAGCGAATAAAGAAAGCTGTTTGTCGCGTGTTCATCCACTTCCTTGAGCGCCTCTTTGCTTATATTGCTCTTCTGCGCCGCCATTTCGACAAGCTCCTTGTCATAAAACGGTATGTTAAAATACTCCGCTACTTTCTCTCCGACGTCGCGTCCGCCGCTGCCGAACTGTCTTCCGATTGTAATTACCAATGACATATCCATTCTCCTCTCTATTATTTAATTTATATCAGGCTGTCAGCAAGCTGCCGGCGGTCAAAAACCCGAGGGTTTTGTCCGCGATCTGAAACGTCCGAGCAAATTAACCGGTTATTCCAGCTCATTCTTATAATGCTCCCAGCTGCTGTTAACCTTTATTACATAATTTCTTGTTTCGGGAAACGGTATGTATTTTAGCGTCACACCGTCTTCGCTGTACTGCGAATCCTTTAGCCATGCCGAAACGTTGCCCATACCGCCGTTGTACGCCGCAAGCGCGGTATCGATATTCCCGTACACATCAATAAGATGACGCAAATAATGACATCCGAATTTCACATTTGTTTCGGGATCCATATAATCATATTCATATTTTATTCCCATATCATTCGCATTCCACTCGGCGGTTTCCTCGGTGAGCTGCATAAGTCCTCCGGCAAATCCCGAATGAGCCTCCGGCACAAAGTTGCTCTCGACCTTGATAACCGCCATTACAAGATATGGGTCAAGATCGTTTTCCTCCGCGTACTTAACTATATAATCGGAATAAGCCACAGGATATTTGACTTTCCGGCTTGTCTCGTAACCACCCATAATTCCCATTATCGCTACGGCAATCGCAAGCAAAGCAAGAAACGCTTTAAAAATTTTACTCAATACTTATACCTCTTTTTATTTCATTATATAAAATATTAATTTGATTTTTCAAATCATCGGCGTCGCCGTTATTGCGCAGCGCATACCTTGAATGACGTCTGTAAAAATCATCGTCAGGCTGCGCCGAAAGACGCCGCGCCGCCTGTTCGTCGGAAAGTCCGTCGCGTTTTTTTATACGTTCAAGACGAATGTCTGCGTCCGCCGCTACCGATACTATAAAAGCGCAAAGCGGCTCGATATTGCTGCCTATAATTACCGCGCCGTCTATCGCGGTAATATCAGCCTTTGAATGATTTATATCGTCAATTACGCGCTCTTTTATAAATTTGTGGGTTATTCTGTTTAGCGCGGACGTTTTTTCTTTATCCGAAAACGCCTTTGAAGCAAGCGCTTTCCTGTTAAGCGAGCCGTCGGAATTAAGTATGTCCGTACCGAAATATTCCGTAAGCTCGTCAAGACATTTCGAGCCTTTGCATGTGATTTCACGCGCTATAACGTCGGCGTCTATCACATGAACTCCCAATTCGGAAAGCATTGCGGACGCTGTTGTTTTGCCGCTTCCGCTTCCGCCCGTTATTCCAAATACCGTCACCCGCGCCACCTCTTAAATATTCTCAATCTGCCAGTCAACAGGCTCCTTGCCCATTTGCTCAAGCATTCTGTTCGCAGTCTTAAAATGACCGCATCCGAAAAAACCTCTGTTAGCCGAGAGCGGGCTTGGATGCGCCGCGGTCAGAATTTTGTGATATGGGTTGGTTATGACCTTTATTTTTTCCTTAGCGCTGTTTCCCCAAAGCATAAATATAACCGGGTCTTCTCTGTCGTTAAGACACTGAACGACTCTGTCCGTAAATATCTCCCATCCCTTGTTTCTGTGAGAATTCGCCTGTCCGTCGCGTACAGTCAGCGACGCGTTCAGAAGCAAAACGCCCTGTCTCGCCCACTTTTCAAGATAACCGTTATTCGGTATAAATAAGCCCAGCTCATCGTGAAGCTCTTTATACATGTTAAAAAGCGACGGCGGTATTTTTACGCCCTTCTGCACGGAAAACGCAAGTCCGTGAGCCTGATTAACCTCATGATACGGGTCCTGTCCGAGAATGACAATCTTCGTATCCGCGTATGAAGTCCACTTCAGCGCGTTAAAAATATCGTACATATCGGGATGTATGAGGCGTGATTTATATTCGCTTTTTAAAAAGGCTCTCAGCTTCAGATAATATTCCTTTTTGAATTCGTCCGCAAGGATTTCATCCCAATCGTTTCCAATATTGACCAACGCGTAACACTCCTAAATTCTTTCTTATTCTATTATATCAAAAACTAAAGCAAATTGCAATTATATTATATGAATTAGTTATGAATTTATTGCGGATAAAAAGAACAGTCCCCGTAGGGACTGTTCTTAAAATCAATTCTGTAAAATCAGTTTCGTAAAATTACTTTACAAATGTCTGATAAAGGATTACAGCCGCCTGAGCTCTTGTAGCGTTAGCCTTAGGAGCAAACTCGGCTTCCGACATGCCGTTGATGATACCGGCGTTAGTCAGAGTTGTAACCGCTTCAACAGCGTAATCGGAAATCTGATCCGCGTCGCCGAACGTAAGCGTTCTTATAGCGGCAAGATTCTTGCCCGTCGCTATAGCTGCCTTATATGTCATAAGAGCCATATCCTGTCTTGTAATCAGGTCGTTCGGTCCGAAGTTGCCGTCGCCGTAACCCGATACTATACCGTAATAGCTTGCAACCGATACAGCGTGATAATACCAAGCGTCCGAAGCAACGTCGTAGAAGCTCGAATCGGCAGCGTCCTGACTCTTGCCGATCGCGCCTACAAGAATCTGGCAATACTCAGCTCTTGTAATGTTAGCGTTCGGGTCGAATGTGTAAGCGTCTCTTCCGCTTACGATACCCTTAGCCGCGAGAGTATTGATTGCTTCCTGCGCCCACTCAACGTCTCCGAGGTCTGTAAACGCCGACGTTCCCGTATATCCGCCGTTGATTGTAGAGCTCGGACCTGCGATAACGCCCGTGTTGCCTGTGCTCGACGTATCATCCGAAGACGATGACGACGAAGAGGAAGACTTAGTAACAGTTACCTTAACCGTCACGTCCTTAACGCCCGGAACCGCGTTGCCGTCAGCGTCAAGATACTTAACGATTACCTTCGCGGTACCCGTCTTATCTGTTGAAAGAAGGCTCGCGGAAGCAACGTTGCTGCTGTTCAGGCTTGTTGTGCTGACAAGCACAAGGACAAGCTTGTTGGTCGGATTTTCAACTTCAAATTCAACCTTACCGCCCTCAACCGGGTTCTTAACCGTCGCGGCTACCGTAAGAGCCGAATTTGTCGACATCGACTTTGAAGTCGGTGTAACCGTCAGCTTTGTCGTACTTGTAGGCTCTTCCGTCGGAGTCGGCTCCTCGCTGATCGGCTGATCAACTACAGGATCTGTAATCTGCGAAGCAACGCCCGTATCCTTATCGATTGAGTTAACAGTTGTTGAAATCGACTCAACGTCATCGTTGTAGATTTCGAATGTAAGACCGTTGATTACGTCAACCATCGAGTCGTCGGTGTAACCGCTAATCAAGTTAATGTACTCAGCCTCGGTAAGAACCTTGCCGTCATACTTAGCGGCATAATCCACGCCGTATACTGCGTCAGTACCGTCGTTCTTCTTAACTTCTACAGTAATATATACTGTATTTCCCGCTTTTTCTTCAGCAGTTACCGCATCGTCAGCTCCGTCAGCAACGAAATCCTTCAAAGCGACTTCATCAATCGGATCCGGCGTGTCAATTTCCTCATTCGGAACAACAACCGTCGATGTAGGCGTCATGCCGCCCTTAACAGTTACTTCTGTGCCGTCGTCAATAGATGCGTCATTGTTCAATGTCAAAGCAAGCGGTGCAGTCAGAGCATTCGGAAGAGTAATAGTAATTGTTGCGAGTTTGTTATCGTCAAACGTCTTGCCGTTACCTGTTACGTCAAGGAACGCTACTGAGATAACGCCGTTAACAACGCTTGTTGTAAATCCTTCAGGAGTTACAACCATATCGCTTTCTGTAACGCCTTCAGGAGCATTCATAGCAATCAAAAAGCTATTCAAAGGACCGTCAACGCCAACAGCTGTCGCTTCAACTGTGATAACTTTGTTAGCGCTATCGATCGAGCTCTTCAGATCAATACCCTTGCCTACCGCCGGAACAGCTGTAGGAACAGGTTCGTCTCCTCCGCCTATCGGAGCCATTGTCGGACGAGCCGGCGAAGTCGGCTTCGGCGTCGGAGCGTTGGGATCTACCCATTTGCTAACTGTGGTCGTTGAAGCTTCCATGCCGCCCTTAACAGTTACTTCCGTGCCGTCGTCAATAGATGAATCACTGTTTAACGTCATAACATAGTCTTCAGCAAGCGGCTCATCAAGAGTCATTGTGATTGTTGCAAGCTTGTTATCTTCAAATGTCTTACCATTTCCTGTTATATCAAGGAATGCTACTGATACGACGCCATTAACAACACTTGTTGTAAAGCCTTCCGGTGAAACTGTCAAATCCTCTTCAGTAACACCTTCAGGAGCGTTAGCCGCAATCAGGAAGCTATTCAAAGGTCCTGTAACGCCTGTAGCTGTCGCTTCAATTGTAATTGTCTTTCCATCTTCTGAGAGCGAACCCGCAAGAGCAATTCCCTTTTCGTCCGCAGCGTTTACAGTGAATGCTGAAAACATAGAGAATACCATAGCTAAGGCACACACTAAAGAAATAATTTTCTTGTTTTTCATTCTTTTAAACTCCTTTTATCTTATTCTTAAAACATGCATTAAATTAAAATTAACTTAGTTCAATTCTCCTACATGACCGGCATTGTCTGTTTTACCTACCTTATACATTACGATGCATGTAGCGTCTGACATAGTTATATCACCGCTGAGATTCGTATCTGCGGCAACAAGAGCTGACTCGTCTGTGATAAGCTGCTTGCTGGTCTTATGAAGAACGATCTGTGTAGCGTCCGACAAGGTTATATCACCGCTGAGATTAACATCGCCTATAAGCACGCCGCCGCTGCCGATTCTGAATGTACCGCTGTAAATTTCACCGCTTGTGCCGCCCATAAGAACAGTATATGTACCGTCTTCGAGATCACCGGCTACGATAGCCTTCTCAATCGTCTCCGCCTGGTCGATCTGAATGATGTCCTCGGCGTCGATGCTTGTCAGGTCCGTACCCTTAATAACAAGCAATGTCTTTGTTGCGTCTGTGGAATCGCACGTAATGTCAACCGTCGTTGTCGCAGCGCCTTCCTCCGGCTCATTGTATGTAGCCGTCAAATCAGCAGCCATTGCCGACGTCGCAATAGCGCCCGTTAAAGCAGCTACTGCCGCGCATGATAGAAATAGTTTTGTGAATTTCTTCATTTTGTTTTACCCCTTTTCTAAAATAATTTTTTGTTCTTTGTTTGAGCGCCTTTTCTCTGGCACGCATACAAGTTACATTCATATACTAACATTATAAACTATATGACTTTAAATTTCAATTCTTTTTTGTCTTTATATGTTTTTTTGTGAATTTAGAACAAATTATTCATTTTCTTTTGTTCTTTTTTTATAAAAAACACATACTTTCATTGAGACAATTTAACGTTTTCAAAGGTTTATTTCATATATTTCGGCAAAAACCGCCGAAACAAAACGCATTCCGGCGGAATTTTTATATTTAACCTCTCTTTAAAAGAACTTCCTTTTCGTATTTTTCAATCTCGTCGTACCATGACTTATCGTACGGAACGCCGCACTGCTTGCAGTATTCAACCCATACGTCGCCGAACGGAAGCGTCTTCATTTCCTCCTGCATAGCCATAAGCTTTGTAAACTGAGCCGTATCCTGAAGCTCTTTAAGCTCCTTATGCGGCAAGAGAAGCGCGTTCAGCATACATTTCTGCCAGCTTCTGATTCCCACAACCCACGCCGCGACTCTGTTTATGCTCGCGTCGAAGAAATCGAGAGCCATATATACGCGGTCGATAGCGTCGTTTCTTACTATTTCCTTAGCAATCTCGCGAGGCTCGTCGTCATAGAGAAGAACATGGTCGCTGTCCCAGTGAACGCCGCGGGTAATATGTAAAGCGATTTCCGGATAGAAGCACAGCAGAGCCGGAATTTTATCCGATACCTTTTCCTCGGGGTGATAATGACCGTTGTCGAGAAGCGGAATACAGCCGTCGTTATGCGCGGCGATATTCAGCGTAAACTCGCCGCTTCCGCATGTAAACGACTCGACGCCGATACCAAAGAACTTAGATTCCGCGCACGGTTTAACAAGATTCTTGTCGTACGGCTCGGAAAGAATTTCCTCGAACGACTTCTTGTATCTCATTCTCGGACCCATTCTGTCAGCCGGAACATCCTTCAAGCCGTCGCCGGTCCAAATATTCATAACGCACGGAACGCCCGTCTCCTTCGCGAAATATTCCGAAATTCTGATACAAGCCTTACCGTGCTCAACCCAGAACTTACGGATTTTCTCATCGGGACTCGAAAGCGTAAGACCGTCGGGGCCTACCATCGGATGCGAGAAGAATGTCGGATTAAAGTCGACGCCCATTCCTCTCTCTTTAGCAAAATCAACCCACTTTTTGAAATGCTTCGGCTCGAGCTTATCGCGGTCAACCTTCTCGCCTTCCTCAAAGATAGCGTAATTCGCGTGAACATTTACCTTTTTCTTACCGGGTGTAAGCGCGAAAGCCTTGTCCATGTCAGCCATAAGCTCCTCGGGATTTCTCGCTTTGCCGGGGTAATTTCCCGTCGTCATAATGCCGCCCGTAAGAGGTCCGTTATTCTCGAAGCCGAGAACGTCGTCGCCCTGCCAGCAGTGAACCGCAAGCGGAATGCCCTTCAGCTTTGCGATTGCCGCGTCGGTATCGATGCCGTACGCCGCGTAGATTTCTTTTGCAGATTGGTATCTGTCTGTCATTATACATCGTCCTTTCTTTTATGATTGTTTATGTTATTTACATTTCACAGCGCCGCCGCGCATTATGCCGGCGCAATGCTCACTAAATATCATATTTTAATTATACCCTTTTTTGTGCAAAATGTCAAGCAAATTTAATCAGAGACCAGGGCAACAGCATTTGGGTAATATTGCACAAAAATTGAACATTTTTATTACAAATAACGCTTTAAATATTGATAATTTATTATGAAAACGTCCTTTATAAAGGGATATGAGTAAATTTTATTTGTGCAATTTGCAGGTAAATGCTGTTACCCTGATCAGAGACACCCCATTATTTACCGCCTATATGATTTATCATGCTTGCCAGATAACCCGCTCCGAA
>CAYRSG010000014.1:0-36106 GCA_964426905.1 uncultured Clostridium sp. | reverse complement strand
TTTTTAAACGGCCCCGTTTCCAAATCCTACTGTTTTTTATCGGCAATATCAGCTATTTTTAAACAGCGCGCCGTTTTTCAGCTTTTCGCACGCGTCGTAATAGCTTTCCGGAGTTCCGATATCAATGCGCACCGCGTCGAAAACGTACGCGTACACATCGTTTTTACCTATAAGCCACGGAATAAAATGTCCGGGCGCGTCTGGGTTATTTCCCTCTTTAAGATATTCGTCTATAAGCGGCAGCGTAGCGCGCTTGTAGAGATAGAACGGCGGAACGCCCAAATCGGACTTCGGATTTTTCGGCTTTTCCTCAAAGCTCTTCACTCTTCCGTTCTCTTCAAGCTCCACAACGCCCATGGAATGCAAATCCTCTTTATTCTCAATCGTGTGGGCGCAAATCATGTCGCTGTCCGTTTTTCTGTACATATCGACAAAGCCGCGCAGCGAAAAATCAAATATATTATCGCTTGCCATAACAAGTATCTCATCGTCAATCTTTTCCATGTCGATAACGTACTTCAAATCGCCTATCGCTCCGAGACGGTTCTCATTGTCCGTCGTATGGTCGTTTAGAACTTTTACCTTCTTGGGGCCGCCGTAGGTTTTGCTCCACTCAAGAAAATTATTATAAAACTTCTCATTTGTAACTATATAGATAGCGTCGACGTCCTCAATTTCGTCTATTTTGTCCGTGACCATCTCAAGTATAGTCTTATTGCCCAGCTTCAGAAGCGCCTTGGGCATATTTTCCGTAAGCGGATATAATCTTGTGGCATAGCCTGCCGCCAGTAATATACACTGCATAATCTCTCTCCTAATATTTACCCCGTTTTACTTGTTTTCCAGCTTTTCAACAAGAGCCTTAATCTTATTTACAGGATCAAGAAGTCTTGAAATTGTTTCGTCATGATTAAGCGTATCGATAAGAAGCGAAATATACTTTGACATATCCACCTCGCAGTACCATTCGCGCGAAGCAAGGTCGGGATTTCTGTATATAAGGTTCGTTGTGAAAATCTTATCGACTATTCCCTCGGAAGACGCCTTGTCAAAGCATTCAAGTCCGTTGCAGAAAAGACCGAAGGTCGCGAACACAAATATTCTCTTTGCGCCCTGATTTTTAAGGTTTCTCGCGACGTCTATAACAGACTCGCCCGACGAAATCATATCGTCGACGATAATAACGTCCTTTCCGTTTACGTCGCGTCCGAGATACTCATGCGCCTCAATCGGATTTTTGCCGTTCACAATTCTCGAATAATCGCGTCTCTTATAGAACATACCAAGGTCAAGCTTGAGCACTGATGAATAGTACATACATCTCGACATACCGCCTTCATCGGGAGAAATTACAATCGTGTCGAATTTATTCAGCGAAATATCGGGAACAACTCTGACAAGCGCCTTTATCATCTGATACGTCGCCTTAACATCGTCAAACCCCGCAAGAGGAATAGCGTTTGCGATTCTCGGGTCGTGCGCGTCAAACGTAATGATGTTTGAGACGCCCATATTGACAAGCTCGTGAAGCATCAGCGCCGCGTCAAGCGACTCGCGCGCGCTTCTTCTGTGTTGTCTGCCCTCGTAAAGCATCGGCATTACGACGGTCACGCGTCTCGCCTTGCCTCCCATCGCCGCGATTATACGCTTCAAATCCTGATAGTGGTCGTCGGGACTCATATGGTTTTCCATTCCGTACATCTTGTAGGTGACTCCGTAATTGAATACATCGCATATGATATACACGTCATGTCCCCTGACTGTTTCATTAATAACGCATTTACCCTCGCCTGTTCCGAACCTCGGACATGTTACATGCGTAACGTATGTTTCCGCGTCCTCGTAGCTTCTGAACGCCTTCAAATACTCGTCAATACGCGCGGTAATCGCCTCGCAGCCCTTCATACTGATAATACTCAGCTTACCCACTATCGGCGCTTCATCGCTTATGAAATTGTTTATCATAGCAAATTCTCCTTTTTCAGCGTAAATGTATATTGTTTTATGTATATCTAAAATATACCATATATCCGGGCAATTTGCAAGTGACATATTCAAATTATTTTAAAGCATTTTCGACAAACATTTTGTGTATTATAGATATTTTGTTCGTATACCGGTCTTATCAACGGTCATAAACAGCGCAAAAACAACCGCGACATGCACGGGATATACCGCCATATTCTTTATTATTCTTACCGGCGCGAACATCTGATACGCTTTCTTATACATAACCGACAGCCAGTATGTGTTGAGCATGATGTTCACGAACAGCGTAATCAGAAATACGGCGAGCATAATCCACCGGAAGCAGTGTTTCGCGCTTCTTTTATACAGGCATATTCCGTAAATAAGCCCTCCCAAAGCCGCGGATATCGTAAATCCCCAGAAATACGCCCCGCCGCCGGGATTTAAAAGATATCCGAGAATATCGCCCAATCCGCCAACAAGCATAGCGGGAACGGGTCCCAACACTATTCCCGCCGCCGAAGAAGCGGCGAATGTAAGAGTTATTCTGTTGTCAAGCGCGAAAGGAATTTTGAATATTCCAAGCGCCGCGTACAGCGCCAAAAGCATTCCCGCGAGCGCGAGACCTTTTGCCGTTGTCAGATTTTTCGCTGACAGCTTGATTTTTTTCCGCATGAAAAAAACACCTCCGTAAATTTTCGGCAACCAAACATTGCCAAAAAAAGAGATGTTATCGGTTTTTTCAGCGGGATGCGGTTCATGCACCGCAAGCCGCAAGGCTTTTCGTCCGGATGACAACTCCCCGTTCATCCGGCGCTTCACGCGCACAAACCTACTCTGTTGTTCGATTGTGTTTCTATTATATACCGTATGCGCGTATTTTGCAAGATATTTTGGAAACAAATCCGAATATTGCGCATAATATTATTTTTTCAATGTACCGAGACTTGCCGCCTTCAGATACGCGTTTATAAACCCGTTTAAATCGCCGTCCATTACCGCGCCGATATTGCCCATTTCAAAGCCCGTTCTTAAATCCTTGACCATAGTGTAGGGCTGGAACACATACGAGCGTATCTGGCTTCCCCAGCCGTTATCCATCTGTACGCCCTGAAGGTCGGAAATCTTCTCCTTCTGCTGCTGCTCGGCAAGCTCCGCGAGCTTAGCCTTGAGCATCTTCATGGCGTAATCTCTGTTCTGGAACTGCGAACGCTGCGTCTGGCAGGACGTGACTATTCCCGTGGGAATATGCGTAAGACGCACGGCCGAGCTGGTTTTGTTGATATGCTGACCGCCCGCTCCGCTCGCGCGGAACGCTTCCATTTTTATGTCCTCCGGACGTATGTCAATCTCGACGTTTTCATCAAGCTCCGGCATTACTTCTATCGACGCGAACGAGGTCATTCGCTTGCCCGCTGAATTAAACGGCGATATGCGCACAAGGCGGTGAACGCCTTTTTCGGCTTTTAAATATCCGTACGCGTTTACTCCGTCAATTTCTATAGTACAGCTCTTTACGCCCGCCTCGTCGCCCGGAAGCGAATCGAGAACGGTGGTTGCGTAGCCGTTTTTCTGCGCCCACATCTGATACATGCGTATAAGCATTTCGCACCAGTCCTGAGCCTCCGTACCGCCCGCGCCGGCGTGAAACGTCATGATGGCGTTGTTTTTGTCATAGTTGCCGGAAAGAAGCGTTTCAAGCGTCATTTTCTCAATTTCCGCCTCAATCTCAGCCGCCGCTTCCGTAACGTCGGGAAGCATGCTTTCGTCATTTTCCTCATTCGCAAGGTCGATTAAAACAAGCGTGTCCTCCCACTTGGATTTAAGCGCCGCGTATGCTTCAACCTTGTCCTTTAACTGCTTTGTTTTCTGCAAAACCTTCTGCGAGTTCTCCATGTCGTCCCAGAAATCGGGTTTCGCGCTTTCCTCCTCAAGAGCTTTTATTTCACTTTCCGCTCCCGCGACGTCAAAGTGAATCCCTCAAATCGTTTATGCTGTCTTCTAAGCCTTGCAGCTTTAATCTGTACTCTTCGTACTCTAACATATTTTTCACTTCTTTCTTAAAAATTATTTGTTTTTATGAATTGAATTATATACTCCGTATATAATTAACGATATTATCACAGCCAATATCCAAAGAGCAAAGACGATTAATGATATGTCGCCCGCAAGCGTTGAATTCAGCAAGACCGTTTCCCGTAAAATTTAATTATTTATCCTTACCGCAGCAATGCTTATATTTCTTACCGCTGCCGCAGGGACAGGGGGCGTTTCTGCCGGGTTCTTTTTTCGCGCGCTTAGGCTGCTTTGCAAGCGAGCCATCTCCGCCGGTATCCATAGGCTTGGCAACCTGCTCGCGCTCTATCTTAATTCTCGGCATAGCCGAAAGCACATATCTTACGGTGTCTCTCTTAATATTGTCGAGCATACCCTCGTAAAGCTCGCTGCCGACATTTCTGTATTCTACGACAGGGTCGTGCTGACCGTACGCTCTCAGACCTATCTCGCGCTTAACATGCTCCATCTCGTCAAGATGATCCATCCAGAGAGTATCGACAACCTTCAGCATAAGCACTCTTTCAAGCTCGCGCATATTTTCTCCGAATATTTCCTCCTGCTCGGCGTAGCGTCTGTTTCCGATATCCATAAGCATATCCTTAACGTCGGCGCGGGTAATGGTTTCCATGTCCTCCTCGGGAATGGAAAATTCGCCCTTGGCGTTAAGATACTGATTAGCGAACTCAACAAGCGCGCGGATATTCCAGTCCTCCGGTATTTCGGAAATTCCGATATAATCGTCGAGAGCGCCGTCTATTGACGATTCCATCATGCTCCTTATAGTGCCGCTGATATCCTCGCCGTCAAGCACCGTCTGACGCTGAGCGTATATAATCTTACGCTGCTCGTTCATTACCTCGTCGTACTGCAGAACGTGCTTACGCGAGTCAAAGTTTCTGCTCTCAAGGCTCTTCTGCGCGTTTTCGATAGCGTTGGTAAGCATTTTCGCCTCAATCGGCTCATCCTCTTCAAGACCGAGCGCGTTTACCATGCTCTTGACTCTGTCGGAGCCGAAAATTCTCATAAGGTCGTCGTCAAGCGATAGGAAGAACTTTGACGCTCCCGGGTCGCCCTGACGTCCCGCGCGTCCGCGGAGCTGATTATCGATACGTCTCGATTCGTGACGCTCCGTGCCTATAATGAACAGACCGCCGAGCGATTTGACTTCCTCCTGCTCCGGCTTTATATGCTCCTTGAATTTATTGTTAAGCTCGGTAAATACCTTTCTCGCGTTTATGATTTCCTCGTCGTCCGTATCGCCGAAGCCCGTTGCCTCCGCGATAAGCTCGTCGGTAAAGCCCTGCTTCGCCATTTCGTGCTTCGCCATATACTCCGCGTTTCCGCCGAGCATAATATCGGTACCTCGTCCCGCCATGTTGGTAGCGATTGTAACAGCGCCCTTTTTACCCGCCTGAGCCACTATTTCCGCTTCCTTCGCGTGATATTTGGCGTTTAAGACCTCGTGCTTTATGCCGGCGCGCTTCAAAAGCGCGGAAAGAAGCTCGGATTTATCGACGTTAACCGTACCTACAAGCGCCGGCTGACCCTTCTCATGACATTCCTGTATCTGACGGATTACAGCCATAAACTTGCCCTTCTCCGTTTTGAACACAACGTCGTGCATATCCTCTCTGATAACCGGCTTGTTGGTCGGAACGGCGACAACGTCAAGCTTGTATATATGCTGAAATTCCTCTTCCTCGGTAAGCGCGGTTCCGGTCATACCCGAAAGCTTGCTGTAAAGACGGAAGAAGTTCTGGAACGTGATTGTCGCGAGTGTTTTCGACTCGTTTTCAATCTTGACGCCCTCCTTCGCCTCAATCGCCTGGTGAAGACCGTCGCTATAGCGTCTGCCGGGCATAATACGTCCGGTGAACTCGTCTACAATCATTACCTGACCGTCCTGAACCACGTACTGCTGGTCGCGGTGCATAACGCCGTTCGCCTGAAGCGCCTGATTTATATGGTGCTGGAGCTTCATATTGTCCGGGTCGGAAAGATTTTCCACTCCGAAGCCCTGCTCCGCTTTCCTTACGCCCTGCTCCGTAAGCATGGCGGTTCTCGCTTTTTCATCGACGATATAATCCGCGTCAAGGTCTTCGTCAAGCTGTTTATCGTCATGCTCCGTAACGACAACCTTTTTAAGACGCTTTACAAACATATCCGCCACTCTGTACAGATCGTTCGCGTCCTGACCCATACCGGAAATAATAAGCGGCGTTCTCGCCTCGTCGATAAGAATCGAGTCAACCTCGTCGACTATGGCGTAATTATGACCGCGCTGAACCATTTCCTCCTTATGGACAACCATGTTGTCGCGGAGGTAATCGAAACCAAGCTCGTTATTTGTGCCGTAGGTAATATCGGCGGCGTACGCTTCGCGTCTTTCGTTATTGTCAAGGTCGTGAATAATGAGACCGACGCTCATGCCGAGATAGCGGTACACCTTGCCCATCCATTCGCTGTCGCGCTTCGCGAGGTAATCGTTGACGGTAACGATATGTACGCCGTCGCCCGTAAGCGCGTTAAGATACGCGGGAAGCGTAGAAACGAGCGTTTTACCTTCACCTGTTTTCATTTCGGCAATACGTCCCTGATGCAGAATGATACCGCCGACAACCTGTACATAGAAGTGTTTCATTCCGAGCACTCTCCGGCTCGCCTCGCGCATTACGGCAAAAGCCTCGGGAAGAAGATCGTCAAGAGTTTCGCCCTTTTTAAGTCTCTCCTTAAACTCCGGCGTCTTTGCCTTGAGCTCGGCGTCGGTAAGCTTTGCCATATCGTCCTCAAGAGCCATTACCTTGTCGGCAATCGGATAAACCTTTTTAAGCTCTCTGTCGGAGTATGTGCCGAATAGTTTGTCAAATAAACTCATTTATATTTCTCCTCATAAAATTTATATGTTTTATATATTTGAAAATACCCATAATACGGGATTATGCGCTATTAAATTGTATTATATCACAAATGCGAAAATATTACTACTGTTTTTTATTAATTTTTTGTAAAAAAGTTGCTTCGAGGCTGATTGAATAAACAATATTTTATCAGTACAGATTTTTCAGCATATCGCAGTAATCGGCAAAATTTGTCGTAAAAATATAATTTGTTATAAGCGTTTCGTCGGGAGAAAACTCATCGATTATATCCTGAAAATTTCCCTTATAGATTCTCGGGTCGACGAGAACGACTTTATGATAGCTTTTAATAAGCCATGGCGCGAGGGCGTTCGCGTACGACTCTTTTATAACGGCGAGCGTTTTGCCGTCGGGATTGTCGTCGTTCGTCATCTCGACAACAGGATGGTCGCTTCCGAAAAAGAAATTATAATTTTTCTTTTTTTTGTCGTACATCGTACCGTCGTATTTATTAAGCTCTCCGTCCTCGCCGAGGTTATACATTACGACGCGGATATGATTTTCCTTATCCAAATCGTACCATTCTAATGTATCGGGGTCGACGTCCTCCGCGTCGGAATTGATATTGTCGTACAGAAATCCAAACACGTTCTGTATCTTCTTAACCTCGAAGCTATCCTTGTCGACCGCTTCGCCTCCCTCCGTTTCCATGAAGCGGCGGTACGCGTAATAGGCGCCGAGCTGCGTCCAGTGATGATCGGTGCGCAGATAAATATATTCATCCGAGCGCTCCTCCAGCGCGCCGACGGCGTCAATTTTTGTCACGCGCTCGTCAAGACTTTCGTAAATCGCGTCTATAGCCGCGCTCTGACTGTCCTGAAGATTTTTGTATATCGGTTCTTTAAATTCAAGCTGCGTGGGTATAAGCATATTAAACAGCTTTATGTTCTCCGGCAGCTTCTCGGCGTAATGATTTACGGCGTCGACGTAAAGCGCCTCCTGCTCCGGGTTTCTCGCGAACATTTCCATAATCGCCCCGTCGGCTATAAGAAGCGTCTGCTTCAGCGTCGTACTCGTACCGATATCTTTATTTGCGGACACAACCTTTCCGCCGCCCGGAGTTATACCTTTAAGGCTTTCCATCCGGCCGGAAAGCCTGGTAAAAAACGAGCGGCAGCCCACGCTGTCTCCTATAAAGCTCTCATATCCCGACGCGAAGTCCCCCGAGAAAACGGTTTCGCCTGTAAACGGCGGCGCGGTCGACATAGTTCTGTTTTCGGCTTCTATGCTTTTTTTGTCCGCCGGAAGCGCCAAAAACGTTACAAACGCCGCCATCATAAGTACGAACGCGCCTATTACAAGTTTGTTTTTCATATTTTTCACCTCCGCGGTCTTTAAAACCTGAAATAAAGAAACGGATTGTACGTCTGTCCCACAAGCAGAACGAAGCACGCGCCGAGTCCCGCTATTACCAGAAGCGGCTGAGTTACCGACGCGAAAATATTCGATTTCCCGCACAGGAAATTATACGCAATCGACGGAACGGGAGTTGACGCGGCCGCGCACGCTATAAGCAGCCATAAATTCGTCCGGAACGCCGACACGGCGGTCAGGTCGTACAGCGCGGCTCCCGAACCGAACGCGCTTTTTATAAACGTCCACAGAGCGTTCATATCGGTAAAGTAGAACAGCGCCCAGCCCATCATCACAAAAAACATCGTATATATATAACACAGCGGCGCGGGAATCTTTTGAAGAGCCTTTCCGAAAAAGTTTTTTTCAATAAACAGCAGCGCTCCGTAAAACAGTCCCCACAGTACAAAATTCCAGCTCGCGCCGTGCCACAGTCCCGTAAGAAACCATACTATAAACAAATTCAGAACAGGTCTGTACCTGTTGCCTCCCAGAGGAATGTAAATGTAGTCGCGGAAAAACGACGACAGCGATATATGCCATCTGCGCCAAAATTCCGTAATATTTTTTGAAATATACGGATATCTGAAGTTTTCGGGAAAGTGAAACCCGAGCATGCGTCCCATGCCAATTGCCATGTCGCTGTAGCCGGAAAAATCAAAATATATCTGGAATGTGTACATCGCTATCCCAAGCCATGACGACGCGACGGTAAGACGCGCGCTGTCAAGTATCATCGACGCGGCGGAGCCGGCGCTGTTGGCAAGCATAACCTTTTTGCACATGCCCGCGGTAAAGCGTTTGACTCCGTAAGCGAAATCCTCCGCGCTCACGCGCCTTGAGGACAGCTCGTCCGCGATATCGCTGTAACGCACGATAGGTCCCGCGACAAGCTGCGGAAACATCGACACATACGCGAGAAAGCTCAGAAACGATTTTTGAACCCTCGTCTTTCCGCGGTACATATCGATCGTATAGGAAAGCGTCTGGAAGGTATAAAACGATATTCCTATGGGAAGAGAGAAATTCGGTTCGGGAATCGACAGGTGAAAAAGCGAGTTTATGCTTTCCGCAAAAAATCCCGAATATTTGAATACTCCCAAAAGCCCGAGGTTTATCACAAGCGACGCGGCAAGCGCCGCCGCCGCGCCCGGACGCGCGTAATATTTATCTATTATCCGTCCGTTTATATAGTCCACGAACGCGCTGAATATAAGCAGAATTACCCATACCGGCTCGCCCCACGCGTAAAAGAAAAGCGAAACGATAACGAGTATTGTATTTTTATATGTAAGATTTTTTGACAAATTATACGCGATAAGCACAAACGGCAGAAACACGCACATAAATATTAAGCTTGAAAAAACCAAAATTAACCCTCCTGATGTAAATCACTGTGAATGATTATACCATACGGAAGGGCTAATGTCAAAATATTAATTTCTATAATTATTTAAATATCTCCGCAATTTTTGTCATATTGGAGCTTATAGGTATGCTCTGCGGGCAGACGCTTTCGCATTTTTTACACTTTTTGCACATGTCCGCGCCCTTTTTCAGAGTTTTATATATTTCCCTCGCCTTATTCATACCGAGAGAAGCCGTAGCGTTATAAGCCTCAAACGTCGTCGGGATATCGAGACCGAACGGACACGGCATACAGTAAGCGCATTTTGTACACGGCACAATAGCCATTTTATCGAATACCTCTTTCGTATGCAGCAGCATATCGAGGTTTTCCCGCGTAAGCATTCCGACCTCCGCCTTATCCGCGTAACCGATGTTTTCCTTCACCTGCTCCATAGCGTTCATTCCGCTCAGGAGAAGCGATACCTCTTCCCTGTTCCACAGGAAATCCATTGCCCACTCAACCGGCGTTTTTTCCTTTGAAAGCGTTTTGGCGACCTGCTCGGACGGATTCGCGAGCTTCCCGCCCAGAAGAGGCTCCATTATTATAACGTCAAGACCTTTACTGTGTGCGTACTCAAGTCCCTCGACGCCCGCCTGATAATTAAGATTTATGTAATTAAACTGTATCTGACAGAATTCCCACGCGGGATTTGCGTCAATGATATTTTTAAAGGTTTCCGCGTCGTCATGGAACGAAAAGCCTATATGCTTTATCTTTCCGTCAGCCTTCGCCTTGTTTAGCTTGTCTATAATGTTGAATTTCAGAACTATATTATTGAACCTGTCCTTATCGAGCGCGTGCATCAGGTAAAAATCAATGCGGTCCGTCTGAAGTCTCTCAAGCTGCTCGTCAAGAAAACGGTCAAAGTCCTCTTCGCTCTTCACCTTCCACGTCGGACATTTAGTGGCGAATTTGATTTTATCGCGGTAAGGCTTTAAAACCCCGCCGATAAAGCTCTCGCTTTTTTCGTTATGGTAAACGTAAGCCGAATCAAAGTAATTTACGCCGCTTTCAACAGCAAAACGCAGCATTTCCGCGGTTTTTTCGGCGTCGATATCGGCGGCGTTATCGGAGGTCAGCGGAAAACGCATGCATCCGAAGCCCAGAACCGATACCTTTTCTCCGGCAAGTGTTCTGTATTTCATTTTTGTATCCTTCCTTTCGCAGCTTTGCGGCAATTATCCCTCAAAACCGTTCGGATGAGTCGACTGCCATCTCCAGCTGTCGGCGCACATCTCGTCTATGCCGCGCTGAGCCTCCCATCCAAGCTCCGCCTTCGCCTTCGCGGGGTCGGCGTAGCATTCCGCGATATCGCCGGGGCGTCTCGGATCGATCTGATACGGTATTTCCTTGCCGCACGCCTTTGAGAACGCCTTTATGATATCAAGCACGCTGTAGCCGTTGCCCGTTCCGAGATTGTAAATATGTACGCCCGCCTTGTCCGAGCAGCAGTCTATAGCCTTCACATGACCTATCGCGAGATCGACCACATGAATATAGTCTCTCACGCCTGTGCCGTCGGGAGTCGGATAGTCGTTGCCGAACACATGAACCTTCTCGAGCTTTCCTACCGCCACCTGCGCCACATACGGCAGGAGGTTGTTCGGAATACCCTTCGGGTCTTCTCCCATAATACCGCTCTTATGCGCGCCTATCGGGTTGAAATAACGCAGAAGCGTCACGGAGAGCTTCGGGTTCGCCTTCTGCGCGTCCGTCATTATTCTCTCGATAAACAGCTTTGTCGTGCCGTACGGATTTGTCGTAAGGATTTTATCGCCCTTATTGTCCGATTCAACGATAGGAACTCTCTCGGGATCGCCGTAAACCGTCGCCGACGATGAGAATACGATATTATTGCAGTCGTATTTCTCCATTATTTCCATAAGATGAAGCGTTCCGGTAATATTGTTGTCGTAGTATTTAAGCGGGATTCTTGTGGATTCGCCCACAGCCTTCAGTCCCGCGAAATGTATTACCGCGTCAATCTTGTTTTCCTTAAATACCTTTTCCGTAGCCTCGTAATCCAGAAGATCCGCTTTGTAAAACGGAAAATCCTTTCCCGTAAGCTCCTTTACGGCGTCAAGGCATTTCTCGCTCGCGTTATAAAGATTGTCGAGCACAACGATTTCATAGCCGGCGTTGAGAAGCTCCACGCATGTGTGGCTTCCTATGTATCCCGCTCCGCCTGTTACCAATATTTTCATAGACTGTCCCTCCTGTTTTTTATGTTAGTTTTATTATATACCAATATGTTGTTTTTTTCAATAGAGAAAAAAATTATTGTTTTATAGCATTCGCTTCGCGAATGCTATAAAACCGTAATTTACCCCATTGTCAGCTTACCCGAGTCTGTTTGTTTCGACGAGACTTTTAAAATTTTTCAGCTTATCCAAGGTATTGACGCCGCTGCCGCGGTCAATGATTTTCCGCTGCAGCTCGGCTGGAAGCGAATCGAAATAACGCTTCGCCTCGGCGTCGTAAGTTATAAGCCGGCTTATATTTTCGTATTCCACATTAATCACCCTGAAAATATTTTATGCCGTCCGCCGTTTTCTATTCACGCGCCGGCCGATAAATTTTTCGAGTCGTTTTGCGCGCCGGATTTTTTGTAATTTTTCCCGAGAAGCAATATCGAAAGAAACGGTATTTTTCTGATAATAAATCTTGACGCGGTATACGGCAGAAGAATTCCCGCCGCTATCGCCGCCGCGCAGGACAGCGGCGCGGGAAGCTTCGTATAGGCAAGCAGCAGACCCATAAGCCCCGCGACAAGAAACGGCATGTGTATAAGATATATATCGTACGAATACAGTCCGATTGTTTTTAACGGCGCCGACGCTTTTTTCTTACTTATAAAGCTCGCCAGCGTGCATACAAGCGAAATTCCGCTGACGGAGCATACGCAGCGTATCAGATAAATAACCGCGCCCGCAAAGCCCGACGGCATATCTGTCAAATAGAAAAAACTGTGTATACAGTTTGACGTGACAAAAACCGCCGCAACCGCCAATATTTGCGGCGGAGAACGCAAAATTACGCTTTTTTTGCCGTACAAGGCTCTCGCCAGCGAAAAGAAGAACAAATCGCTCGCCGTGTAGTTGAGGACGCCGTAATAATGTATATACCGTTTTGAAACATACAGAGCGAGAAATACGAGCAGCATTGTTTTTGATTTCGCCGCCTTCGGAAAAAGAATATTCAGCGTAAATACGATAAACAGCGAAAACGCGAACCACAAATGTTGGTCCATATGGCCGTTGTAAGCGAGAATCTGCGGCGCCGCCTCCTTAAATCCGACGGCGTAATAGCCGCTGCTGCGGAGAACTTCCGCGAACGGCGCAATCTGCGAAAGCGCGAATACGAGAACATATGTAAGTATCGAAAATACAAAATACGGAATCATAAGAAATTTAAACTTATTCAGAATAAATTTCCGCTTGCTTGTATACTTGGGAAGTCCCCTCTCAAACAGCCATCCCGACAGAAAGAAAAACAGCGGCATATGAAAATTATAGATAAATATCCATAAAAATTTTGCCGCCGGAACGCTTTCACGCACCTGCGGAACAAGCGAGTGACCCAAAACAACCAGAAAAATCCCGATTCCCTTGGCGATATCTATAAAATCAAGACGCTCGTTCAACTTTAAATCCCCCTTAATTTTTATGAAATAATTATATAATAACTGTCATAATATTGTCAAGCGCGTTTATTTGACATAAAACAATAAGTTTGATATACTTAATACGAGACTGCGGACAAAACCCCTGCGGTTTTGTCTTCCTTGTTCATGGGAGCTCGAGGCGCTAACCTCGAATAAAATCATTTTTGACGACGTCCGCGTCAAAAAACGGTTTAAAACCTAAAGTTTCGACGAATGAGGAACTTTTGGTTTTTACTTTAAATTATACGTGTTCGGAGATGACGCCATGAAAATTTTGTTTGTAAATAAATATCTGTACCGTAAGGGCGGCGCGGAAACTTATTTTATAGAGCTTGGAAGACGCCTCGCCTCTCTCGGACACGAGGTTCAGTATTTCGGAATGTCCGATGAAAAAAACATCGTTTTTAACAACGCCGGCGCATATACGGAAAACATGGATTTTCACAAATTTTCGCCGCGGTACATAACATATCCCTTTAAAATTATTTATTCGCCGCAAGCGTCAAAAGAAATCCGCAGGGTCATAGAGGATTTCAAGCCCGATATAGCGCATCTGAACAACTTTAATTTTCAGCTTACGCCGTCCGTGATATACGAGCTGAAAAAACACAATATTCCGATTGTGTATACGGCGCACGACGTACAACTCGTATGTCCGAACCACAAAATGAAAAACGATAAAACGGAAGGACTTTGCCGGAAATGCGCGGGCGGAAAATATTTTAACTGTATAAAAAACAGCTGCGTTCACGGTTCGCGGGCAAGAAGCGTCATAGCCGCGGCTGAAGGATACGTTTACAGAAAAAAACATACGTACGGCATGATCGACGCCGTCGTCTGTCCGTCGGAGTTCATGAAAAACGAGCTTAACGGCAATCCCGACCTTGTCGGCAAATGCGTGACGATTTATAATTTTATCGGCGAGATAAAGCCGAGCGGAGTTCAAAAAAAGGACTACGTTCTTTACTTTGGCAGATACAGCGCGGAAAAGGGCATACGCACGCTTTTAAAGGCGGCGCGGACTCTCGGCGGCATACAATTCGTATTCGCCGGCGCGGGCGAGCTTGAGGACGAGATAAACAAAGCCGAAAATATTACGAACGCCGGCTTTAAAACAGGCGCGCCGCTTCGGGAGCTTATAGAACAAGCCGCGTTTTCCGTGCTTCCGTCCGAATGGTCGGAAAACTGTCCGTTTTCGGTAATGGAATCGCAGACGCTTCGCACTCCCGTAATCGGCGCGGACATAGGAGGAATTCCCGAGCTTATCGACGAAGGCGCGACGGGACTGCTGTTTAAGAGCGGCAGCGCGGAGGACTTGGCAAGGAAAATAAAATACCTGCATGAAAACAGGGAGCTTAGAGATGAAATGAGCCTGAACTGCGCGTCGCTTAAATACGACACAATATCGGAATACGGCGGAAAAATGATTGAATTGTACAGAGGACTGGTAAAATGAAAATTGCGATGATAGGACATAAAAGAATTCCGTCGCGCGAGGGAGGCGTTGAAGTCGTCGTCGAGTCTCTCGCCGTGCGTATGGCGGCGGCGGGGCACAGCGTAACCGTGTATAACCGCGGCGGAAAGCATGTCGCCGGCGGAAAAACCGTAAAAACAAAAGAATATAAAGGCGTCAGAATAAAGACAGTGCCGACGTTCGAGTCAAAATCCCTCAACGCGATCGTGTATTCGGTTCTCGCGTCGGCGGCGGCGCTTTTCGGACGGTACGACGTTATACATTTTCACGCTGAGGGACCGTGTTCAATGATATGGCTTCCGCATTTATTCGGCATACGTACCGTCGCAACCATACACGGTCTCGACTGGCAGAGGTCGAAATGGGGCGGATTCGCTTCAAGGTTCCTTAAATTCGGCGAAAGGACGGCGGCGAAATACGCGGACGAGATAATCGTTCTTTCCGAGGGCGCGAAGGATTATTTTATGGAAACATACGGAAGAGAGACTGTGTTTATTCCGAACGGCGCCGATGAAATACCGTTCAGAGAACCGTCGATAATCAAAGAAAAATACGGACTCGAAAAGGACGGCTATATTCTGTTCCTCGCGAGAATTGTACCCGAGAAGGGGCTGCATTATCTTATAGAGGCTTTTTCCGAACTGAACACCGATAAAAAGCTCGTCGTCGCCGGCGGCGAAAGCCACAGCGCCGAATACGCGCGGCAAATCAGGAAAACGTCCGGCGACGCGCGTATTGTTTTTACGGGCTTCGTTGAAGGAGAAGAGCTTTGGGAGCTGTTCTCAAACTGCCGCGTATACGTTCTGCCGAGCGACGTGGAAGGAATGCCTCTTACGCTTCTTGAGGCGATGGGCTGCGGCGCGGAATGTCTGACAAGCGACATAGAAACGCTCAGAGGCGTGCTCAATGATTACGGATATACGTTTCGTAAAGGCGACGCTGAGGATTTAAGGGAAAAATTAAATACAATATTAAATACTCCCCCGCGCGATAAAACGGCGCAAAAAGAATATATAAAAAAGAATTACAGCTGGGACGCCGTTACGGCGAAAACGCTGGAATTGTACGGAAGGTGACTGACTTGAAAAAAAGAATCGCGCTGTATATGAGAAGCTTTTTCTCGCTTATACATACGCTGTTTGTTAAAACGCTTCATCCGACAGGATTTCACAGTCCGCTCTCGCAGGATTTTTCTCTTACGACGAAGCTGTCGGTTTCCGAGGGAGGGAAACTTTTCCTCAAAAAGCATATACATACGAAAAGAAACGTGATTATCGAATCCGACGGCGGAATGATTGATATAGGCGAGGGCTGTTTTTTCAACAGCGGCTGCGTCATAGCGTCAAAGGACAGAATATCAATAGGAAATTACGCCTCCTTCGGACCGAACGTTATGGTTTACGACCATGACCACGATATACATTCTCCGCTTGAGATACACGACAGCGGTTTTGTCGCCGAACATGTGATAATCGGTGAAAATGTGTGGATAGGCGCGAATACCGTCATACTTCGCGGAACCGTTATAGGAAACGGAAGCGTCGTCGGCGCGGGAAGCGTTATTAAGGGAACATATCCGCCGCGCTCTGTCATTGTGCAGAAGCGCACGGAAATTATTCATGAAAGGATGTGTGTAAGCGGTGGATGAGGAAAATAAAACGGAAGCGGCCGAGAAGAAAAGCTTCAGCCTTCCCGCTGTTTTTGAAAAACGCAGGTATGTTCTTGAAGTTATCAGCATAATAATGCTTGCCGCGTCGGCTATGGGCGATATGCCGACTATATCCGTATCGGTAACGCGTTATATGAAAGCAATCAGTCTTATTATTGTCGTTATAGCCGCGGCGATAATGTTTATCAGCGGCGACTTTAAAAGAGTCAGAACGGCGGCGAGCTTTACGGGCGTTTACGCGTTCGTTCTCATAGGAATAATCGTATGGTCCATATTCCTGTGGATAATAAATCTGGAATCAATCAGCTTTATAATGCGCGGAACGACAAAATTCATGTATCAGTTTCTCGTGCTGCTGATAATTTTTGCCGAGGTTTATATGTTCGGGGAACGCGCTATATTTACCGTGTTTTACGGATTGGCGCTCGCCAATACCGTCATGCTTTTTATTAATCTCGCGTCGTACGGAATCTCCGACAGTATAAGCTCCGTAACGGCGATGTTTACGGGTTCCGACGTGCAGGAGGGATTCGCCAAAGCAATGGAAATACACGATATAACCTTCGCGTACGGCTTCTATATAATTTATTTGCTGTTTTTCGCTCAGCACAATAAAGAACGGTTAATATGCCTTGGTATATCAATCTTCTACTTTATACTCGGCTGGAAGCGAATAGCTATGGTCGCGCTTCCCGTTTCCATACTCCTGGCTCTTATACTCGGACGCATGAAATCCGAAAACCGAATAACGTTTATGAAAATTCTCGCGGTTTTGCTTGTCGCGCTGTCTTTCGCATATATAGTTATAGTCCGCACGGGAATTTTTGAGACGATTACGGAATATTTCGACTTGGACACAATGGGCAGAAACGAGGTTTACGACTATATAAAAAAATATTACAAAATAAGCGTCGGCTTTCTCGGCTACGGCTTTGAATACACGACCGTCCTCCTTCAGCAGATAGCGACGGCGAATCCGGAGGCAAAAATCGGAGTCGTCGCGCTGCACAACAACATTCTCACGGTATATATCGAGCTGGGCTTCGCGGGATTCTGGGCATGGTCCCTGTATACTCTTGTGTTTCAGCTCAACTGGATGATAAATCACTGGGGCGAAAAAGTCGGGATGCTGTTTTTCCTTTGCGAGATATACATATTCATAACATATATGACGGACAACACCCTGTACTATTTCTATACGAGCCTTTCTCTGAGACTTATACCGATGGCTTACTCGTTTCATATACGTACAAATCAGGATGTGCGGCTGTGGCCGTGGGTAAGACCGAAAAAAATATAGTCAAAAAGCGCTTGAAATGTATATGATTATATGATAGAATATAGTAATAGTAAACAAACGTACGGTTTAAAAGGACAGTGAGTTTATCATGATAGAAAAGTTAAAAAAATTCCGGCGCTTTTTCGTCAGAAGCGACCGGAAGTTTTCAAGCGTCAATCTTGACGACGCCAATATCTTCAAGCGAATTCTTTTTATTGTGCTGAGTAATATAAAAACGATAGGCGTGCTTATATGCGTATTTGTTTTTCTTAGCTTTATCGTGACGTATATCGGCAGCTTCAACAGGGAAAGCGTTACTCTTTCGCTTAATTATGAGGAAGCGTCCAAGGGACAGAATCCGAATCTGACGCGTTACAACATATACGAGTTTACCTCCGAAAACGTAATGGAGAGAGCGATAGGCTACGCCGGTATTCAGGATGAGATTTCCCCTTCCGAGCTTGCCGAAAGAATAACGGTGACGGAAAACAGCAGCGGCAAGAAAATCGACCCGCTTGACTCCAACACGTATTATATTTCAACGAGCTATACCGTTACATACTTTAAAACTTCTCAGATAAAAAGCGTCGACGCCAAGGATATGATGCTTCTTATATGCAGGGCGTACAACGATATTTTCCACGAGGAATACGTCGGAACAAAGTCGGTGCTCCAGTATGACCTCGGCGATATAGACGACAAGGAGTATATCGAAATAGCCAAGCTGTTTATGAACAAGTCCGACCAGATGCTCCGATATATCGAGCAAAGAATAAAGGAAAACGCGACGTACCGTTCCGAGGAAACGGGTCAGAGTTTCCAGACGATAAAGAAGATGATTCAGAACGTTCAAAACTACAGTATAAAAAAATACAACGCGTTCGCGCTTGAGACAGGTCTGACGAGAAACGCCGATCACTATATCAGAACGCTCAATTACAAAAACGATATGTTCGATATACAGTTCCGTAAGGATATGATTGACTACAACGTAAGAAAACAGGGCGTCGAGAATTACGATTCCGCTATGATAGGCACGGTTATGATTCCGTCCGTAAACGAGCAGGATCAATATTACATGTCCCGCACCAACACCGGTACCGACTACCTGACAAAAGAAGCCGACTACTATCTGTCGCAGGGCAACTCGGTAAACAGGGATATCATAGAAAACGCCGACATTCTCGCCAAGGTGAGCGCCTCGTCGGCGACCGAAGAGGATTACCAAAAGGCCGAGGAGCTTATCAAAAGCGTCGACAGCGAGCTTAAAAACGCCGCTTCAATAGCCGATACCACAGATAAAGAATACATAAAGCACACAACAAAGGATTATCTGACGTTTACGGATAACGACGACGCAACGGATAAATCCTTCATACTCGAAACCGTTATAGGCTCGACAGTTATATTCTTCCTGCTGCTCTGCGCGGCGTATTACTTCTTAGACGGCTATATCAGAAGGAAGGAGGAAGAGAGCATTGAATAAGTTTAATCTTCTCAGATATCTGAGCAAGTGGAAATATCTTATATTCATTGTCTGCGTACTCGGAGCGCTGATAGTTTACAAGTATGCGATGTATAATCAGGAGTATACCGCGAGCACGGTTATAAGCTATACAAATCCCACAGCCGCCAGCGGCGCTACGCCCAGCGGCGATGAGATTGACGTTACCGAGATTTATTCGGCGGCTGTCATCACAAGCGTTCTTGAGGATTTGAACCTAAATATAGGCGCGGACGCCATACGCTCGAACTGCAAGGTCGAGGAAATTATTCCTCCCGACGAGGAAACAAGAAAGCAGGCGCTGCTTGAGGACGGCGAGGAATACGAATACTTCCCCACCGATTACATTGTGTCTTTCTCGGTGGGCAGCGAGTACGACAGAGATTTCGCGCATATGGTGCTCGACTCTATCATAAAGAATTATTTCGCGACATACGGCGAAAAGTACATAAATCAGCAGACGCTTCCCAATAACAACGTCCGCGGAAGCGACGGTCAGTACGATTACATCGAGCGCGCGGAAATACTCGATTCATGGACGACGAACATATCGGATTATCTTGCCGCGAAAAAGGAAACGCAGCCTAATTACCGCAGCGCGATGACAGGATATTCCTTTACCGATTTGTATGAAATATACAAATCCTATATGGACTATGACCTTCCTCAGATTTATTCGCTTATTCTCGAGCAAGTCGTAACCGAGGACCGCGAGACGCTTATAAAAAAATATCAGAGCGACATAAGCTCCTGCGAGCTTGATTTACAGAATATGACCTCTAAAATCGACGACCTCAACGACCTTATAAAGAAATACAGCGACAAGAATAAGGAAGGCGCCGAGTACCACTTCGGAACTCAGTCCGAGGAAGGAAACGGCTCGACCGACTACATTCTCAAGAATGTTTATGAGGAAAGAGGCGAGGAATTCAGAATTTCAAGCGAAACAACGTACGATACGCTTATTAAGGAATATGTGGAGCTTGAAACGGAAAAGGAAAAGCTCGAAGTCGACGTCGAACACAAAAAAAAGCTGCTCGATATCTTTATAAACGGCAGCGATTCATCTGATAAGAGCAATCGCGAAACAATCGAGGAAAGTCTTGACGAGCTTTCAAAGAACCTCGACAGTATGTACTCAACCGTTTCGGATACTGTCGACGAATACAACCAATATGTCGGAGCGTATAACGTATCGACTCTGGCAAGCATCGCGACCGAGGAAAAAATAAACGTCAGAATGTATATCGTTCTCGCCGTAATAATATTCTTCTTCGGCGGATGTATAGGCGCGATTATTCTCGGACGTTCCAAGGAATTCCTTGATTACATCATGTATACCGACAAGAAAACGGGACTTCCCAACCGCGCTATGTGCGATATTGAGATTGAAAAATACGCGGCGGAAAAGCTCAAGGACTCATTTGCATTCGCGCTTATTAAGATTGACAACCTTAAATACATAAACGAAAAAGGCGGACGCGAAGCGGGCGACGCTATGCTTAAAGCGTTCGGTAAAATACTTAAAAGAGCGGCGTCAAGCTACGGCTTCGCGGGTTACAACGGAAGCGACCAGTTTATAGGTATGTTTGAGGACTGCACGCTCCAGAGAGCGAACGATTTTAAACAGTACCTTGAGGAGCTTGTTCATTATCACAACGTACAGTCTCCGAATGTGACTATAAAGCTTAGTATAACCGTTTCCGAGACTAACGACGAGCAGATTTACGATATAAGAAAGCTTATGGGAGCGACATTCCGTAAAGCTTCCGTTCAGGACGCCGCGAAGCGCGACGAAACAAGCAAAAAAACGGACAAGACGGGCAAAACGGACAAAGCGAACAAAACGGAAGCGGCGCCGAGCAATGAAGCCGAAAACACATCCGCGTCAAATCCGATTACGGTTGAAGTAAAGAAAAAAGACTTTTTCGGCAAACGAAAATAAAAAGCCAGGGAGGACATTTATATGGACGAAAACACAATAGCGGAGCCGGAGGAAAACGCTCCGGACGAACTGCGCGCGCAAAATAAAAAAAAGCGTCGTAAAAAAGCGCTTGTTATTTTCATCGCGGTTGTCGCGGTTATAGTACTCTGCGCCGTAATTATTTCAAACCAGAACAATCAGCTGCAAAAAACCTTTTATCAGGTTAAGTCCGGCAATGTTGTAAGCAATATCCGTATAGTATGTCTATCGGATATGCATTTGAAGGAATTCGGCGAAGATAATGAAAAGCTTGTCTACGAGGTAAAAAAGCTCGCTCCCGATATAATAGCGATTGTGGGCGATATGAACATGGAAAATCAGCCGGATAATTATCAAAGCGTAATTTCTCTGTGCAAAAATCTCGATGAGATCGCTCCGGTGTATTATTCCTTGGGAAATCACGAGATAGACGCGATGCTTTTCAGTAAATCGCAAATATACAAAGATATAAAAGCCGAAGGGATAAAGATTTTCAATAATGAATCCGAAACAGTCAATATAAACGGAACAAATATCGATATTATAGGTCTTACGCAAAATCCCGAGGAATATGACGAGTACGGACGTGCGTTTTTTGAAAAAGCAATGAACAACGACGATAATTTCAAGCTTGTTCTTACGCATTATCCCGAGCATTTTCTGGGTACGCTTGAGGATTATGAAATAGACCTCGCATTGTGCGGACACGCTCACGGAGGGCAGATAAGACTGCCGTGGATAGGCGGACTTTATTCGGCGGATCAGGGCTTCCTGCCGAAGCTGTGCGACGGATATCACGAAATAGGCAACAGCAGCGTGATTATAACCAGAGGTCTTGGCAAATCGGGAATAGTTCCGAGAATTAACAATAAACCTGAAATTGCCGTAATCGATATAGGTTGGTATTAATTTTAATGAAAGAGTGGCTTTAATGCTTATGCGGGGATTGGAAGAAAAGGACAAAATCATAATAACATCCGAGGATCTTCATAAACCTGTATATGAGTTTGCGAAGCGTATTTTTGATATAATTTGCTCCGTTTTCGCGCTCACGGCGCTCTCACCGCTGTTTCTGATAACAGCCGCGGCTGTAAAAACCGACGGCGGAAGCGTGTTCTATTCCCAGAAAAGAGCGGGGAAAAATAATAAACCGTTCAATATGTATAAGTTCAGAAGCATGTGTCCCAATGCCGAACAGCTTAAAGCCGAACTCATGAAGTACAACGAAATGGACGGTCCTGTATTTAAAATGAAAAACGACCCGAGAATAACAAAAGTCGGAAAATTTATCAGAAAATACAGTATTGACGAGCTGCCTCAGCTCTGGAACGTGCTTAAAGGCGATATGAGCATAGTGGGACCGCGTCCTCCGCTTATAAGCGAGGTTGAACAATATAATTCATATCAGATGCAAAGACTTCTGGTTAAACCCGGTCTGACCTGCTTCTGGCAGGCGTACGGAAGAAGCAGCCTTTCGTTTCACGACTGGATGGACATGGATATGAAATACATAAAAAAGCGAAATATCGGTCTCGATATTTCGCTTACAGTAAAAACTGTTTTCGCGGTGATTTTTAAAAGAGGCGCTTATTAGAAGCCGATACGCCGTGAAAAACCGGCAGACTGTATAATATAAACGAAAAAGGCAAGATATCAAACGGTTGCGCTTGATTATAATATTGGGCGCGGCGGCTTCCTGCGGCGTTTTACACAATTCTCACTTTATAATCTCTCAGCAGATAATTCACCTGCAAAATATATCCTATAAACTGCGGAAACGCCATAAGCTGACCGAAAAACGGCTTTCCGTAATCTGCCGCGCCGTCTATGAGCGCGCTGAGTTTCGCCTTGTCGCACAGCGCGAGAATAGGCGCGTTCGGGTCGGATATAACGCTGTCCAAAAGCTCCTTCGCCGCCGCCTCATAATGCGGATTATGCGTCTTGGGATACGGACTTTTGCGTCTGAGCCGCACGTCCTCGGGCAGTATTCCCTTTGCCGCCTCGCGCAGAATATTTTTCGATACATTATCTTTATTTTTCATTTCCCACGGAATATTCCAGACATATTCCACGAGTCTGTGGTCGCAGAACGGTACCCGCACTTCAAGTCCCGACGCCATACTCATTCTGTCCTTGCGGTCGAGCAGATTCGTCATAAACCAGTTTATATTCAAATATGAAATCTCACGTCTGCGTTTTTCCTCATCGCTGTCGCCGTCAAATACAGGCGTTTCGGCGACGCTTTCCTCATAGCGCATACGCGAATAGTCGTTCAGATTAAGCGTATCGCGCACGCTGTCAAGCAATATGCTGTTTCTTAAAGACATATCATAGCACCACGGGAACGCCGGCGTTTCAAACGCTTTTTTTTCTCTGAACCACGGATAACCGCCGAATATCTCGTCGGAACATTCGCCCGACAGCGCAACCGTATGATTCTTTTTTACCTCGCGGCAAAAATACAGAAGCGACGCGTCTACGTCCGCCATTCCGGGCAGGTCCTTCGCCGTAAGCGCTTCCTCGAGAAGCTCCGTAAGGGCGTTGTTCGGGCATACAAGATATGTGTGGTTTGTATTAAACTCCTCAACCATTCTCGGTACCCATTCAGTGTCGCTGTCCGGCTGAAAATGCGACGCCTTAAAATATTTGCTGTTTCCCTCATAGTCAAAAGAATACGTCGAAAGCCGCTCTCCCCTTTTCTTCATTTCAATCGCGCCTATCGCCGTTATTATACTTGAGTCAAGCCCGCCTGAAAGAAACGTCGCTATAGGCGCGTCGGATACAAGCTGACGCTTCACGCTGTCATAGACAAGAGAGCGCACCTTTGCGATTGTATCCTCATAGCTGTCGGTATGCGCACGGCTTTCAAGCGACCAGTATCGCTTTATTTTTATTCCCTTACGGTCTATTATCATATACCTCGCCGGACGCAGCTCCTCAACATCCTTAAATACTCCTACTCCCTGAGTCCGCGCGGGACTCATCGCGAACAACTCGCAAAGTCCAGCTTTGTCCAGCGCCGGAGTTATCCCGGGATATTCAAACAGCGATTTCAGCTCCGACGCAAAAACGACCGCGTCATCCTTTTTAGTGTAAAAAAACGGTTTTACGCCGAATCTGTCGCGGCAGACAAAAACTCTCTGACGCATTGAATCCCATATCGCGAACGCGTAAATACCGTTGAGCATTTGGGCGCACTTTTCGCCGTAATGTATGTACGCGTACAGAAGCGCCTCCGTATCGGACGACGTTGCGAACTCGTATCCGTATGATTCAAGATTACGGCGCAGCTCGTTCGTATTGTAAAGCTCGCCGTTATATGTAATGACAAACTCATGCCCCTCAACAGTGCGCTTCATCGGCTGAAGCCCCTTTTCCGGGTCTATTACCGCAAGACGGCTGTGAGCAAATACGGCGTGCTCGCCCGCCCATTCGCCCCATGAATCCGGTCCGCGGTGACGCAGTCTTTCAGCCATACGGCGGGCGACGTCTTTGTTTTCGCTCTCTTTCCTTATAAGGTTTGTCTTAAAATTTATAAATCCGCATATTCCGCACATAGCATGTTACCTCCCCTGATAATCTCATGCTGTATTATATGTAACAGAGAGGAAATTTGTTATTGTTTTTACGGGCGGCGCGGATTTAAACGGAGCGGCGCGAAAGAAACGCCGCGGCAAGCAGGCGGAGCGTACGTCCGCGCCCCGGATTGTATAAGATAAATTATTTTTACCTTGCAATTTATTACAATTAGTGATACAATGTATCTGATATAAATATATCCTTTTCCGGTAAACGTATATGCGTTTTTAATAGGAGAAGCGAGGTGAAAACCCTCCGCAGTCACGCTACCGTTACAGTCGGATCGCCTGCCGGAATCGAGCACATTTGTGCCTACGAGCGATGGGACAATGGCGAAATCATAAGATTTTAAGCCATAGGATAACATCATAATCCTTACGGCTTTTTTTGGTATGAAAAAATCAAAAGTTTTTTTAATCCGAAAAGTTTCATAATTCAATCTGAGGGACATGTGTGCTAAAAACATATTTCATAATAAAGGAGAGAAAATTATGTCTTTAGCAAACAAAAAAACAAAACTCACTATCGCGGCGCTTTCGCTGACTCTTATAATTCCGTCAACAAACGCGTTTGCGATGCACATCATGGAAGGATACCTTCCTCCGTCATACTGTATTGTATGGGGAATTGTTTGTATTCCGTTCCTTATCGCGGGCGGAATAAGCATGCAGAAACAAATGCGGAAGGACAATAAAACAAAAATACTTCTCGCTCTGGCGGGAGCGTTTGTGTTTATCCTCTCATCTCTGAAAATTCCGTCGGTAACGGGAAGCTGCTCGCATCCGACAGGCACAGGATTGGGCGCGATACTGTTCGGACCGTCAATCATGTCGGTGCTGGGAATAATTGTGCTGCTGTTTCAGGCGCTTCTGCTGGCGCACGGGGGACTCACGACGCTTGGCGCGAACACGTTTTCAATGGCAATTGCCGGACCGTTTGTGTCGTTCGGTATTTACAAACTGTGTCAAAAGCTTCACGCGCCAAAGGGACTCGCGGTATTTCTTGGCGCGACGATAGGCGATTTGTTTACATACTGCGTAACATCCGTACAGCTCTCGCTCGCATTCCCCGACCAGGGATTTTTTACGGCGCTTGTGAAATTCATGGGAATTTTCGCGACTACTCAGCTGCCCATAGCGATAGCGGAAGGACTGCTTTCCGTTATAATCTTCAATATACTTGAGAAAAACTGCAAAAAAGAGCTGACGTCGCTGGGCGTTATAAAGGAGGCTGAATGATTATGAAACTTTGGGTTAAAAATACGATTCTTTTTGCCGTGCTTGTTCTGATTATCGCTGTTCCGCTGCTGTTTATGGGCGGACATGAGTTCGGCGGTTCGGACGGCGAGGCGGAAACCGCTATAACTGAAATTAACGAGGATTACGAGCCGTGGGCCGAACCGCTGTGGGAACCGCCCTCCGGCGAAATCGAGTCGCTGTTCTTCTGTGTGCAGGCGGCGCTCGGAGCGGGCGTTGTCGGCTTCGTTCTAGGTAAAGTGACGTCAAAGAACAATAGAGAAGGCGAAGCGAAATGATTATTGACAGACTTGCGTACGCTTCAAGGCTCAGAAATATAAGCTCTTTGCAAAAAACTCTTTTCTCCGCGGCAATGCTCTTTTTATGCATTGCCGCGAACAGCTTTGTACTTAGCGCGCTTACGTCGTTTATCATGCTGTCTTTAATTATTTTCGCGGGAAAAACAAACGCGAAAAGCGTTTTTCATCTTATGACCGTTCCCATAGTATTCATAATTATGGGAACCGCCGCCATAGCCGTTTCGATAGGGCGCGACGGCGGCGCGATGCTCGCGCGCTTTAAGATTGGCGGAATATATCTGGGCATAGGGCGCGAAGGACTTTTCATGGCGCTGGAGACAGCGGCAAAATGCTTTGGAGCGGTAAGCTGTATGTACTTTTTATCGCTTACTACGCCGATGATCGACTTGTTTACACTGTTCCGCAAAAGCATAATTCCGAATTTTATTGTCGAAATCGCGGAGCTTATATACAGGTATATATTCGTATTGTTCGACGTGTCATCTCGTATACATGCGGCGCAGGACGCGCGGTTAGGGTACGCGACGCTTAAAGCAAGCTATCATTCCACCGCCTCGCTCGCGTCGAATATATTCATGCGCGCGATGCGTCAGGCGGAGAGAACGTATACGGCGATGGAGTCGCGCGGGTACGACGGTGAAATAAACGTAACGGAACAAAAGCAGAGATATAGCGCCGCCTTTTGGGTTTTCGAGATTGCGTGCGCGGCGTTCAGCGCGGCTGTTATGATATTGGCGCGAAAGGCGGGGATTTAGTATGAATATAATAGAAACCGAAAATCTGTCATATAAATACGATAGCGGAGCTTTCGCGCTCCGCGAGGTGAGCGTGGCTTTTGAAGCCGGAAAAATAACAACGGTTCTCGGCGCGAACGGCGCGGGTAAATCAACGCTGTTTTTAAATTTGAACGGAATTTTAAAACCCTCGTCGGGGACAGTAAAATTCAAAGGCGAAAATATAGGCTACAAAAAAGGGGACATAAAACGACTCAGGCAAAGCGTCGGGATAGTTTTTCAGGACCCTGACGATCAGCTTTTTTCAGCGTCGGTTTTTCAGGACGTATCCTTCGGCGCGGTAAATCTTGGTTTGCCGAAAGACGAGGTGAACGAGCGCGCGAATAAAGCGTTGGAGCGCGTCGGTATTTTGGATTTAAAGGACAAGCCTACGCACGCGCTCAGCTTCGGGCAAAAAAAACGCGCCGCGATTGCGGGAATACTTGCGATGAGTCCGGAGGTTATAATACTTGACGAGCCGACGGCGGGGCTCGACCCGATGGGCGTCAGCTCTCTTATGCGTCTGCTCAGAGATATTTGTGAAAAAGAGGGGACGACAATTATAATGTCAACGCATGATATCGACGTTGTTCCGATATATTCCGATTACATATACGCGCTCGATAAGGGGCGGACGCTTACGAGCGGAACACCGGAGGAGATTTTTAAAAATCCCGACCTGCTGCGCGCTCATAATCTGAGGCTGCCGAGAATCGCGCATTTGCTTGAAATTCTGAATAAGCGCGACGGTCTCGATACTGATTTTTCAAAAGCAACAATAAGCGGAGCGCGCGCGGAAATTATAAAACTTATAGCGAGGTAGAAAAATGGCAAAATTTTATTCCGTATCAGTCGGCGCGGGCGACGGCTCGTATATTACGCTCGGCGCGCTGAGAGCGCTGGAAAAGGCGGATGTAATCGCGGTTCCCGTAAAAGAATCGGGCGGGGAATCGACGGCTTTTAATATCATAAGAAAAGAATTTGATACTGATAAAAAGGAGATTCTGGAGCTTGAGTTCTTGATGACGAGGGACACTAAAATAAGAGAGGCGTCGCGCCGCTCAGCCGCGGGAAAAATTATTGCCGTACTCCAAAGCGGAAAAAACGCCGCGATGATTACTCTCGGCGATGTTTCAATTTACAGCGCCTGCTCATACGTACACGAGGCGATAAAAAACGCGGGTTATGAGATTGAAATTATCCCCGGAGTACCGTCTGTCTGCGCCGCCGCGGATAAGGCGGGGATAAGCCTTTGCAAGGGCAACGAGTCCGCGGCGATTATTCCGTCGCTCAAATCCGCAAAACTTGAAGATTGTCTTGATATTTTTGACACGGTAATAATTATGAAGGCGGGCGGCGATATTGATGAGATTTATAATATTCTCCGCAGACGCGGCATGGAAAAAAACGCAGTCGTCGCTTCGCGCGTCGGTATGGACAACGAATTGATAGAAAATATACAGACCGGAAAGAAATACGGCTATTTTACTACGGTAATCGTAAAGAAAAACATGACGAAAGGATTTCGGTTATGAAGCTGACCGCCGTAAGCATCAGTCATGAAAACGCGCCTGTGAGCGTGCGTGAGCGTATATCGTTTACAAAGAGAAAACAGGCTGATATTTTACAGTATATAAAACAGAATATCGCGCGGGAGTGCGTAATTCTTTCCACCTGTAACCGCTGCGAGTTTTATCTCGCTCATGAAAACAAAACGGATGAGTTTCTTGATTATTTGGCGTCCCTGACGGACAACTCGGTTACGGAATATATACGCGTGTATGAGGACGACTTGTGCTGCGAGCATCTTATGCTTACAGCCGCGGGTCTCAAATCCATGATTTTGGGCGAGGACCAGATTCTCGGTCAGGTTAAGGACGCTCATGAGTTCGCTATGGAGCATAACTCGTGCGGAAGGTATCTGAATACGCTTTTCCGCATAGCGGTTACGGGCGCGAAAAAGGCAAAAACGGAAACGCTTCTTTCAAAGACGCCTGTATCCGTCGCGACTATCGCGATAAAATTATGCCGGAATATTTTGGGGACTCTAAACGATAAAAATGTGCTTATAATCGGCGCGAGCGGAAAAACAGGCTCTATAGTTTTAAAGGATTTGACGTCCTTCGGGAATGTTAATATTTACGCGACGGAACGCCGTCACGGCGGCGCGGTAAGCGGTTTTGACGGCGCGGTAACTATTGGATACGAAAACAGGTATGATAATCTTGATATTTACGACGCCGTTATAAGCGCGACTTCCGGTCCGCATCTCACTTTGGAAAAGGACAAGGTCGCAGCCGCTCTCAAAACCAAAAAAATCCGCGCTTTTATCGACCTTGCCGTTCCGCGTGATATCGAGGCGGCGGAGGACGAATACGTTGTTTATAAAAATATTGATGATTTGCGCGAAATAGCGCGTAACAATAATCGCCTGAAGATAAAGGAAATTGAAAAAGCCAAAGCGATACTCGAGGAGTATATCGAAGAATTTCGGGTCAGAAAGCTTTTCGCGGAAAGCGGAACTCTGTTTAAGGAAGCGGAAAATAAAATCAAAAACGAGGACGAAAGAAAGCTCTTTCGCCATAATATATATGAAGTAAAAGCGGAAAATAATTTTGAGAAATTCCGCGGGCTTGTAGAAAAAATCAGGGAGAAAGTCAATGAATATTAAAATCGGCTCACGGAAAAGCGCGCTTTCCATAAAGCAAACGGAGGCGGTAATCGAGATTTTAAAAAAGCGTTTTCCTTCCGACACATTTGAAATTGCCGGGATATCCACAAAGGGCGACGAGCGTCTTGACGCGCCGCTTAAAAGCTTTGGAGGTAAGGGAGTTTTTGTAAAGGAGATAGAATCCGCGCTTCTTCGCGGTGAAATCGATATGGCGGTACACAGCGCGAAGGATATGCCGACAGAAATTTGCGAAGAGCTTGAAATAAGCGCCGCTCCGCTCAGAGCTGACAGAAGCGACGTCCTGGCGTCGTTTGGGGACGCAAAAAAGAGGGACGTTAAAATTATAGGCACAGGCAGCGCGAGACGTGAAGCGCAGGCAAGAAAGCTGTTTCCCGGGGCGGTTTTTAAATCAATCAGAGGAAATATTCATACGCGCCTTGAAAAGGTCAGAAGCGGAGAATACGACGCGGTGATAATGGCGAAAGCCGCTCTCGACCGTCTCGAAATCAGAGACGTTAATATAACGGAGCTTGGCGGGGATTTTATATGCGCCGCCGGACAGGGGATTCTGGCGATTGAAACGGTACGTGGAAAAATGAAAAAGTATACCGGCGCGGTAAACGACGCGGCGGTTATGGCGGAGCTTAAAGCCGAGCGGGCGTTTTTAAAAAACGTCGGGGGAGGCTGTCATTCTCCATGCGGCGCGTCAGCGGTTTACTGCGGCGGAGCAATCACGATGCGCACATTTTTCAGGGACGCTAAAAATGAAATCAGTCTTGAAATGACGGACGCAGACCCCGTAAGACTCGGAGAAAAAATGGCGGAACAAACGCTTAAAATGACAGAGAAAGGACGGTTATAATGGTATATCTTGTCGGCGCAGGCCCGGGCGGCGCCGGGCTTATAACGGTAAAAGGGCTTGGATGTATACAAAAGGCTGATGTGATAATTTACGACCATCTTGTAAATCCGTCGCTTCTCAGTATGGCGGGGGAAGGCTGTATTTTGATTTATGCCGGTAAAACTGCCGGCGGACGTCATATGTCTCAGGATAGAATTAACGAAACGCTTGTAAAATACGCGGGCAAAGGAAATGTCGTGCGTCTGAAGGGCGGCGACCCGTTCATATTCGGCAGAGGCGGCGAGGAAGCCGCCGTTCTCAGTGAAAATAATATCAAATATGAGATTGTCCCGGGAGTTTCCTCGTGTTACAGCGCCGCGGAATACTGCGGTATTCCCGTTACGCACAGGGGCGCGGCGGCGGCGTTTCACGTTGTGACGGGACACGAAAAAGGGGACGGTAAAACTGTAGATTACGGCGCTCTCGCGAGGCTTAACGGTACGCTTGTTTTTCTTATGGGACTCTCCCGCGCGAAGGATATAGCTGAAAATCTTATAGCTAACGGTAAGAATGAACTGACGAGCGCGGCGGTTATTTCAAACGGAACATCGGAAAAACAGAAGTGTATTTCGGGAACGCTGAAGGAATTGCCCGATATGGCGAAAAAAACAGTATCTCCCGCCGTTATTGTTATCGGCGACGTCGTAAACGAGAGACGCGATTGGTTTAACGCACCGGGCAGGAAAATTCTCGCCACAGGCACAAAATCAGTAAACGCTCAAATTAAAAAAGCTTCGGATATGCCGATTACGGAAATCCCGCTCATAAAAACCGTCCCGATTAATTACGGGCTGTTTTGTAAAATTAATTTGAAGGAATATTCGCATATCGCATTCACGAGCGCAAACGGAGCTGATATTTTCTTTGATTATATGAAAAAGTCAAAAAAGGATATAAGAGAATTGGGGGACACTAAATTTGCGGCTGTCGGCGGAAAAACGGCAAAGGCGCTCTCCGGCAGAGGAATATTCGCGGATATAGTTCCCGAAAAATACAGCGGTTTTGAGCTGGCAAAGACGCTTTGTGAAAAAAAGTGCGGGAATGTGCTTTTAATCCGTGCGCAAAACGGCGCGGACGCCATACCGTCACTTATTGAAGGAAACAAAATTCCGTTCACTGATTTGAGAATTTACCGCACGGAAACGGATTTTTCAAAAAAAGAGCTTTTAAATTTATGTGTCCCCGATATGGATTATATAATCTTTTCGAGCGGAAGCGCGGTTAAAGCGTTCAGTGAGATGAGCGGCTGCGCCATATCGGCAAAATGCATTTCTATAGGAAACGAAACGACAAAAGCCGCCGTAAAATACGGTATAAAAATATATAAAACAGCCCTTCGCGCCGACGCGGAGGGGATTATTGAATGTATAAAAGGAGACGAGTAAAAATGATAAGACGGCCGAGACGGCTTCGCGCTTCAAAGCAGATACGTGATTTGGTGCATGAAACATCGATAGACAGAACCGATTTGATATACCCGATGTTCATAACCGACGGCGATACGGAGAAGATAGAGTCAATGCCGGGGATAAAACGTTATTCGCTTACGGATTTGCCGGCGGCGCTTGATGAGGTTATATCCTCGGGCGTAAGAGCCGTGCTGTATTTCGGTATTCCGAAAAAGAAGGATGAGCTTGGCAGCGAAGCGTATAACGATAACGGAATCGCGCAGCGCGCGATACGTCTTACGAAGGAGCTGTATCCCGATTTAATTGTAATTGCGGACATATGTCTTTGCGAGTACACCTCCCACGGGCATTGCGGCGTTATCGAGGACGGGTGTGTTATAAATGACAAAACGCTTCCGCTTCTGGCGAAGGCGTCCGTTTCATGCGCTAAGGCGGGAGCCGACATTGTCGCGCCGTCGGATATGATGGACGGCAGAGTGGGCGCGATAAGAAACGCGCTTGACGAAAACGGCTTGGAAGACACGCTTATAATGGCGTACAGCGTAAAATATTCTTCGTCCTTTTACGGACCGTTCCGCGACGCGGCTGACAGCGCGCCGTCGTTTGGGGATAGAAAAAGCTACCAGATGGATTTTCGCAATAAAAAAGAGGCGATTACCGAAACGCGGCTCGATATAGACGAGGGCGCGGATATTATAATGGTAAAGCCGGGACTGCCGTATCTCGATATCGCAAAAACCGTGAGCGAGACTTTTAGCGTCCCCCTTGCGACGTATCATGTCAGCGGCGAATATTCTATGATAAAGGCGGCGGCGCAAAACGGATGGATTGACGAAAAAGCGGTCGTTATGGAGAGCCTTACTGCGATGAAGCGCGCCGGCGCGAAAATGCTGATTACCTATTACGCCTGCGAAGCCGCGAAGTGGCTGGAGGAAATATAATGTATCCTGTGATGCTTAACGTAAAGGGTAGAAAATGCGCGGTTATCGGCGGAGGAAACGTCGCGTTGCGCAAGGCGGTAAAGCTTCGAAACGCCGGCGCGGAGGTAATTGCCATAAGTCCCGAATTTTGCTGTGATTTTGACGGAATAGAAAAAATAAAAAAGCGGTACGAGCCTTCGGATATAGCAGGCTCGTTTCTCGTTATCGCTGCGACAGACGACAAAGATCTTAATTTGACGATTGCCGCCGACGCAAAAGACCGGAATATTTTAGTGTCCCTCACGGATAACGTCGAAATATCGGATTTTGTGTCCCCCGCTTCGCGTGATATCGGAGACATTACTCTTGCCGTATCGACAGACGGAAAATTTCCCGCTCTGTCAAAAAAACTGTGCGATATCCTGTCGGCGGATATCGGATTTTATAATGATATGCTTCCGGCGCTTGAAAAATACAGAAGAGAAATAATCGCCGAGCATGGGGACAGTAAACAGGAGCTTATATCATATATGATTTCGGATGAAATGCTTGATACGGCGCGGAAGGATTTGCCGCTTTTTGAGCGAATGATAAAGGAGAAAATATGAAAAAAGCAATACTTGTGATAAGCTTCGGCACAAGCTGGCGCGACACGCTTGAAAAAACAATAGGCGCGGTGGAGAAAACAATAGGCGCGGCTTTTAAGACCGAGGTTTTCCGCGCTTTTACAAGCGCTATGATTATAAAAAAACTGTATGAGCGCGACGGAATTAAAATTGATACCGTAGGCGAAGCGCTTGAAAAACTCTGCGCGGACGGCTATACCGATATTTTTTGTGTCCCCACGCATATAATGAACGGCGAGGAATACGATAAGGCGATTGCCGAAACAGAGAAATTTTCCGACAGAATGAATATACGCGTTTCGCGTCCGCTGATTTCGCTGACCGAGGATTATTTTAAAATCGCGGACATATTTTCTAAACGCCTTACGGATAAAAATCGTCTTTATGTATTTATGGGACACGGCAGCGGTCATTTTGCGAACGCTCTTTACTCCGCTCTCGACTACCATTTTAAAAATATAGGCATGGACAATGTGTTTGTCGGAACGGTCGAGGGTTTTCCGGATTTGGATACGGTGATTCGCAGGACTAAGGAAAAAAATACGCGGAGCGTAACGCTTCTGCCGCTTATGCTTGTGTGCGGCGACCACGCGCGAAACGATATGGCTGACGAGTGGAAATCGGAATTTGAGAAAAACGGCTTTGAAACGCGGTGCGACATGACGGGTCTCGGTGAAATTAAAGAGATTCGAGAGATGTATGTCGAACATCTCCGCGATATATGGGATTGATTTATAAACCGTCGCCGCGTTAAACAACAATTTAGCGGGCATTTGAAAAACAAATGCCCGCGCAAATTAAATTTAATTCATCAGTCAACAATTTCTACGCTCTTTTCACCCGCTTTAAGCGTACCTATAATGTATGCCTTCTCGCCTGTTTCCTCAAGACGCTTCACCGCCTCGTCCGCTTTATTCGCGTCAACCGCGATAATCATACCTATACCCATATTAAACGTATTGTACATATCTCTTTCGGAAATATTCGCTTTTTTACGCATTAAATCGAATATCGGCAGAACAGGCCACCTTCCCTTTTTAATAACCGCCTTCAAACCGTCGGGCAGCATGCGCGGAACATTCTCGATAAAGCCGCCGCCCGTGATATGCGAAACCGTTTTTATTCCAACGTCTTCAATAAGCTTCAGAAGCGGCTTAACGTAAACCCGCGTCGGCGTTAATAATTCCTCGCCTATCGTTTTTCCAAGCTCGTTCGAGTACGTATCAAGCGTTTCTCCGGCGTTCGGCTCGTCTATACCGAAAACCCTTCTCACGAGCGAATAGCCGTTTGAGTGTACGCCGCTCGACGCTATGCCGATAAGCGCGTCGCCCGCTTTCGCGCTCGCGCCGTCGGTTATCTTGTCCTTTTCGACTATTCCGACGCTAAATCCCGCGAGGTCGTAATCATCCTCCGCCATAAGTCCCGGATGTTCGGCGGTTTCGCCGCCGACAAGCGCGCATCCCGCCTTAACGCAGCCGTCCGCCACGCCTTTAACTATAGCCGCTACCTTTTCGGGAACGTTCCTGCCTATGGCTATGTAGTCAAGGAAAAACAGCGGCTTCGCGCCCGAGCATGCCACATCGTTAACGCACATAGCCACGCAATCCTGACCGATAGTGTCGTGCTTGTCCATAAGAAAAGCTACCTTTATTTTCGTTCCCACTCCGTCAGTACCTGAAACAAGAACAGGGTTTTTGTAACCCTTCGGTACCTCAAACAAGCCTCCGAAGCCGCCTATACTGCCTATAACTCCCTCGATTGCCGTCTTTTTAACATCGTCTCTGATAAGTCTTACCGATTCGTAGCCCGCCTCAACGTCTACGCCCGCCTGTTTGTACGCGTTTTCACTCATTTTTATATCTCCTTTTTTTAATTTCGCAGAGAAAGAAAAATTCTCCCGATTTTAATGTATCTTAATAAACCGTATTTTTTTCCGGTTCAATTTTGCCTTTTTCGGCGTTTTGGGGTAAACTGTATCCCATTAAAGCTTCGCTCCCATAAAATATTCGTCCCGCGATATGCAGTCGGCTCGTTTCATAATCTTCTCCTTTACAAATGATAAATTAGTGTAGCGGTATTAAGGCTCCCCTATGAGGGGATCGAAGGCGACTGAGGGGTTTACGAATTGTTTAAACAAACCCCTCCGCCTCCCCTGTTAAGGGAGGCTTGCGGGACGTCGAGGACGCCGTCCCCCTACGACTACCCAATTCAATGCTACGTAGCGGCGCCCCCTTGCGCTCGCACGACATATCGCGGCATTGTCCAAACGGGCGACCGCAAGGGTCGCCCCTACTAAAAAACAATTTAACTATACTTTTTAATCCCGATATCGCTTCTGTGGAACTCGTCCTTAAAGGAAATCTTCGCCACGCCGGCGTAAGCGTTCTTAATCGCCTCGTCCAAATCCTTGC
>CAYRSG010000013.1:0-38538 GCA_964426905.1 uncultured Clostridium sp. | reverse complement strand
TTATCGTCTTGCTTGTCCCCTTTACTGTCAACATCGGGCTTATCGCCCTTGTTGTCATTGTCCGGGGCGGTGATTTTGGTCTTGTCGTCTCCGTTATCAGCGCCGCTTTTGTCGCCTAAACCGAACATAATAAAACCTCCTTAAAATGATATTTTGAACAGTTTAACGCCGTATTCGGGGCATTATAAAAGCACATAAGCTTAACAGCCTATGTGCTAAGGCGGTATTCCACCGATATTCAACTGTATCACTCCCTTATTTTCGCCATACAAAAAGCACGTCGATTTCTCAACGTGCTTTATATGTGTTTAATTGTATTCTTTATGCTCCGGGTATAATTTCTTTAATGCCCTTCGCAATATTCGCCGCCTTTTTCATAAGCGAATTTTCGTTAAGGTACTCCAAGCCTTTAAGCGTTATTCTGGGCGAGCTTACAGACAAGACAACATCGCCCTGCGCTCCGCGCTTTACGCTTATACCCGCAATATAGCCTTCCTCGACAAGCATTTCCATTATCGACGTCCACAGCTCCCTGTTTATGCCGAGCGTTTCGGGCGATATAAAATCCGTATCAAATTCGCTGTATGACGTCGCGTCTCTGAGCGTTTTAAGTATTTGATATATTATCCTAAACTCTTTCATATTCGCCGCTCCTTCCCATACAAAAAGCACACCCGTTAAGAGTGCGCTTTTTAATACCACGCTTGCACACATTCGCGAGGCAATGTTTTCTCTGTTGCGATTTTCTGTATTTTTGATTTTGCCATATTTGCGTAATAGTTATTATTATCTGCTTCTGCTTGTTCCTCAACAATAGTTGTATTATCTTTGCTTCTGTAAGCTATTATGCCTTTTTTCCCTTTTCCTTCGGGTTGATAGCCGTATCGAATTACATCGTTGTCGAAATATATCAAAGTTAAAACATTCATTTTTTCGCCCTCCAATCGTTAACTGCTTTTTGATAATTATATAGCTTCTGCGTTCTTTCGTGTGCTTCAAGATACGGAAGCCCCTCGTTTTGCATTAGATTATATTCATAAAGTTCGTGTTTTAACAGAATTATGTCCTTTTCCTCAATATGTTTGCCTTCAATAAGATTTTGCCACGAAACAGCTATATCATAGCTGGGATAAAAAGTAGTTGGCTCATCCTCTCCTAAATCATATTTGTTTATAAAAAGATGAGCCTTAACTGTTTCTATTTCTTGCTTAGAGTATCCTGTGTTTTTTGATATGGCTTTAATGTCCGATTCTCTTTTTCTGATTTCTTCATAGTATTTTGTGGCGTGTTCCTCACAACGTGCAAAATCCTTGTCACTTTCAGGATTAAGGGCGCCGTAAAGAGCTCCGCTTTTCATAGCTTTCTCCTCACTCTCTGTATTTATTATACCACTATTCCCCGAATTGTCAACCGCTTTATCGTCAAAATGCCGCCCTGTGGCGCTGTAAAACTCCTCGTCAGTCATAAGGCGGTGGGAAACATAACAGCGGCAGTTGCAATCCTCAGCCGCAACGCCCGACGTACCGGGACATTTGCAGGTTGCTCCGCTGGTTAATTCAAATTCCTCGTCCTGAAGTATCGTTACGCCGTCCATTTTAACGTGGTTTGCCTCGTCCGTGTTTCTTACCGCTCCGTCCCTCATCGTGCGCCAAGTGGCGGTCATTCTTAAGCCTGTGCTTGAATTTTTAAGAACCTCGTCCGACTTATCGGCGGCGTCGCTGAACGCCGTTTCACGCACTCTGTGCCCCTCTGTACGCACAACACGCACGGCTTTTTTATAATCGCCGTCAAGATGTTTTAACAGAGCGCCGCCCTTCGGGGGATATATAACCGCATTTCGGCTTCGTTACGAATGAGCCGCGGTCAAATACTGTGTTTCGCAGGTGATTTTATTCGCCATTTACCGGTTATAACCCGTCCGCTAACGCGCAAAATAAAAAGTATAAAATGCGGAACTCGCATTTTATACTTTCCGATTACCGTATTCTATACCGTCTTATCGCACACGCCCATACGATCGCTTTTTATTTTTAAATCATAGTCCGGGTGAAATCACTTGATTTTTGAAGAATTTTGTAGTAAAATATTTTTGTTAAAAAAACAACAACGCAGAAGGAGATGGGATTGTGACTTTTATAGCTTTTCTTATACTGTTTCCGTTCCTGACGGCGGCGGTACTGGCTTTCACAAAAAACAACACGGTACGAAAAGGCGTCGTATATATCGGCAGCGGAGCTATTATATTGGCGTCCGTATCATTTGCCGTGACATACTTCACCGGTCTTATGGGCGACGCTCTCGAATATCTTTGGATATCGGAGCTTATACATATTATCGATTACGCGATGCTTGCAGCGGAGCTGTTTCTGACGGCGCTCATAGTAATCCTGAGTTTTAAGCACAGAAAATATCACGCGGCGCTTCTTTCGGTAACGGGTACGCTTATCATGGCGTGGCTGGAGCTTTCCGGCAAAGCCCATTCAACGGCTAATCATATTTACTGCGATAAGCTCACGGTTGTTATGTGTCTTATAATAGGAATAATCGGCTCGCTTATATGTATTTACGCGGTCGGATATATGAAGGACTATCACGAGCATCACAAGGAATTTAAGGACAGAAGAACTTTCTTCTTTCCCATGCTTTTCGTATTTCTCGGAGCGATGTTCGGTCTTGTCATGTCCTCAAATCTGAACTGGCTTTACTTTTTCTGGGAGATTACAAGCGTTTCTTCCTTCCTGCTGATAGGCTACACGCAAACGAAGGAAGCAATCGATAACTCCTTCCGCGCTCTTTGGATGAATTTGCTCGGCGGACTCGGCTTCGCCGCGGCAATCGCTCTTTGCGCGACGAGACATAATGTAACAACGCTTCAGGAACTTACATCGCTGACTCTTCTGGACTCGGCGACTATACCGGTAATACTTATGGCGTTCGCCGCGCTCACGAAATCGGCGCAGCTTCCGTTTTCAAAGTGGCTTCTGGGAGCAATGGTCGCGCCGACGCCGACGTCCGCGCTTTTACACAGCGCAACGATGGTTAAGGCAGGCGTTTATCTGCTCGTAAGACTGTCGCCTATGCTGACGGGCAATATGTCAGGAACGATGGTTTCGCTTGTCGGCGGTCTTACGTTTCTTATAGCGAGTATGCTCGCCATAACCGTTTCGGACGGTAAAAAGGTTCTGGCGTACTCGACAATTTCAAACCTCGGTCTTATAACAGCTTGCGCGGGCGTAGGCACGGAGGAAACAATATGGGCGGCTATCCTGCTTATCATGTTCCACGCCGTATCAAAATCAATGATGTTTCAGGCTGTCGGCGCGATTGAAAACGCAACGGGCAGCCGCGATATAGAGGATATGCACGGTCTCATCGTGAGCGCGCCTATGCTCGGCTTCGTCATGGTCGTCGGAATAGCCGGAATGTTTTTAGCGCCGTTTGGCATGCTTATTTCCAAATGGGCGGCGCTGAAGGCGTTTGTCGACGCGGGCAACATAGCTCTTATACTTTTCCTCGCGTTCGGCAGCGCGACGACAATGCTCTACTGGACAAAATGGCTCGCCAAAATTTTAGCGTGCAAGGCGCAGACGCATAAGGTTGAGAAAAAAACCTCCACGGGGCAGTGGGTATCGCTTATATCCCATGCGGTTTTAATGATTTTGCTGTGCGTTATGCTGCCGTTTATATCAATAGGACTTGTAGAGCCGCTTTTAGCGCAGCTTTTCAAAGTCCTGAACGTATCGGTGCTTGCGCCGTCGGATTTGATTATAATGGTTGTAATGCTTATGATGGTATTCGTCGTACCCGTTATTTCGCGATTTATTATGATTCATATTAAGGCTACGCCGAACATCGAGTATATGGCGGGTATTAACGAGGGCGACAACAGACATTTCAGAGATTCGTTTGAGAACTCAAAAAATATGTATTTGTCAAACTGGTATATGATAGACGTCTTCGGCGAGAAGAAAATATGGATACCCTCGATTATACTGTCGTCGGCGATAATAGTCATATATATGGGACTTGTTATAACTACTATGGGCGGAGGTGTGCTGTAATGATTAAATCGATAATTTGCGCTGTACTGTACCTCGCGCTGGCTCCGGTTGCGGGAGGACTGCTTTCCGGTCTTGACCGCAAAATAACGGCGCGTATGCAGGGAAGAATCGGACCTCCGATTTTTCAGTCGTTCTACGACGTAAAAAAACTTCTTAACAAGGAAATTCTTCTGATAAACGATATGCAATACCTGTTCGCGTGGTGTTTTGTGGTATTCGTCGCGTTTACCGGTGCGCTCGCGTTCGCGGGCGTAAACATACTTATGGTGTTTTTTGTCTTTACCACAGCGGCGATGTTTCTTGTGCTTGAAGCGGCGACTACAAACTCGCCGTATTCCGTTATGGGCGCAAACCGCGAAATGATACAAATGCTCGCATACGAACCGATGATGCTTCTTGTCGCGGTCGGATTTTATCTCTCGTCGCGCGTATGGCTCGGCGAAGGAACTTTTTCAATAGCGGCAATAACGCAGTCTCCCATACCGAGTGTGATATACCTGCCGGGCGTATTTATCGGTTTTCTCTACATACTGACAATAAAGCTCCGAAAATCCCCCTTTGACCTCTCGATGTCGCATCACGCGCATCAGGAAATGGTTAAGGGCGTAACAACGGAGCTTTCCGGCGGAATGCTGGCGCTTATAGAGATATCTCATTGGTATGAAAACGTATTTTTACTAAGCATAATCGCGCTTTTCACAGTCTGCGCAAAATGGTGGAGCATACCGCTTACAATAATTACCGTTGCGGCGGCATTCTTTCTCGAAATTCTGATTGACAATACAAGCGCGCGCGTAAAGTGGGATAAAATGTTCAAATCCGCGTGGGCGGTCACGCTCATATTCGGAGCGGTGAACATCTTCATTTTACAGTTGATATAAGGGAGGGAGTTAATATGGCAAAAGTTTCAAAATCACCGTGGCTCCTGCACTACGACGGCTCAAGCTGCAACGGCTGCGACATAGAAGTTCTGGCTTGTCTTACGCCCGTATATGACGTTGAGCGTTTCGGAGTTATCAACACCGGAAACCCCAAGCACGCCGATATACTTTTGATAACAGGCGGAATTAACTCACAGAACAAATCCATAGTCGAGCAGCTTTACTCGCAGATGCCCGAACCAAAAGTAGTATGCGCCGTAGGGATATGCGCCTGCAACGGCGGCGTATTCAAGGATTGCTATAACATCATAGGCGGCGTTGACAAGGCGCTGCCGGTAGATATATACGTTCCCGGCTGCGCCGCAAGACCGAACGCCATAATAGACGGCGTTGTAAAGGCGGTGGCGCTCCTTGAGGAAAAACGCGCGAAAATGAAGATGAAGGGAGACGGTAACAATGCGTGAGGAATATGTTTATGTTGATTTGCCGAGCGAGCTGCTTCCTTTAAAGGCGGTCAAGGCGAAGAATCACAAGGCGCGCCTTGTACAGATATGCTCCGTAAACACAGAGGAAGGCTACGACCTTCTCTACTCCTTCGCGGACGGCTATCACTTCGTTACATATAAAGTCGCGGTAAAGGCTGACGAGGAAATACCGAGTATATCCGATATTTATCCGTCGGCGTCGCTCTATGAAAACGAAATGCGCGAGCTTTTCGGAGTAAGGGTAAGATACATGAATTTGAATTATCACAATAAACTCTACACTATCGATACGGAAACTCCGTTCAGACCCAAGAAAAAGGAGGATGAAACAAATGGCTAACAGAACTATAGTGCCGTTCGGACCTCAGCATCCCGTACTGCCCGAGCCGATACATCTTGATTTGGTTCTGGAGGATGAAAAGGTTGTGGAAGCAATACCGAAAATCGGCTACGTCCACCGCGGTCTCGAAAAGCTGGTGGAAAAGCGTGATTTTAACGATTACGTATACGTAATAGAAAGAACCTGCGGAATTTGCTCGTTTATGCACGGCTGGGGCTACGTCGAGGCAATGGAGCGTATTTTTGACACGGAAATCCCCGACCGCGCGAAATATCTGCGCACGATATGGGCGGAAATGTCGAGAATTCACTCGCATATGCTATGGCTCGGACTTCTTGCCGACGCGTTCGGCTTCGAGGCTCTGTTTTATCAGTGCTGGAGAATGAGGGAACAGGTGCTTGACATGTTCGAGGAATCCACAGGCGGACGCGTTATCTTCTCCGTCAATAAAATCGGCGGAGTTTTAAAGGATATGCCGGCGGAAATGCTCGCGAAATTCGTAAATAACTTCAACGAATTTGAAAAGGAGCTTAAAAAGCTCACCGACGTATTTCTGACCGATTACACGGTTGAATCGCGTCTGCGCGGCGTGGGAATACTCACCAAAGAAGAAGCGATCGAGCTTGGCGCTGTCGGTCCGATGATGCGCGCGAGCGGTATCGAGATTGACACCAGAACGCTCGGCTACGGCGCGTACAATGATTTGAGCCTGGATATTATAACAAGCAAGGAATGCGATTGTTACGCTCGCTGCGAGGTTCGTATCAAGGAAATATTCCAGTCTATCGACCTTATACGTCAGGCTGTTTCCAAAATCCCTGAGGGCGAGCTTGCGGCTCCCATTAAGGGCAACCCCAACGGCGAGGCGTTCGCAAGATTTGAACAGCCGCGCGGCGAGGCTATCTATTACTGCCGCGCCAACGGCACAAAATTTTTGGAGCGCATAAGGATAAGAACGCCGACCTTCACGAATATTACGCCGATGCTGAAAACGCTCGTCGGCGCGCAATTCGCGGACGTTCCGCTTCTGATACTTACGATTGACCCGTGCATAAGCTGTACGGAAAGATAGGTTTTTGAGAAAGGAGCTTTACATTATGGCAGGTATAATGAAATTTACCGGATTTGCGCTTAAAAACCTGTTTTCAAAGCCGGTTACAAAGAATTATCCCGCGAAGCCGCGCGAATATCCCGAAAGAACGCGCGGGAGCGTTCAAATAAAAATCGACGACTGCCTTTTCTGCGGAATGTGCCAGAGAAAATGTCCGTCGGGCGCGATTACGGTCGATCGCGCGGCGCGTACGTGGAGCATAGACCGCATGGGCTGCGTTCAGTGCGAAAACTGCGTTAATACGTGTCCGAAGAAGTGTTTGAGTACCGACGCGCAGTATACGGAGCCGGATTTCGAGAAGAAAACCGACACGTATCAGGGACCGCCTCCCCCGCCGAAGCCGGAGCTGACTCCGGAGAAAATTGCGGAATTAAAGGCTGCGGCAGCGGCCAAAAAAGCCGCCGCGCAAGCGGAAAAACAAAGCTAAAAAGCGTCCGCACGGTAATTTTACCTGTGCGGATATAGTTTTATATATGATTATGACGGAAAAATACACCATATGCGGACTGGTTCAGGGCGTCGGCTTCCGCCCGTCCGTAAAACGCGCCGCTCTCAAATACGGCGTACGAGGCGCGGTTAAAAATATAGGCGGCGCGGTTGAAGTCACCGCGCAGGGAAACACGGAAAGCATAATCGCGTTCAAAGCGGAGATAAAAAAGATTTCCGGGGCGGTTATAACGGATTTTATCGAAGAAAGCGTTAACGCGCCGGAATTTAAGAATTTCAGCATTGCGGAAAGCGGCGGCGCGGATATTACTCCCATGCTCAGTCCCGATATAGCGACATGCGGCGAATGTATGGAGGAATTTTACGACGAAAAAAACAGACGTTACCGTCACCCGTTTATAAGCTGCACAAAATGCGGACCGAGATATTCCATCATACGCTCCGTCCCCTACGACCGCGAAAATATTACGATGTCGGAATTTGACATGTGCGATAACTGCGAAAAGGAATATAAAGACGTCTCCGACAAACGCGCTCACGCCCAAACAATAGCGTGCAATAGCTGCGGTCCGGCGCTTTCGTATACGATTGACGGAGACCCTCTTGACGAGGCTGTAAAAACGCTTAGAAACGGCGGTATTGCCGCGATAAAGGATATAGGCGGTTATCATTTCGCGTGCGGCGCGCTTAACGCGGACGCGGTAAAGCGTCTGAGGGAGATTAAGCAAAGAGAAACGAAGCCGTTCGCCGTAATGTTTCACGATATTAAGGCTGTTCGCGAATACGCGCTCGTATCGGATAAGGAAGAAACGCTTCTTCTCTCCCCCGCAAGACCTATAGCGCTTCTCAAAAAGAGAAAGGAGCTTGCGCGCGGAGTATGCGACGAAAACGACCGCATAGGAGCGTTTTTGCCGTGCAATCCCGTTCAGGACTATCTTACAAAGCAATGCGGCGCGCTTGTTATGACGAGCGCGAATTTATCGGGCGCGCCGATAATCGCGGATGATGAAGAAATAAAGCTGCTTTACGAAAAAACGGGCGGTTTCGAGATACTGTCTCACAACCGCGCAATCGAAAACCCGTCGGACGACTCCGTGTGCCGCGTAATCTGCGGCAAGGTTCAGCTTATACGCCGCGCGCGAGGGTATACGCCGCTTCCTATCAGCATAGGCGGAGCTTCATCGGTTCTTGCCGCGGGAGGCGATCTAAAAGCCGCTTTCTGCTATACCTCGAACGGACGCGCTTATATGAGCCGATATTTCGGCGATTTGGAAAACCCGAACGCGTACGCCGAGTGGAAAAGCGAGATAAAAAAGCTCGGAAATCTTTTAAATATAAAAGACTATACCTTTATCCGCGACGCTCACCCGCTCTATTACAGCGCAAGCTATGCCGACGGTTCGACGCTCCTGCATCATTACGCGCACATGGCGTCTGTCATGGCGGAACATCATATAGAAAATAACGCGCTCGGCTTTATCTTCGACGGTACAGGCTACGGCGGCGACGGCTGCGTCTGGGGCGGAGAGATTATATCGTATAACAACGAATTTACGCGCGAGGCGTCGCTCGAGTATACGGAGCTTTTAGGCGGCGACGAATCCGCGAAATCCTCCGCTCTGACGCTCGACTGTTTTTTAACCGCCGCGGGTATCGCTCCGCGCGGTAAAAACCGCGAAATCGTCAAATCCGCTTTAAAAAATCATATCAACACGGTAAAATCATCGAGTATGGGCAGATTGTTTGACGCGGTATCATCTCTTTTGGGTATAAGCGAATATAATTCATACGAGGGCGAAAGCGCGATTATGCTCGAGCTTGCCGCTAAAAAAGCTGAAACAGCCTATCCGCTCGAGCTGCCTCTGCGAGACGGAAAATGGCGTTCATCCGAGCTTATACGTTCCGTTGACGCAGCTATGAAGAACGGCGCGGACAGAAACTCTCTCGCGCTCGGCTTTCACATGGCGGTTATAAACGCCGTATGTAATTTTGCCAAAACAAAAGATAAGGAAACAAATATTATACTCTCCGGCGGAGTGTTCGCGAACGAGCTTTTAACAGAGCTTTGCTTTGAAAATCTCACAGCCGAGGGGTACAGGGTTTATATAAACGAACAGGCGCCGTGCAATGACGGAGGAATCGCTCTCGGGCAGGCATGGTACGCGCTCAGGACTATGGAGGGAAATTGATATGTGTGTAGCCGCGCCGGGAATTGTGGAAAGCGTCAGAGATAACATCGCAAAAATAAACTATAACGGAAATATTGTAAACGCAAACGCAGGGCTGATTAAAGTTACCGCGGGCGATTATGTGCTTGTCCACGCGGGAATGATTATACAAAAGCTCGATAAAACCGAAGCGGACAAAATGACGGAGCTTTTTAAGGAATTAGAGGAGCTTGGAAATGCCTGATATTAATGAAATTAAAGCCTATCTTAAAAATTACGACGGCGAGCCTCAGACTATTATGGAGGTATGCGGCACGCATACGGCGTCCATATTTGAAAACGGCATACCGGATATGCTCTCCGATAAAATCAAACTTATATCGGGTCCCGGCTGTCCCGTATGCGTGACGGCGGCGTCGTATATCGACAGGCTCGTCGAGCTTTCCATGGAAGAAAACACGACGGTTGTTTCATTCGGCGATATGCTGCGCGTGCGCGGCTCAAAAATGTCGCTCTCGGACGCGTCGGCTCAGGGCGCGTCGATTAAAATGGTATACTCGCCGTTTGAAATAATCGATACGGCTAAAAAATCGCCCGGCGCGCGCTTTGTTTTCGCCGCCGTAGGCTTTGAAACAACGACGCCGGCGTACGCGCTTATAATCGAGCGTCTTATTGAAGAAAAAATCACAAACGTACAGCTTTTAACCGCGCTCAAAACAATGCCGCGGGCAATACGCGCCGTTTACGAAAAAAACATAACCGGCTTTATCGCGCCGGGACATGTCGCCGTTATAACGGGTCATAAGGTTTTTGAGTCTCTTTCAAAGGAGCTTAACGTGCCGTTTGTGACGTCGGGATTCGGCGGTGAGGAACTGTTAGCGTCAATTTACGCTATTGTTCATATAAAAGGCGGAAAATCCTTAAATCTCTACAAATCCGCCGTCGCCTACGACGGAAACCGCACTGCAAAAAATTTAGTCGACAAATATTTCGTTCCATGCGATGCTCTGTGGCGCGGACTGGGTATTATCGGTCAGTCGGGACTTCGTCTGCGCGGCGAATTCTCCGCGTTTGACGCCGGAGGCGCGAATTTGACTGAAGATAACGCGTTCAATAAAAGCTGTATCTGCGGCGACATAATCCGCGGCAGAAAAACGCCGCTTGAATGTCCGATGTTCGGCAAGGTATGCTCGCCCGACAATCCGCAGGGAGCTTGTATGGTATCTTTAGAGGGAACGTGCTTTAATTATTTTGTAAACAGATAAGCTGTAATTTATAGGCGCGCGCTTGCCTTACCCTTGAGGGGGAAGACGTATGAACAATAACGCAAAGGAGACTCAATATGAAAATAACAATGGCGCACGGCAGCGGCGGAAAATCCACCGCCGCTCTTATCGACAATATTTTCAAAAAAGCAAATTCAAACCCCATCCTTGATATGATGGAGGACAGCGCGGTAATAGACGGAAGTAAAAAAATAGCCGTCACAACTGACAGCTTTGTTGTAACGCCGCTTGTTTTCCGCGGCGGAGACATAGGCAGATTATCCGTATGCGGTACTGTAAACGACCTTTTAATGCGCGGCGCGTCTCCCAAATACATCACAAGCGCGTATATAATCGAGGAGGGCGCGGACACGGAGCTTCTCTCGCATATAGCCGAATCCATGGCGGAAACAGCGCGTGAAGCCGGCGTCGAGGTCATAGCCGGAGATACAAAGGTAATCGAGGGTAACGGCGGAGTTTATATAAATACAACAGGCGTAGGATTTGTCGACGAAAAAACGGATATTAAAAGCTCAAACTGCCGCGCGGGCGACGCCGTTATCGTCTCCGGGAATCTTGGCGACCACCACGCCGCGATATTGAGCGGCAGAATGGAAATCGCAAACAACATACAAAGCGACGCCGCTCCTTTATGCGAAATGGTTTTGAAAATGCTTGAGGGCGGAATAGAAATACACGCTATGCGCGATATTACGCGCGGCGGCTTGGGGACTGTCTTAAACGAGTTTTCCCTGTCCTCCGGTCGAGGCTTTGAGCTATGGGAAGAAAAAATTCCCGTATCGGACGAAGTCGCGTCATTCGCTAAAATCCTCGGACTGAATATTATGCACATGGGCAACGAAGGCAAGCTCGCCGCCGTTGTCGCAAAAACGGACGCCGAAAAGGCTTTGTCTCTGATAAAATCAAGCCGCTACGGCGAAAACGCCGCCATTATCGGCAAAGTAACCGAAAGCGGCGGCGTTGTCATGAATACTCGTCTCGGCGGCAGACGCACAGTAACCTCCCTGTACGGCGAAGGTCTGCCGAGAATTTGCTAATCCTCGATATCTATACTCTCAACCAGAAATTCCCTGCCGGATATGATTTTGAGTTTCTGGCTTTTACAATTATCACAGCGGAAACGAAACCGTATAAGACGCGTTTCCTTTCCGCACTCAAGGCATTTCGCCACAGCGGGAACGCTCGTAAATTCCAGCTTCGCGTTATGCGCGATAGTGCCCTCGCTCACAATATCAAAATATTCCTGTATATACTGCGGCACACAGCCGCTCATCTCGCCAAGCTTTATTTTTATTCCGTTTACTTTCTTCGCGCCGGCATTTTCGGCGGAGGAAAGCGCGATATTAAGTATACTTTGCGTAATCGACAGCTCATGCATTGATTTTTTCCTCTATCCTCCGCGAAAGCGCCGTCAAAAATTCATCAAGTCCGTCTCCCGTTTTATTGGAAACTCCGAAAATCTGTATATTCGGGTTTATTTCAAGCGCGTCGGAGCGAACGCGCTTTTCGTCAAAATCAAAATACGGAAGCATATCGTATTTGTTAAGCGCGAGCATATCCGCCGTCCGGAACATAAGCGGATATTTTTCCACCTTGTCGTCGCCCTCCGGAATACTCAGAAGAGCGGCGCGAAAATCCTCGCCTATATTAAACTCCGCCGGACACACAAGATTGCCTATGTTTTCGACAAATATTACATCGAGAGCGTCAAGGTCGAACTCGGGCAGAAGATTTTGTATAGCCATAGCCTCAATATGACACGCTCCGTCAGTATTAAGCTGAACGACAGGCACGCCGAGCCGTTTCATCTTCTCAGCGTCGATTTTGCCGGCTATATCGCCCTCTATTACTCCGATTTTGAACTTATCCGAAAGCGCGTTTATAACGGACGTTATAATAGACGTTTTACCCGCGCCCGGCGAACCCATAACATTTACAAGGCACACTTTTTTATCCCTGAGCAGCGCTTTTATTTCCTCCGAAACATCCTCGTTCCATTCCATAATCTGGTGTACAACCTTTATTTCCATAATAATTCGTCCTTCCTTATTTGTACGTAAATGCGGAATATTGTCTATCTCGCACTGAGTGATAGCGGCAAAATCGAAATAATAAAATCGTATTCCTCTCGGGACTGATTTAAATCGGAGAGGCGCTCCGTCAGGCTCGCTTTAAACAAAGCCTGCGAACCTTTCGGTTTGCCGCGGCATATTTTTTATATATAAGGTATCATCGTACCCTTTTGCCAGCAGAATATGCGTACTGTTTCATTCTCCTTCAGCGTATAATCCTGAGATTTAGCGTATGTATCTTGCGGCGGTATGTCCTGCGTATCCCTGAACAGTCTTACAAGAGTTCCGCCGACGCTGTAAACGGCGGTATAAATATCCGCCGACGCCGTATCGGATGTATTGTTTTTTACAATTATATTTATTTTATCATTATCCGCGCTGTAACCGGTTTCTATATCCTGCTTAGGCTCCGCCGCCGGTTCATCATAAATAAATATATCATTTATCGCAAATTCACCGCCGCTGTGCGCTCAGGCTCGTCTATCCGCCATGACGCCTCCGCTTCCGACCACGAAATACACTCATCCTCCTGAGCGTACGATGTGAAAACAAAAAGGTTGCACAATACGGTAATACTGACAATTAATGATAACGCCTTTTTCATAAAATTCTCTCCTTACTCGCTTTAAATACTATTATGATACGGCAAAACCGCTGTCGTTTAAAAGCGGCTTTATAGCTTTGTCAATTACTTTGATCCTCGTAATGTCCCCCGTGCGGAAAATATAAATATTTCCATTCCCCTCAACGCTATATAATAACCTATGTTCACAGTAATTTAGCGCTAACATATAAACGCCCGGAATACTTATAAACATTGCGTAATATTTCTTACGGTAATTATATCATTTTGCGATATGCATGTCAACATATCCCGATGCATAAATAACGCGCGTTATTCGTTTGAGCGTATTACTTTTTGCTTTGCTTATATCTAACAAGCTATCGCCGATCCGCTAAGAACTCTAAACCCTTAAACGCAATCCTGATAAACCCGCTTCTTCCATAATTTCAAATATAATTTCATCTTTCATTCCGCATTTCTCCTCCGTACGTATCACGTTATCGGTACGCCTTCAACCGCGTTGATATCCGTATTATTATTGTACATTTGAAGCTCCACGTCTGTAAATACCCATATAACCTCCGCCTTTGTACATTTAACGTTTATCGCCTTATCCACGATTTCCTGACCGCGCGCGGTAAGATACACCCTGATATTTTCAAGGCAGTCTTTGTCTCTGCAGCTGTCATAAATCTTATCGGTATGTATGCACACCGCCTCGCGGAAATTCGTATCGCAGGGGCAGTCTCCGCCGCGCTCGTCGGGGCATTTTTTGTTACAATCAGCCATTGCTATCATTCCTTTCTATAATTTAGGGTAATCCCTTGTTATAGAATATGTTAATAATCAAAAAGTGTGATTTTGCGCCGTATTATTTTAATACGGGTTCACGGCGGTTCGAGGCGCTAAGCTCGAATAAAATCATTTTATGACGACGCGCGCGTCAAAAACGGTTTTAAAAAATAAAGCTTCAAAATGAGGAACTATGGTTTTTTATTTTGAAAAGATTTAAAAAACAGCGCCAAAAAGCGCTGTTTTTCGGGCTGTCGGCAAGTATGCCGACAGCCCGCTCTTATAAACTTTTATTTCTTAACGACAAATTTTCCGTCTTCAGCGTCAACCGTAATATTATCGCCATGTTTAACGTTTCCGTCAATAATCTCTTCAGAGAGCATATCCTCGATTTCATTCTGAATCGCGCGTCTGAGCGGTCTTGCGCCGTACACGGGGTCGAAGCCGGATTTCGCGATTTTCGCAATTGCCGCGTCGGTGAACGACGCTTTAATTTCATTTGCGTTAAGACGGCTTACGAGAGACTTAAGCATCAGCTTCGCGATCTCCTTAATATTGTCCTCGCTGAGTCTGTCGAATACGATAATATCGTCTATTCTGTTCAGGAACTCAGGCTTGAAGGCGCGTTTAACCTCTTCCATAACCTTGTTCTTAATTTTTTCATGCTCGCTGAGATTAGAGTCGCTGTCCTTATTAAAACCGAGTTTTGAGGACACGCTGCCGAGAATCTCCTTCGCGCCGAGATTTGACGTCATTATAATAACGGTATTTTTAAAATCAACCTTTCTTCCCTGAGCGTCGGTAAGGACGCCGTCGTCAAGAATTTGGAGCATAATATTAAACACATCGGGATGAGCTTTTTCAATTTCGTCGAAAAGTATCACCGAATACGGATGCTTTCTGATTTTCTCCGTAAGCTGTCCGCCCTCCTCAAATCCGACATATCCCGGGGGCGAGCCGATAAATTTCGATACGGCGTGCTTCTCCATATACTCCGACATATCGACTCTTATGAGAGCGTTTTCGCTTCCGAACATCGCTTCGGCAAGCGTCTTTGAAAGCTCCGTTTTGCCGACGCCCGTGGGGCCGAGGAACAGGAACGAGCCTATAGGACGCTTAGGGTCTTTAATTCCGGCTCTGCCGCGCTTGATTGCCTTTGCGACGGCGCTGACAGCCTCGTCCTGACCGATAACGCGCGCGTGAAGAATGTTTTCAAGATTTTTAAGCTTTTCCATTTCCTCTTCTTTAAGTCTCGCGGCGGGAATATGCGTCCAGTCCGCAAGTATCTCGGCGATATCGTCCTCGTCAACGACAAGTCCCGATGACGAACCCGCGCCTTTCCAATCTTTTTTCAGTTTATCAATTTCCTCTTTAAGCGTTTTTTCCTCATCGCGGATTTTAGCCGCCTTTTCAAATTCCTGAGCGGTAATCGCCTCCTGCTTTTCCGATATCAGCTTTTCAAGCTTCTTTTCCTTTTTCTTTAAGTCGTCAGGCTCGGTCTGTGAGCCGAGACGTTTCTTTGAAGCCGCCTCGTCGATAAGGTCGATCGCCTTGTCGGGAAGAAAACGGTCGGTTATATATCTTGACGAAAGATTCGCCGCCGCCGCAACCGCGCCGTCGGTAATTGTTACGCTATGATGCGCCTCATACTTATCGCGTATACCCTTCAGAATTTCAATCGTTTCCTCAACAGTCGGCTCGCCGACTGTCACCGGCTGGAAACGTCTTTCAAGAGCCGCGTCCTTTTCGATATACTTCTTATACTCTTTAAGAGTCGTCGCGCCGATGAGCTGAAGCTCGCCTCTGGCGAGAAACGGCTTCAGTATGTTCGACGCGTCCATGGAACCCTCCGCGCTGCCCGCGCCTACGATTGTATGAAACTCGTCAATGAACAGTATTATGTTCTTTGCCTCAAGCACTTCGTTTATTACCTTCTTCAGTCTTTCCTCGAACTCGCCCCTGTATTTCGCGCCCGCTACCATACTCGACAAATCCACTGATACGAGCCGTTTTGTTTTAAGCGGCTCGGGAACGTCGCCGGCGGCGATTTTTTGAGCGAGTCCCTCGACTACGGCGGTTTTGCCCACGCCGGGCTCTCCTATAAGACACGGATTGTTCTTTGTGCGTCTTGAAAGTATCTGCGTAACGCGCTCGATTTCCTTTGTACGTCCGATTACAGGATCGAATTTGCCGTCCTTCGCGACAGCCGTAAAATCTCGTCCGAACTGGTCAAGCGTAGGCGTTGACGAATTCGGGTTCGGCGAATACTCGCCGCGGGACTGCTGCTCTATTTCTACGTCGCCTTCAATAGAACGGACCGTATCGGTATAAAACGCCGGCAGATTGATTCCGGACGACGCGAGTATCTTCGCCGCGACGCCGTCGCCGTCGCGGATTATGGCCATAAGTATATGCTCCGTGCCGATATATTTATGATTTAACCGTCTTGCCTCAAGCGCGCTCATTTCCAGAATACGCTTTGAACGCGGCGTAAGCGGAAGCTCCGTCTGCTGCGGAAGCGGCGCGCCGATACCTATATATTCGTTTATCTTCTCTTTCACCTTTTCGGAGGTTATTCCGTTTTTGGACAGAACCTTTGCCGCGACGCCGCTGCCCTCGCGGATAAGACCCATAAGAAGATGCTCGCTGCCTATATAGTTATGACCCATTTCGGCGGCCGCGTCATGCGCTTCGTTTATTGATATTCTCGCTTTTTCGGTAAAATTTGAAAATAACATGGTAATCAACTCCTTTTCTTATATTTGTCGTTATAATGTAAATTATTGTTTAGAGGCGTAACGCCGACGGTGTACAACCGCTCAATTCGTAGGGGACGGCGTTTCGCTACGGCGTTCGTTGCTTCGCAACACCGCCTACAACGCTTCGCGTTGTTCGCCTTGGCGTCCCGAATTAAAAATTCAAGCTTAGCGTCGCTTGCCGCAAATGCTATAAACTGCAATTCATATATTGTTTCTTATTAATTCCGCGCGTTTTTTATCGCGCTCATCCGGAGGCAGCTCCTTATCGCCGCACAGCAGCGCCGGTTCGGAAAGAATCATACATTCGAGCGGCGCTATTTTGCTCTCTCTCGGAAGTATGCCCAAATTCTGACCGAGCATTACATCTGAAAGAAGCGACTTTGCCTCGCCGGACGATATACCTCGCGCATATTTTAGCGTACCGTATGAGCGATACACCCTATCCTCCAGCGCGTCGCGGTTATTTTCAACGAGCGCCGCGCGCGCCTTTTTCTCCGTCTCAACCACCTGATCGACTATATTTTTAAGTCTTTCGAGCGACTGTTCCTCGGAAAGTCCGAGAGTAATTCTGTTGGATATCTGATACAAATTGCCGTAGGCTTTCGTACCCTCGCCGTAAAGTCCGCGCACCTCGATACCGAGACTTCCGGCGGAAGAAATAATTCTGTTTATATTCTCCGTCATTGTGAGCGCCGGCAGATGGAGCATCACGGAAGCTCTCATACCGGTGCCGGTGTTGGTGGGGCAAGCCGTCAGATAACCGAAATCACTGTCAAACGCGTACGTTACGTTTTCCTCAATCACATCGTCGACCTTACTCGCAAGCGAATACGCCTCTTCAAGCGCGTAGCCTTCCTTTATGATCTGGAGCCGTATATGATCCTCCTCCATAAGCATTATGCTCATAGTTTTGTCCTTACTGATAAGAACTGATTTTCCTTTTCCCTCACACATTACCGGACTTATGAGATGCTCCTCGGCAAGCGCTTTCTTACGAATTTCGGGAGTATTGTCAAGGTCGGTAAAGTCAAAATCCGCCGCGAGCGTTGAATTGCTTCCCAAAATCGCGTTCTTTATCTTTTCCGTAACCGTCTTTGTATCCTTTAAGGCGTTCGGAAACGGAGTGCGGTCAAGATTTCTCGCAAGACGTATTCTCGTGGAAACGACTATGTCCGAATTATTGTTTTTATACCAAATCATGACTTTTTCACCTCGTTCTCTATTTCGCGTATCCGCTTATGCAGCTTCGCCGCCGTTTCGTAATCCTCTTTTTTTACCGCCTCCGAAAGAGAGCGCTTCAGCGTCTCGTATTGTTTTTTGAGCTTCAGCTCCGCTCCCGACTTCGACGGAATTTTTCCCGTATGCACAGTCGCGGGATGAATCTGCCGCAGCGTCTGCTCGATCGCCGCGCGAAAGGTTTTATAACATTCTCCGCAGCCGAGCTTGCCGGTGCGTCTGAAATCGGAGTAGGTATGTCCGCATACGGGACACCTCTTTTCCTCCTTAACGGTTACGGGCTGCATAAACATATCAAACCCGTCGAAAAAATCCGAAAACAAATCATACATTTTACTCATCCTCCTCGCTTATTCCTCTGCGTTCGCGAGCATATTCTTAAATATGTTCGCTCTTATTTTATCCCTTGCGGGCTGTTCTACCGTCAGAACCGCGTCCGATATTCCGCTCATTATAATCGCCGCCGTACGCTTGTCTATGACGTTTTGGCTTACAAGGCTGGACAGATATTTCCTAGCGGTTTTCTCGTCAAGAGAATCGCCGGCGTTTTTTATTGTCCGCGATATCTGACCGCCGCCGTCTCTGATCTGTCTGATTCTCAGATATCCGCCTCCGCCGCGCCGCGATTCGACAACGTATCCCCTCTCGGGACCAAACCTCGTCGAAATAACGTAATTTATCTGCGACGGCACGCACCCGAATATCGACGCCAGCTCGTTTCTTTTAAGCTCCAGCCACTCCTCTTCATCATCTTTAAGAAGCTCGTTTATAAACGCTTCTATTCTGTCGCTCATGCCCATTGCTTCCGCCCTCTTTTTGTCTTTGACTTTCTTTGACCTTTCATGTATTATTATACTCGCTTTTCACGAAATGTCAATGAATATTCTGTGTTTATTTTTTTAACAATTTGTGAACAAGCAAAAAAGGAGCTGTAAAAGCCCCTCTATCTTTTTCTGTTATCCTCCCAGCCGAGGTAGGTTGCCTCAAGACGGTATATCGGCATACCCGCCTCGCTGAAGCGCCGCTCATACTCCGTCGTCACATTCCCCTCGAATTTTGAATTATGCAAATCGAGACTTATATTTTCCATCTTGTAATTTTCCGCGGCGAAGGAATTAAGCGAAAAATCAAATAACGCCTTGTTATCGGTCTTGAACCATATATAATCGCCGTTTAGAAGCACGTTTTTATAGCGGTCGAGGAAACGCTTGTGCGTAAGCCTGCGTTTCGCCTGCTTGTTCTTCTTCCACGGATCCGGGAAATTCAAATAAATCCTTCTTATTTCGCCGCGCTCAAAAACATCCTCGATTTTTTCGGCGTCCATATTCATAAACAAAACGTTCGTAAGCCCCGCCGCCTTAACTTTTTCCATCGCCATAACGAGCGCGTCCTCAACCTTTTCAATCGCTATAAAATTAACCTCCGGATACATCCGAGCCATACCGGCGGCAAAGCTTCCTTTTCCGCAGCCGATTTCTATATGAATCGGATTTTCATTTCCGAACCGCTCGGACCATTTTCCTTTCATTTTATCCGGCTCGCTTATTAAAATATCGGCGCACCTCTCCATTCTCACGCCGCAGTTTTTCTTTTTTCTCATTCTCATACGCGTATAACCTCGGTTTTCATTTTTTCTTCATTATACTATAAATACGCTGTTTTGACAAGAAATTTAACGGTATTTTACAGCCTGACTTCCCGCTGTAAACCATCCGTAAAAAAAATTTAAACTTTTTTTCAAAAAGGTATGGTATTTTAGACGCAAATACGATATAATTATAGGATAAAATGACTCTTTATATGCGCGCGGGCATAAAATGTCAAATCAAACTGCGGGAGGCTTATTAATTATGGAAGAAATTCTCAATATTCTGGACAAGGAAAAGGGCAAGGTATCGCGTGAAAAAATCGCGCATATGCTCGGAAAAGAGGAGAAGGAAGTCTCCGATAGTATTGAAAGGCTTGAAAAGGAACATGTGATTGTCGGTTATAAAACGATTGTCAACTGGGACAAGACGGACAAGGACGTTGTAACGGCGCTCATAGAGCTTCGCATAACGCCGCAGAGAGGCGAGGGCTTCGACAAGGTCGCGGAAAGAATTTACAAGTATCCGCAGGTAAAGGCGCTTTATCTTATGTCGGGAGCGTACGACTTAGCCGTTACGATCGAGGGCAAGAGCATGAAAGAAGTCGCGCTGTTTGTCGCGCAGAAGCTCGCGCCGATGGATTCTATAATATCCACCGCCACGCATTTTGTGCTGAAGAAGTACAAGGAGGAAGGAATTGTATTCAAAGACGATGAAAAGGATACAAGACAGGTGATTACGTTATGATAGATTACGATAAGATAGTTTCGCCCGTTGTTTCGGCGCTTCCGCCGTCGGGAATAAGAAAGTTTTTCGATATAGTAGCGGAAATGGAAGACGCGATTTCCCTCGGAGTCGGCGAGCCTGACTTTACGACGCCGTGGACAATACGCGAGGCGGGAATATACTCGCTCGAAAAGGGACAGACATATTACACCGCAAACGCGGGACTTATGGAGCTTCGCGAGGAAATATGCAGATATAACGAAAAAAAATTCGGCGTTGCATACAACCCGAAAAGCGAGGTTCTCGTTACGGTCGGCGGCAGCGAGGCGATTGACCTGATGATAAGGGCAATTGTAAATCCCGGCGAGGAAGTGCTTATTCCCGAGCCGTGCTTCGTGTGCTACAGACCGCTTACGGTTATGGCGGGCGGAGCGCCCGTTTCCATAGAGACAAAGGAGGAGGACGAATTCAGACTTCTTCCCGAACAGCTCCGTGAAAAAATCACGGACAAAACAAAGCTTTTAATACTCCCCTTCCCCAACAACCCGACGGGCGGGGTTATGTCGAAATCGGATTTGGAAGCGATCGCGGAGGTTCTGCGCGGAACGGATATAATGGTTCTTTCCGATGAGATTTACGGCGAGCTTCGCTATGACAGCGAAGGACACACTCCGTTTTCAAAGATTGACGGCATGAGAGAAAGAACTGTCGTTGTAAACGGATTTTCAAAGACGTTCGCCATGACGGGCTGGAGACTCGGCTACGCGCTGGGTCCCGAAAGAATCATAAAGCTCATGACGAAAATTCATCAGTTCGGAATAATGTCCGCGCCGACGACGGCGCAGTACGCGGCGATCGAAGCGCTTAAAAACTGCGATAACGACGTCGAGGAAATGAGACGCGAATACAACTACAGAAGACGGTATATCGTGGACGGCTTCAGAGAAATGGGACTGAGCTGTTTTGAGCCTTTGGGGGCGTTTTATGTGTTCCCGTGCATTAAATCCACCGGCATGACAAGCGAGGAATTTTGCCAGACGCTCTTAAACGAAGAAAAGGTCGCTGTGGTTCCCGGCAACGCCTTCGGCGCAAGCGGCGAGGGCTTTATACGATGCTCGTACGCGTACTCGATTGAAAATATACAGGAAGCGTTAAAGAGAATCGAAAGATTTGTAAAGAGACACAGTAAATAAATTCAATTTAATAAACAGGAGGGAAACATGGATACAAAATATATATTCGTAACAGGCGGAGTTGTTTCGGGACTCGGAAAAGGCATTACGGCGGCGTCGCTGGGCAGACTTCTCAAGGCGAGAGGCTATAAGGTAACAATGCAGAAGTTTGACCCTTACATCAATATGGACCCCGGCACAATGAGTCCGTATCAGCACGGCGAGGTTTTCGTAACGGACGACGGCGCGGAAACAGACCTTGACCTCGGGCATTACGAGAGATTTATAGACGAAAACCTGAGCGTTAATTCGAACGTGACCACAGGCAAGATTTACTGGAATGTCATAACAAAGGAACGCCGCGGCGATTACGAGGGCAGAACCGTTCAGGTAATTCCGCACATCACAAACGAGATCAAATCGAGAGTTTACCGCGTTGCGAATACTCAGGACACAGACATAGTAATAACGGAAATCGGCGGAACTGTCGGAGATATTGAATCAACGCCTTTTCTTGAGTCTATCAGACAGGTTGTTACCGAGGTCGGAAAGCAAAATTGTATGTATATACATCTGACGCTTGTGCCGTATCTCTCAACCTCCGGCGAGCAGAAAACGAAGCCTACTCAGCACAGCGTAAAAGAGCTTCTTAGTCTCGGTATTCAGCCCGACGTGCTTGTTTTAAGAACGGAGAAGCCGCTTGAGGACGGTCTCGCGGACAAAATAGCGCTGTTCTGCAACGTGTCTACCGACTGCGTTATCGAAAATCTTGATCTGGACACGCTCTACGAGGTTCCGCTCGCGCTCGAAAAGGAGGGACTGGCTAAGGTTGTGTGCAAGAGGCTCGGTCTCGAGGACAGAAAACCCGATCTCGACGACTGGGCAAAGATGGTCGGCGTTGTTAAGGATTTGTTAAACGGCGGCAAGGACGAGGTTACAATCTCGCTTGTCGGAAAATATGTTTCTCTTCACGACGCTTATATAAGTATAGTTGAATCCTTAAAGCACGGCGGAATTAAAAATTACTCCAACGTTAATATAAACTGGGTTGACAGCGAGGAGGTAAATGAAAAGACGGCGGATAAGCTGCTCAAAAAATCGGACGGAATACTCGTCCCCGGCGGCTTCGGCGAACGCGGAATAGAAGGTATGATTACCGCGGCTCAATACGCGAGAGAAAACAAAATTCCGTATTTCGGAATTTGTCTCGGTATGCAGATTGCCGTTATAGAGTACGCGAGAAACATGCTCGGCTATAAGGACGCTCATTCTTCCGAGCTTAATCCCGACACGGCGAATCCCGTTATCGACCTTATGCCGGAGCAGCGCGATATCGAGGATCTCGGCGGCACAATGCGTCTGGGGCTTTATCCTTGCAAGCTCACGCCCGAGACTCTCTGTCAGAAGATTTACGGCAAGGATCTGATTTACGAAAGACACCGCCACCGCTACGAATTCAATAATTTCTACAGAAACGAAATAACTGAAAAGGGCATGGTTATATCGGGTCAGTCGCCCGACGATAAGCTTGTCGAAATGGTGGAAATTCCGGATCATCCCTGGTACGTCGGCGTTCAGTTCCATCCCGAATTTAAATCAAGACCGAACCACGCGCATCCGCTGTTCGCGTCATTCATCAAGGCGGCGCTTGATAGAAAAGCCGCCGCTAAATAATGCTTTTTCTGCAGAAAAGGAAGATTAATTTGAAATATTACATAAAGTATATAAAACCGTATACGCTGTTTTTTATACTCGGACCTCTTCTTATGCTTACGGAGGTCGCGGGTGAAATCGTGCTCCCGAAAATTATGGCGTCGATGATTGATACGGGAATAGGCGACGCCGCGGCGGGACTCGGCGTAAATTACATACTGTCGCGCGCGCTTTTAATGGTAGGCTGTATCGCCGTAATGATAATCGGCGGCGTTATGGGTCATTTCTTTTCGACAAGAGCGTCGGTGTATTTCAGTTCCGATTTGAGACGCGGCGTTTTTGAAAAGGTACAATCTTTCTCATTTAAAAACATCGACAGCTTCTCAACGGGTTCGCTTGTGACAAGGCTTACAAACGATATTACCCAAATACAAAATATGATTAGAATGCTTCTTATTATGGCGATGCGTTCCCCCGGAATGTTAATCGGCGGTATAATTATGGCGTGTTCCATAAACGCGAGACTCGCTCTTGTTCTCACGGTCGTAATTCCGGCGCTCGGAATTACGATAGCGCTGCTTCTTAAGACCGCGTTCCCGCGCTTCGGCGTCATGCAGAAAAAGCTCGACGCGCTCAATTCAGGTATTCAGGAAAATATAACAAACGTAAGAGTCATAAAATCCTTCGTGCGGCAAAATCATGAAACGGAAAAATTTGCCAACGCCAATAACGATTTGATGAATTCAACGCTTCGCGCTTTAAAGATTGTCGTAACGACAATGCCGGTAATGACTCTGGCGATGAATATAACGACGCTCGTCGTTGTATGGACGGGTGGCAATTTCGTTGTCGGCGGAAGCATGGGCGTAGGCGAGCTTACGGCGTTCACCACGTATATAACTCAGATACTGACGTCTCTGATGATGGTTTCCATGCTGTTTTTACAGCTCAGCCGCGCGCTCGCGTCCTCCTCGAGAATTACAGAGGTACTGAAAACAGAGGCCGACCTTACCGACGTAAATGCTAAGAACAAGGATAAAAAGGTTACGGAAGGCAGAATTGAATTTAAAAACGTTTACTTCAAATACTATGAGAAACGCAAGGAATACGTTCTTGAAAATATATCCTTCCGCGCCGAACCCGGCGAAATCATCGGAATAATCGGCACGACCGGAAGCGGAAAGTCGTCGCTTGTACAGCTTATTCCGCGTCTTTACGACGTCACTCGCGGAAGCGTGCTTGTAGACGGCGTCGACGTAAAGGATTACAGCTTAAAGAATCTGCGCGACGGCGTCGGAATGGTATTGCAGAAAAACGTTCTGTTCAGCGGAACGATTGAAGAAAATCTCCGCTGGGGCGACGAAAACGCTTCAATGGAGGAAATCCGCTCGGTCGCCGACGCGGCTCAGGCGGACGGCTTTGTAACGTCGTTCACGGACGGATACGGCATGGAGCTCGGACAGGGCGGCGTAAACGTCTCGGGCGGTCAGAAGCAGAGGCTTTGTATCGCGAGGGCGCTTCTTAAAAAGCCTAAAATCCTTATTTTGGACGATTCCACCTCCGCTGTAGACACAGCTACGGAGGCAAAAATAAGACAGTCCTTCTCAACGAGTCTTAAGGACTCGACAAAAATAATAATCGCGCAGAGAATTACCTCCGTAATCGACGCGGATAAAATAATAGTCCTTGAGGACGGTAAAATCACGGGTATCGGAAATCATGACGAGCTTATGGCGAGCTGCGAGGAATACCGCGATATCTACTATTCTCAGACTGACAAAGAAAAGGAGGTCTGTTGATATGCCTCCAATGGGACCTCAGAAAAGAGGAGAAAGATATAAACCGAAGCAGAAACCGAAAAACACAAAAGCTACGGCTAAAAGACTGCTTTCATATCTGAGCAGCGAAAAGCATAAAATTGCGGGAGCGTTCGCATGCGTGCTTATAAGCTCGGCGTCAACGCTTGCCGGCTCATACCTTTTAAGACCGATAATAAACGGTCTGACGGACGCCTCCAAAACGCCGCGGGAGAAAATCTCCGGACTGCTTGCGGGGCTTGCCGTTATGGCCGCGGTGTATTTTATGGGAGTCGCGGCGACATATATTCAGTCGCGTATTATGATAAGCGTATCCCAGGGTACGCTTAACAAAATAAGAGACAGTCTGTTTAAAAAGGTGCAGACGCTTCCCGTAAGGTATTTTGACCAAAATCCGACAGGCGATATTATGAGCCGCTTTACAAACGACGTCGATATCATAGGCGAAATGCTCAACTCCACGCTCGTACAGATTTTCTCAGGCTCGATAACGCTTCTGGGCACGCTGTTTCTGATGATTTACACAAACTGGGCGCTTGCGATAGTAACAGTTATCGTCGCGCCCATTACGGCTAAGATTGGAATGACAATAGCGGGAAAATCGCGTAAATACTTTATTAAACAGCAGGAGGCTCTCGGAAAGGTAAACGGATATATTGAGGAAACGGTAACCGGTCAGAAGGTCGTAAAAGTATTCAATCACGAACGGAAGATTGTGGAGAACTTCTCCGCCCTCAACAACGACCTGAGAAATACTCAGGCAAAGGCTCAGTTTATCGGCGGCATTATGGGACCGTGCATGAACGCGATGAGTCAGGTGAATTACACGCTTACGGCGTGCATAGGCTCAATTATCGCGTTTATATCGCGCTGGGGCGGCGGAGCGCCGTTTTCCGCGCTCGATATAGGCGGACTTACGGTGTTCGTAAACTTTTCAAGACAGTTTTCACGTCCGATTAACGAGCTTGCCCAGCAGCTTACAAACATAATGTCGGCTCTCGCCGGCGCGGAGCGCGTATTTAACGTAATGGATCAGGAGCCGGAAAAGGACGAAGGCAAAAAGCTCGAGCTTAAAAACGTCCGCGGCGACGTTTCCATTGAGGGCGTAACCTTCGGATACACCCCGGACAAGACGATTTTAAAGGATGTTTCCATATACGCGCATCCCGGACAAAAAATCGCGCTCGTAGGTTCTACCGGCGCGGGAAAAACCACGATAACAAACCTTATTACAAGGTTTTATGATATAAACAAAGGAAAAATAACTATCGACGGCGTCGACATAAAGGATATAAGCCTTGAAAGTCTGCGTTCAAATATAGCGATGGTTTTACAGGACACGCATCTGTTTACCGGCGCTATTATGGAAAACATACGCTACGGACGGCTCGACGCCACCGACGCCGAGGTGCGTATCGCGGCGAGAACCTCCTGCGCGGCTATGTTTATAAAAAATATGCCGGACGGTTACGATACAATGCTCAACGGCGACGGCTCGAACCTTTCTCAGGGTCAGCGTCAGCTTATCAATATCGCCCGCGCCGCTCTGTCAAAGGCTCCGATACTTGTGCTTGACGAAGCGACAAGCTCCGTCGACACGAGAACGGAAAAGCAGATAAACGAGGGCATGGACGCGCTTATGGAGAACCGGACGACGTTCGTCATAGCGCACAGGCTCTCCACAATACGCAATGCGGACGCGATTATGGTGCTGGAGGGCGGCGAAATAATCGAGCGCGGAAGCCATGAGGAGCTTTTAAAGCAAAAAGGCAGATACTACGAATTATATACAGGGCTTAAAGAGCTCGACTAAAAACTTAACAGAAAGGAGATATATGATGAAGGTATACCAACTGATATATACCTCGGTACTGCACAGTCTGTCCGATCCGGAGCTGGGACTTGTAAACCAATCCGGACTGAGAGTATTCTCCTGCACGCAGGGGCTTACAAAACAGAACGTCGACGAAATAATACGCTTCGCGACCTACAGACTTCCCCGGAACAGTGAAACGGAATATTCGACAAAGCCGTGCGACCCTTCGACGCCGGAGCTTTTTCCGAAAATTTTCAGAACCTTCACGCTTTCCGACGGCAGGTATGCCGCAATGCAGATTTCATACGCGGGTTACGACTTTGAGGGGGTTCCGGGAAACATATTCGCTCACGCGTTTGTATTTGACGGCGTGGACGACGATTTTATGCCCGAAAAATATTTAAACCACCCTCTCTACCGCACTCACCTGACGGAAAAGGATTTGAGCGGACAAATTGTTCATTATCTTAAACCGCTTGACAATATCTCTCCCACCGAGGGACTTGAGGACAGCGTTATCGAGTTTATAGGCTCCCATAAAACAGAGCTTACGTATATTCTCGATAAGACGGCGCGGCTTCTTACATCGGACGATATAAAAAATATATGTATCGCCTCGCATGACAGCTCTCTTACGCAGATGTATCTGCTGTCGCTGAAGTGGATGCTTCCGCGCGACGTCGCCAAGAGCACGGGAATATCAACATATAACGTATACCTTCCCTCGGACAAGCAAAATCAGATAATCTTCCACGGAACAATTAAGGGCGGAAACAACATAACGCAGCAGGCAATCGAGACGCGCGCCAACTGTATCTATATAGATATTGAAAATACAAAATTTGAATACGGGGCGAAATCGATGCTGTTTCGCTTCTCCGTTAAGGAGCTTCGGCAAATATACGCAAAATATAAATTCACTTCCATGTCTCAGCTTCTCGACTGGGAGGCTACATGGGAGCAAACGTCGAAAAGCGGCATTGCCGCCAAGCTTTTAAAGCTGAAAAAATCCGCGGGAGACAAAGCCTTCCAAACCCGCGTCATGGAGTTCTATCCGTCGATAAACGACCTTAATATGAAAAACGTCAGATTTGAACTGTCGAAAATTATGTTTGATAACATCGAACTGTTCGAGGATGTGAAAAAAAGCGTCACGGAAATTTATATAGGTCAATGCTTCAATATGATTTGCTCCGGCGAAAACATCGATATAAAAAACCCGTTTTCCGACGGCGAAACGGCTAAAGAGCAGGCGGACGCCATACTTGCGAATCTTGACTCGTACATGGATACAATACGCGCCAATCCGCAGGATATAGGAACGAAAAACAAGCATATGCTGCTGATGTTCCTCGGCCGCGTAAAGCATGCGGCGCAGATTGATACATGGAAGAAAATGTTTAATAATACGGATAATCTCCGGCTGTTTGTGCATATCGCGGCTCAGATTACAATAACAGGCTCCGGAATGAACGCGTTCACACCCGTTGAAGGCTGGGAAAACTCCGATATGGCTGAGCTTGTCGCATATTTTGACGCTTCCACCGCCGACGCATTCTTAAAAAAGAGCTGCGTAAAATTCATTTATAACAACAGCGGCGAGGACTGGGAAAAGTACGGAGTATCCTTGACAAGGCATACAAAAACCAAAGGCGAGCAGGAAAAAGATATTAAGAAAATCCGGCGTATGCTCGCGAAAGTCGGATATATTCCGTATCAGCGCGGCACATATAACAGCATAAAGACGGAGGTTGTCGACGACGTACGCAACAATAGCTTGCCGCTTCTGATATCGCGGCTTCTCTACGCGGTTTACCGCTGGCAGGGAACCTACGGAAATCAGATCGAGGCGGAACGCAACGCCAACGCCGTGAGAGACTTGCTTTTGGAAATGAGGAAAACGCAAACCCCATGCTATAATTTTATAATACCGAAGCTGGCTCTTGAAATTATAGAGTCGCCCGGACATTATCACGAGATTATGATTAACGCTCATACAATGCCTGAGAGCTTCTGGAACTGGTTTCTGATAGGCTATGGCAGAGCAAAGAGGGACGAGGATAAAATGCTCGCGTATATAAGAGTATACAACGCAAGCAAAGCGAAGCTGTCCAAGGTTCCGGCAAAGAAAAAAATGCGAGAAATTTTTCAGGATATAGCAGAATAGGAGAGATTGAGATGAATTTGAAGAAAAAACTTATTATATTATCCGCCGCAGGTATAATGGCGCTGTCGGCGTCGCCGTTCGTTCTCGCGGCAACGCCCGCTCCGACGGACGCCGCCGCTCCGCAGGCTACCGTCGCTCCGGCGGCGGGCGCGGCAGTTTCAAGCAACGAAGCTTCTCTTACGAACGACAAATATCTTACAAAGGGCGGAGCCGCTTTCTGGTTTATATTCACTATTGTTTTAAACGGCGCGCTCAGCTTCTGGATAGGCAACAGATTTTACCGTCTTTCAAAAAAGGACAACCATATATCAAGCGAAATACGCGCGCTTAAAAGAGATATCGATGATAAATTTGTAAAGAGCGTAGGCGGATTTGCCGAGCAGGAAGTTGATATCAATAATCTCAACGAAAGTCTCGCCATGGACGACGACGGTATCAGAATGTCTGACAGACCCGCCATGCCCGTAAAGGAAATAAGTCCCGAAGAGGAAGAACGCTTTAGAAAGTGGGAGGAAGCTCAGTCCAAAACAAGAAGCGCGAAAACAAGACAGAAGGATTCCTACGAGGAAAGCTTCGACGATGATTTCGAAAGCATCAAAAAGTCGAGAAGAACTGTTAAAGAAGACTTTAACGAGGAGCTTGACGACGTAAGAAAAATAAGACGAAAGAATTATCAGCCTAAACGCGGCGAAGCCGATGAGTTTGACGACGACGGCGATATGGGCGAAACAAAGGAGATAAAACTTAAAGGCGACGGCGTTAAATCCAAAGCGAAGGAGATTCTCGGGGATATTTTCCCGTTTAACGAGGATTAATTTACCATGCGAGGTGAGAGAGTATGGAACAGATAAGTATGTTTGACGACAGAGAGCGAAACGCGCCGCTGGCAAGCCGTCTGCGTCCGGAAACTCTCGATGAATACGCCGGGCAAAAGCATCTTATAGGCGAGGGCAAAATTCTCCGCCGTCTTATAGAAACGGACAGCATATCCTCCATGATATTCTGGGGACCTCCGGGCGTCGGAAAAACAACGCTCGCAAGAATAATCGCGAAACAGACAAAAGCGGATTTTGTGGAGCTGAGCGCGGTCACGAGCGGCGTTAAGGAAATAAAAGAAATTATGCAGAACGCCGAAAACGCCCGCCGTATGGGTATACGGACGATTTTGTTCACGGACGAAATTCACCGTTTTAACAAGGCGCAGCAGGACGCTTTTTTGCCGTATGTCGAAAAAGGCAGCATAATCCTCATCGGCGCGACAACGGAAAATCCGTCGTTTGAACTCAACTCGGCTTTGCTGTCGCGTTGCAAGGTTTTTATACTGAAAGCTCTCGAAGAAGACGATTTGAAGGAAATGCTCTCCCGCGCCGTCAAAAGCCCCAAAGGCTTCGGCGATATGACCGTCGATATCAGCGACGAACAGCTTGCGCTGATTGCGCGATTCGCAAACGGGGACGCGAGAACCGCGCTTAACACACTTGAAATGGCTGTGCTTAACGGCAGCATTGAAAGCGACGGCGGCGTGAACGTCAGCGACGAGACGCTTGCACAGTGTATGAACAGACGCTCGCTTCTTTATGATAAAAACGGCGAAGAGCATTACAATCTCATATCCGCGCTTCATAAATCAATGCGAAACAGCGACCCGGACGCGGCTGTATACTGGCTTGAACGTATGCTGTACGGCGGTGAGGAACCGCTTTATATCGCGAGAAGGCTTGTGCGGTTCGCGAGCGAGGACGTCGGTATGGCGGACAGCAACGCGCTCACGGTGGCTGTCGCGGCTTATCAGGCGTGTCATTTTCTCGGTATGCCCGAATGCGATGTAAATCTCGCGCATACAGTCGTATATCTCGCTATGGCTCCCAAGTCGAACGCGGTCTATGTCGCTAACAATGAATGTAAGCGCGATATAAACGAAAAACCCGCCGAACCGGTACCGCTTCAGATTCGCAACGCTCCCACAAGACTTATGAAGGAGCTTGATTACGGAAAAGGCTATCAGTACGCGCATGATACGGCGGAAAAAATAACGAAAATGAAATGTCTGCCCGACTCTATGGCTCACAGACGCTATTACCGTCCCACTACTCAGGGCAGAGAAAAATATGTTAAAGAAAAGCTTGAAAAAATCCTTGAATGGAAAAACTCGGAGGATTAAAATGAACATAAAAATAAGACAGTTTACAAAAGACGATACGGCGGCGGCGAATAAAATCTGGAACGAGGTTGTGGAGGAGGGAGCCGCTTTCCCGCAGGACGAGCCTCTTACGGAAAAAACAGGCGCGGAGTTTTTCTCTTCCCAAACCTTTACGGGTATAGCCGGCGACGAGGACAGCGGAGAAATCGTCGGACTTTATATTCTCCACCCGAATAACGTCGGAAGATGCGGACATATCTGTAACGCAAGCTACGCCGTAAGATCCGATATGCGCGGGAAGAAAATCGGCGAAAAGCTGGTAATGCATTGTATGAAGCAGGCAAAGAAAGAAGGCTTCGGTATACTTCAGTTTAACGCCGTTGTAAAAACAAACGAACCCGCCTTAAAGCTGTATAAGAAGCTTGGCTTCACTCAGCTTGGAGTTATACCTAAGGGATTCAGAATGAAGGACGGACATTACGAGGATATTATTCCCCACTGTCACGAGCTTTAAATAAATTCAAGGGAGAAAATAGCTATGGATAATTTCAATGACGTATCTCAGTATGTACGCGGAAAAATCTGCATGGTCACAGGCGGAGGCGGCTCGATAGGCGGCGAGCTTGTAAGACAGCTCGCCGCCGCCGGCGCGGGCAAAATCATAATAGTGGATATATATGAAAACGGCGCGTATGAAGTCGCATGCGAAGTCGGAGACGCGGCTGTTGTGGAAATAGCATCGGTACGCGATTTTGAAAAAATGGATTATCTGATGTCGGTATATTGTCCCAACATCGTATTTCACGCGGCGGCGCATAAGCACGTACCGTTTATGGAAAACAGTCCCGACGAAGCCATTAAAAACAACATAAATCCCGTCGATATAATGATCGATCTCTCCGCTAAATACGGCGCGGAAAACTTTATGTTTATCTCCACCGACAAAGCGGTGGAGCCGATAAGCGTAATGGGTATAAGCAAGCGTCTCGGTGAAATGCTTGTGTATGAAAAATCACGCTCCGCCGAACATACAAAGTTCACAACCGTGCGTTTCGGCAATGTGCTTAATTCAAGCGGTTCCGTACTTCCGCTCTTCCGCGCTCAGCTAAAAAAGGGCGTTATCACCGTAACGGATAAAGAAGCCGCGCGGTATTTTATTACGGTGCGGCGGGCGGCGGAGTTTGCGCTCTCAGCTCTCACGATTGCCGAGGGAGGAGAAATATTCATACCGGATATGGGAAAGGAAATAAAAATTATCGATCTTGCCGAGCAGGTTATACGCGAAGCCGGAAAGGAACCGTATAAGGACGTTGAGATAAAAATTACAGGACTCAGAAAGGGAGACAAGCTCCGCGAAAAGCTTCTGTATGATTTTGAGAAACCCGAAAAAACAAAGTATGATAATATTTACCGCGTAAACGGAAGCAGCGCCGACGAATTTATGGCGGCTATAGGAAAGCTCTACAGCATTATGGACAACATTGGCGACAGAAACGCCATCCGCGAGGCGATGCTTGAGATTATAAACCGCTAAAACCGGAGGATTTAATGGATATACACGAAATATTGCAGACAATAGGACAGTACCTGTATATTGCGCTTTCCTCACTGTGGTCATGGATACGGCCGGCGTTTACGGCGGCGGGAAAATGGTTCTCATCTCTTCCGCTTCCGACCTCAATAAAGCTGTTCGGCAACGATAAGGTAAATAAATATCTGTTCTTTTCGTTCGTAATATATCTGCTGATTATGAATATTTGGGCGCTGGTATTATTCGGCTCGGACAAATCCAAAGCAAAGCGGAAACAGAACAGAGTACGGGAGAGCAAACTGATGCGCGTATGTTTTTTGGGCGGCGCAGTCGGAGGCATAATAGGCATGAATGCGTTTCATCACAAAACACTGAAGAGAAAATTCTCCGTCGGTATACCTGTACTGTTTGTAATTCAGCTTATTTTAAACAGCTTTATACTTGGTTTTCTCGGTTTCTGGACTTTTTTCTAAAATGGTATGGAAATTTTAATCACGGCATGATATAATATAATCGGCGGTAAACCGGAAAGGATGATAAGGCGATGGATATAAAGGATATTTTATCCGACAACGATAAATTGAGAATAATTCAGGAGCTTGTTCCCGGCAAACAGATTACGCTCGCGCACATTATCGCGAGTCCCGACCCGATTTTATATAAAAAGCTCGGACTTAATCCCGAAATCGATTATACTCACTCCGCCATAGGCATAATTACCTTCAGTCCCGCCGAAACGGCGATAATCGGAGCGGATATCGCGACAAAGGCGGCGAATGTCGATTTAAGCTTTGTCGACCGTTTCAGCGGCACGCTTATTATAACCGGTATGGTTTCCGATGTGGAAGCGGCGGTAAAATCAATGACGGATTACTCGCGCGAGACGCTTAAATTTACCGTCTGCGAGATAACAAGAACATGAAAAAGATAATACTTATGGGCAGAACCGAATGCGGTAAAACGACGCTTACGCAGGCTCTGAAGGGCGAAACTATTCATTATCACAAAACGCAGTATGTTAACCGCTTTGACGTGATAATCGATACTCCCGGGGAATACATAGAAACGAAAAATCTCGGCAACGCTCTGGCGATGTACACCTATGAGGCGGACGTCGTCGGACTTCTGATAAGCGCGAGGGAACCGTATTCGCTGTATTCGCCGTGCATCGCACCTATCTGCAACAGACCTGTTATCGGGATTGTGACGCAGATTAACGAAAAGGACGCCGACCCGAATCGGGCGGAAAGGTGGCTTCGCCTCGCGGGATGCGAAACGGTGTTCCGCGTTGACTCTAAAACAGGCGAGGACGTGTGGCGTATACTTGACTACCTTAAAGAAGACGGCGATGTTATGCCGTGGGAAACAGCTTCGGAAACATAAAAAGGGATTTAAAAAAGTAAAAAGGACTGATTACAGTCCCCTTCAGCTTGCCGACAAACTGCCGGTAAGCCAAAAACAGCGCTTATTGGCGCTGTTTTTGAATTTTTTTCAAAGTAAAGACCGCGGGATTTTGTCTGCAACCCCTTATTATTTTTCTTTATTTTTGTTCTTTTTAACCTTTCTTCTTCCGTCCACAGCGACAAGCGCGACAAACAGCGCTATAAGAACCGCGAGAACTATTGCTTTAGAACTAATCATTTTTTCCTCACCTTTTCCTTTATGGCAATACAGCTCAAAGACGTCAGTCTTTACGCGCTGTTGTCCTAATTTATTTGCAGAAAACATGCTTGCCTATTGTTTTTATAATCGGACGCGTGCGTATCCACGAGCTTGTGGCGGTAGCGGGATTATAGTAATAAATCGCGCCGCCTGTCGGATCCCAACCGTTTAAAGCGTCGCGCGCGGCGTTGTAGCACGAGCTTTGCACCTCCTTATTGATTTGTCCGTCGTCAACGGCGGTAAACGCTCCCGGCTGATATACAACTCCGGCGATTGTGTTCGGAAACGAGGAATGACGCACGCGGTTTAAGACAACCGCTCCGACAGCCACCTGTCCTTCATAGCTTTCTCCCCTCGCTTCTCCGTTTATCACCATCGCCAGCAGCGTAACGTCACGCGAATAAGTATTTGACGAGCCTGTGGGCAATCCGATTTTCGACAGTGTCGCGGGTCCCGCTATACCGTCGGCGGTAAGTCCGTTTTTTCGCTGAAACTCCTTTACGGCGTCGGCTGTTCGCCAGCCGTATATACCGTCTACGGTATATTTGTAATAACCCCAGTTTTTAAGCCTTGTCTGAATATTTGTGACCTCTGTTCCGCGCGAGCCGATTTTCGACAGTGCGAAAACCGCGCTTTCATTGAATACACATACAAGAACAAACGACAGTATAACCGCGGATATTCGTTTAACAGATATATGTTTCATAATAAATACAGCCTTTCTCTAATTGCAATATATATCTATTTTTAACGAATATTTGTCATTTAATACATAATTACCGGCATTTTATCCTTAACATGGATAGCGAGCGTCAGCGCGCATATTTTTTCCGCGCCCGCATTATGAAGAGCGAAGGCGCATGACTGAAGCGTATTTCCCGTGGTGCAGATATCATCGAACAAAAGAATTCTTCTTCCCCTCAAATCCGCTTCGCACTTAAAGGCGTCTTTCACATTGATTACTCTCTCCAACATTTTAAGCGAGCTTTGTCTGGCGGTAGCGCGCGTGCGCGTCAGCGCGTCTGTCAAAAGCGGAATATTGAGGTACTCCGACGCATGCTTCGCGATAAGCTCCGCCTGATTATAGCCGCGCTCTTTAAGCCGCCGCCCATGAAGCGGTACGGGAACAATAAAATCAAATTCATCCCATATATCATACGAATCAAGATATTCCCGCATCATATCGGCGAACAGTCCGGCATAAGCGTAACAATTTCTGAACTTAAAATCAAGAATTGCATGTCTGAGCGCTCCCGTATACTCAAACGGCGACATAATATAGGAAATATTTTTAGTCCCCTGATACGGAAGCGCGGCGGACGTTTTACTGAGTTTTCCGAAACAGTCTTCGCATATGCCTATTTCACCGTCTGTAATCCTTGCCGTGTCAATATTCTTCCGCTCTTCGCAGAATACGCATACATATTTTCTCATATTACCATTTTTTCTTCGGACATTTTCCGTCCGCAAGTCTTGCGCGCACCTGCATAACGCATCCGCAGACGCCGCAGGTTGACCCGTAAAGGAATTTTTCACACTCCGCGCATACTTTCATTCGTGAAGCGTATATTTCCTCCCGTGCAAGCCTTACGCCCTTCATCGACGTCACTTCGTCCGTCATCTTCCGTATATCTTCATCGGAAAGAACTGTTTTCATTCCGCATCTTTTGCATTTCGGCGTCATTTCAGCGTTATTACAGACGCGCTCATCTTCGGCAGACGCGCTCTGAGAACGCCGTCCGCGAGAGTTACGTCCATAGCCGACGGTTTAACCGTTTCCGGCGCGTCAAAGGTATTATGGTCCGTCATATTCCCTGACGTAAGTATTTGAGCCGATGCGCCGGTAAAATTACCGTCGCGCAGCTCTATCTCAATATCCTCGTCCTCGTCAAGACTCACGTTGCACACGGATATCGTTACTTCGCCGTTTTTTTCGGACGCGGACACGCTTACCTTAGGTACGTTTTCAGCCGCTTCGCCGCATTTGTAATCAACGTCAAGCCTTTCGCCGTCCATATGCCCCTTCATCATAAGGAACAGATAATACGTCGGAGTAAGAATCATTTTCTCGCCCTCCGTAAGCGCCATTGCCTGAAGCACGTTCACCATCTGCGCGATATTCGCCATTTTAACGCGTCCGTTATGATTATGGAAAATATGCAGAATCAACATTCCGCTTACAGCGTCGCGCATTGTATTCTGCTGATACAAAAACCCGGGATTTGTGCCGGTCTCAACGTCGAACCAGTTTCCCCACTCGTCCACGATAAGACCGATTTTGCGCTCAGGGTCGTAACGGTCCATAATCGACTCATGAAGACTTATAACTCTGTCCATATCCATAGCGTTCGCCATAACCGCGTAATAACCGTTTTCGTCAAACTGCGCCGCCTTGCCCTTATTCTTACTGCCGCTTTCATACGTATAATTATGTAGCGAAATACCCTGCGCCGCGCTGCCGACATTCTCCATCAGCGTTTCCATCCAATGGGCGTCGTCCACATTCGGACCGCCGGCGATTTTATACAGCGGCTCGTCGCCGTAATCTCGCAAAAATACGGCGTAGCGTCTGTATTCATTCGCGTAATACTCGGCGCGCATATTTCCCCCGCAGCCCCAATTCTCGTTGCCCACTCCGAAAAACTTCAGCTTCCACGGCTTTTCCCTGCCGTTTTTGCGGCGCTCGTTCGCAAGCGGAGAATCGCCGTCAAATGTTATATACTCAACCCAGTCGCGCATTTCCTTAACCGTACCGCTGCCGACGTTGCCGCAGATATACGGTTCCGCGCCAAGCTGTTCGCACAGCTCAAAAAACTCATGCGTTCCGAAATGATTATTCTCGACGACGCCTCCCCAATTTGTGTTGACCATATACGGACGGCTTGACTTTTCGCCTATTCCGTCGCGCCAGTGATAATCATCCGCGAAGCATCCGCCGGGCCAGCGAAGCGCCGGAATTTCAAGCTCCCTAAGCGCCGCCACGACGTCGCATCTCATTCCGTTTTTATTCGGTATATCCGAATCCTCGTCGACGTACAGTCCCTCGTAAATACACCTTCCCAGATGCTCGGCGAACTGTCCGTATATGTACCTGCTTATTTTCCCATGCCTTCTCGCGGTGTTTATTGTCGCTTTCATAAATTTATTCCTTTCTGTTGTTTATACAATTCTGATTATATTATGATTATACTATGATTGAAAAATTTTTTCAATAGTAATCCTTTTATTTGACTATATTTATATGTAATGATATAATATAATAAATATAACGAAAATTGAGGAGCGTAAAAATGATACTCGCTATAGATATAGGCAATACAAACATAGTAATAGGCGGCTGCGGCAAGGAAAAAATATTTTTTATGGAGCGTCTTACAACAAATCTTTCGCATACGGAAATGGAATACGCAATATCCATTAAGCAGATTCTTTCCATTATGAACATCGAGCCCGATTCCATTGACGGAGCGATTATTTCCTCCGTGGTACCGTCTGTAACCGATTCGGTTAAAACGGCTGTAAAAAAATTCCTGGGAGTCGACGCGTTCGTAATCGGTCCCGGCGTCAAAACAGGGTTAAGCATCAAAACCGATAACCCCGCGCAGCTTGGCAGCGACCTTGTCGTAGACGCTGTGGCGGGCATACACGGATACGGCGCGCCGCTTATTATATTGGATATGGGCACGGCGACCACAATATCCGTAATCAATAAGGATTATGAGTACGCCGGCGGCATGATTATCCCCGGAATGACGGTTTCGCTGAACGCTATGGTAAGCAGAACGTCGCAGCTCCCGAGAATAAGTCTGGACAAGCCGAAAAAGCTTATAGGAACAAATACGATCGACTGTATGAAAAGCGGTATTTTATACGGCACGGCGTCGGAGATAGACGGTATGGTTGACCGTATCAGAGATGAAATCGGCAATGTAACCGTTGTCGCGACGGGCGGTCTCGCCTCCACCGTCGTTCCTCTGTGCAAAAATAAAATTATTCTCGATGACGAATTGCTGATTAAGGGTTTGATGATAATTTACGAGAAGAATAAATTATAGTTTAGGCGCG
>CAYRSG010000012.1:0-39897 GCA_964426905.1 uncultured Clostridium sp. | reverse complement strand
TTCATAGACTTCAAGCCATAAAATACGCTCGTCCGTTTTTTCGCAGCCCTTAAACAGCAGCTCTCTGACCGCCGCGATTTTAGATTTCAACCTTTCGGATATTATCGCAACGTCGTCGCTCAAGCCGTTCCTGATAGCCTCAAGCATCGCTTTTTCAAATTCACCTGTTAAAACGGCGATATTTGAGCTGTATTTCCCGTTACTTACGCGAATGACGCCGCTATCAACCAAAATAGCGATTTCATTTTCAAGATACGGTGCGCCGACGCCGAGCGCAAGGCTCAATTCTTCTATAGTTGCGGGATTATCGTAAGCCGCGTATAAAATATTGCAAGGCAGCAATCTCTCGAACAGCTTCGCGAGGTAACAGCGGTTACCCCAACTGTTAGGATAGAGTTTAAGCGGTTTATAGCTTTGCGTTCCGTATTCTCTTTTCATTTCAATACCTTCTTTCAATATTTTTCTAACCTTAAAAAGTATATTTCTTACCGTTTCGGGAGAGATATTTAGTTCTTTTGAAATTTCAGCGCCGGATTTTCCGTCTATATAGAACATAACGGTAACTTCGCGATATTTTTTCGCTAACAATGACAGTTCCCTGCGCAGCAGTAATATTTCCTCATTATCAATACACTCGCTTTCGGGCGTATTGTAATCAATATCAATAAAATTGCCTTGCGCGGGCGTGTGATTTTTCTTGCGCAAAAACTTTTTATATGTATTTTTTGCCACAGACCACATAAATCCGTAAAATGCGCTGTCTTCTTTTAAATTTTTGTAAGAAGAAAGAATTTGCAAAAAAATATCGCTTGCCAAATCTTCGGCTTCTGTTTTGTTCCCTGTTCGGGACAAGGCAAATCCGTAAATACTATCCATATTCTCGGACAATATTTCACACACTTTGTTCCTTTCCAAAATATCAACTCCCCTGAAAAACGTCTTTCACCAATATAGTACCGCGAATTATTGAAATGTTAATGATTTTTCCGAAAATTTTAAATTATTCTTTTATTTTGCAGTTGAAGTAGGTTATATGGCAAATTTAAAGCTAAACGTCATTCGTATTGCAAGTAATCAAAACTCTAATCAACATAAACGACATTTAATTCCATATCTATTTCTTTATACCATTCAACCGCGTCAGTCAGCAATTCTATCAATATTTCTCTTTCTTCTTTCAAGTCTTTTGGTAAAGAATTGATTCCTTCAATATAAATAGTTGCGGGAATTTCAATATCAGCGCTTGATATACAATCCCAAAGGGCGTCCATATTCATTCCGTAATAATCAGGAAGGTGAATACCGGTTTTTAATTCCCGGTGCAAAGTATATACTGTTTTTATATTTCTTAAATTCACCGTATAATTTGTCATAATGTCCTCCTATGAAACCGTCTGTCGTTGCGGTTCCCGCCTTTATACATAATAACACAATGAGCGCGCAATTGCAATTGGGGTGCGCCTCGCCGGGCATAGGGTACGGCGGATTTGTTTTTATGGAATATATCTCCGTGCGTTTTCGCGCAATATTCACATGTAAACGGTTCGAAATTAGTCTGCCATCTTGTCCGCTACACCAACGTCGGATATAGCCGCGGAAATTTTGAAAGACCAAATTGGAAACGTATAATTACCGATATTGAGAGACGAGGAAGCGCCGGAGGTTGTCAAGCGTTATGGGTCTGATAAAAATCGTACTATCGCATACGGGGAAATCAGCGATAAAATCCGCTCCAAATACGGTTTGAATATTGTCGAGAGCGGCATACGCGGGAACAGCTGCGAACGCAGGAAAACGTATATTCCCAACAAGCGCCGCGCCGTAAAAGCAATTAAAGCGGATATTACTTGTTTATTTGATGTTAGCGCTTCAAGCCCTCTAAAACAAGGCGGACAAAACCGCAGAGATTTTGTGTGCGGCCTTATATAAAAATTATTTCCAAAATGTTGAAATTTTTTTAAAGTTGTGCTATAATAACAATATCTATTTAAATGATTATATATTGAGAGGAGAATTGAAATGGCGGCGGCTAAGAAAAAGAAAATTCTGACATATAAAGGCAAGCCTCTTTTAAGAGTAGGAGACCGGATATATTACGGCAATCTGGAGGACAAGGTTATTCTTGCGCTGGATATAACTGAAAGTAAAAAAAATAAAGACATAAAATCGGCTCAGAAGGTTAAAATTCAGCTTATGGATAATACGGGCGAGCTCGGAAAAGGGCAGGTTTTCCGTAAGGGAGAAAGAGAAAATTTGTATAAAGCTCTTGATATCGGCGAATGGTGGCTTCAGGACGCTATTCAGACCATGGGCTGATTATGAAACAGTTCGGTAAGGCGCCGCTTTTAGCGGCGCCTTTTCGCGTTCATCAAAAACATTCCAAAAAGCAACTTTTGCAATATTTTAAACAAAAATTGCAAAGAATTGCCCGAAAATTTGTGATATAATGATAAAAATGATATTTTTGTTTAATCAAATTAAAGGAGGAGATAAAATGAAGAAAAAACCGAGAGTTTTTTGTTCGCTGCTTTTGGCGTTGTCGATGATACTGCCAATAGCGGTAACGCCTGTGTCCGCGGAGGATGACGAAGCGTACGCGGCTCCCGACAGTCCGGCGGTTACTTACAATATGAACGTGGACTGGAAGTTCAAAAAAGCGTCCGGAACGCTTTATCCGCTTGCTTCGGCAAAGGAAAGCGTTAAGGATGCGGACGGCAAGGAATTTTACGAGGTAGATTATGACGACAGCGATTGGGAAACGGTATCGGCGCCGCATCCGATAAACGCCGAGGATTCATTTGACGGAAACTGTTACGACTCGGGCGAGCAGGGACAGTACCGCGGTTTTATGTTCTACAGAAAGCATATAACGATTCCGGAGTCTGACGCCGGCAAGAAGCTGTTTCTTGAATTTGAAGCGGTTCGTCAGAGCGTTTACCTTTATGTAAACGGTCGGATAGTAGGATATTATGAAGCGGGCGTTACCGCTATGGGCTTCGACATAACCGATTATGTTAAGGCGGGCGAGGATAACGTAATCGCTGTCGCGACGGATAACTCGTCGGGCAGAGGAAACAATAATGAAACAGTAGAAACCAAGCCCGGCAGCGAGCCGGGAGCGGCTGACGGCAACGCTTTCCAGTGGAATACAAACGACTTTAACGAGACGCAGGGCGGTATTACCGGCAACGTGAACCTTTACGCAAAAGGAACAGTTTACCAGACGCTTCCGCTGTACAACAATTTAAAAACAAAAGGTAATTACATATACGCGACTGATTTTGATATTCGCGAGAAAACCGCTACGATTACGGTTGAGGGTGAAATCAGAAACGAGTCGGATTCCGCGAAGGACGTTACTCTTGAGGTAAACGTAGTCGATATGGACGGCAATGTCGCGGCGTCGTTCTCGTCCGATAAGACGAACGTTGCGGCGGCTGCCGATAAGGGCGTTGTATATCAGTCTGTTGTTCCGGCGGACGCCTATGACGTCAATCCGAAAGCCACAAACGCCGATACCGTTGAAGTAACAAAGATTACGGCAAGCGCGAAGGCGTCGGATTTGAAATTCTGGAGCCCCGATTCTCCGAATTTGTATGACGTTTATACAATTTTGAAAAATTCAGACGGCGACGTTATCGACGTTCAGAAAACAACAACGGGCTTCCGCAAGGTTGAATATGATATTGAGAACGGCGGACTCCTCATAAACGACCAGCCTGTATGGCTTACGGGATACGCTCAGAGAGCCACAAACGAGTGGGCTGTAATCGGCGTCGCCAACGACTGGCTTCAGGATCTTGATATGCAGTGGATTAAAGAGTCAAACTCTAACTTTATCCGTTGGATGCACGTCGCTCCGAAGCCCTCGCAAATCCGTTCGGGCGATAAGTACGGCGTAGTATCCGTATGCCCTGCGGGCGACAAGGAAAGCGACGTTGACGGACGTCAATGGGATCAGCGCGTTGAAGTAATGCGCGACGCTATGATTTATTTCAGGAACTCGCCCTCGGTTCTGTTCTGGGAAGCGGGCAACAACGCCGTATCGGCGGAGCATCAACAGGAAATGACAGATATGAAGAACGAGATCGACCCCAACGGCGGACGTTTTTCCGGCTGCCGCACAATTTCAAGCGTTGACCAGATTAACGCGGCGGAATACGTCGGCACAATGCTTAACAGAAACGCGTCAACCGCAAAGGCTTCAATGAAATCGGCGAATAAATATATGCCGATAGTTGAAACGGAATACGCGCGAGACGAGGCGCCAAGGCGCGTATGGGACGATTATTCGCCCCCGGATTACGATTATGACAACAAATGGCTCGGCTCCGGCGCGGCAAAAAACGACGGCTACGATGTTTGGGATGAAACATCCGAAGATTTCGCCGTAACGGACGTTAAGTCTTACGACGAATTCTATTCCGATCGGGTCGGCGGCTCGTCGGGTAACGACTACTACAGCGCGGCGGCGATAATGGTATGGTCGGATTCAAACATGCATAACAGAAACACGGGCAGCGAAAACTGCCGTACATCCGGAAAGGTTGACCCTGTAAGAATAAAGAAAGAAGCGTTCTACGCGATGCAGGCGGCGCAGTCGACTACTCCGAAAATTCATATCGTGGGTCACTGGAACTATCCGCAGTTAAGCGACGACACATATAACTATCCCGAAAAGAAGTATAACGGTACGTATTGGGAAAAGACGGGCAATATGCTCAAGCGCGACCCAACCAAAAAGACCGTTTATGTTATCGGTTCGCCGAACATCGCGAAAATGGAGCTGTATGTAAACGGCACGCTCGCTGGTACGTCGACAAAGCCTACGAATACGTTTGTATACTCCTTCCCAAATATCGACGTTACTCAGTCGGGCGAGGTCTCGGCAAAGGCGTACGACGCCAGAGACCAGGTTATTGCCGAAGACAGTATCGAAACGGTAGGAGATCCGGTGACGCTGAAGCTGACGCCGGTAGCCGGTCCTGACGGACTTATCGCGGACGGTAGCGATATAGCTTACTTCGACGTGGCGGTTGTAGACAAGGACGGAAATACTTACCCGCTTTCATATGACAAGATCAGTATGTCGCTTAGCGGCGAGGGCGTGCTTCTCGGCGGCTATAACAGCGGTCTCGGCAATAAGAACACTACAAACAATACAGACTTCTGTTACGCGGAGTGCGGAACAAACAGAATTTTTGTGCGCTCAACACGTAAGGCGGGCGATATTACTCTGTCTGTGTCGCTTGAAGGTCAGGCTCCCGTAAGCGCGACTATTTCATCAAAGACGCTTGAACTGACGGGCGGTCTGACAACTCAGATGCAGCGTTCCTTTGCTCAGGGCGAAGTGCCGGAGGTTATTCTTTCCGAGGTTGACGCTATGAAGCAGCTCGGTCAGACATTCACGGCCGACTTTAGCGAAAACGGAAACACAGAAGTTGTTACGGAAACGGAAAAGCCGATAGACGCGTATACAGTAAAAGTAAACGGCGAGGCTGTTACGTCATATACATACACGCCGCAGCCGGCGAGCAATACGCAGAGCATTATTTGCGATGTTGCAAAGACGCTTGACGCGCTCAACGCTGCGGGGGCTAAGATAGAATACAGTGTCGTTACAAATGGAGATATACCTGCGGGTTATGACGGAAAATGGCCCATGGTATCGATTACGGGCGGATTAAAAGCCGATTATACCCAAATCGACGTTATGAACGGCTCCACGACAATTTTTGTAAACAACGGAGAGGATAAGAATCTTCTGAACGCTCAGATTGAGCAGAAGGGCGACGAGCTTGTTGCGGATATTGCCTTTGTTCTCGGTTATCTTGACGGAGTAACATATAATTTGGACGTTGACGATAAGGTTGCGGAAATTACATACGGCGGTCCGTCCGCCGCAGGCGCCGAGTCCCTTGATATAAGCCTGCTTGCGGACGAAACGGAAGATGAAGCCGCTTGTCTGAAAATCACGGCGACGTATGACGACAACGGCGTTCTCACGGGAATAGAAACAGAGACGGTAGCGTTGGAGGATGTTACCGAACCTGTTCTCGAGGACAATACAAAGGTTATGTACTGGGACAGCCTTACATCAATGAAGCCGATAGAACCGGCGCCCGAACCTACCCGCGAGCCTGTTGAATGGAATCCGCAGGACGTAACGCCTTACGACACGCTTGTAGCGGAGCATCCATGCGAGGAAAGCGCGCTCGCGTCTCTTTCCGGTATGAACTCCGGAGCTAACGAAATGGAGCCCGCGACGATTGAAGAGGGCGCGCCCGACGGTACAAAGTATATAAAAACAGGCGCTGTGGGAAATAATAAATACGGCGAGTATTGCTTCCAGAGCGAATTTACATACGGCTCGAACACAACCGAGGATATTATGTTCTCGCTCGACATAAGATTTGACGAAGCCGGCTCAGGATTCTGCGCCGAGTCGAATTCCGACTCGAAGGTTGCGGGCGCAGTCGTGAATAACGGCGGAAAGCTCGCGGTTCAGAGGGGAAGCAGCGACTATAATACGACAAGCGTTGCAATAGATACAAGCGCATGGTACCACATTGCGATGGTTGGACGTTACAGCGCGTCGGACGCAGCGGTTGATATGTATGTATGGAAGTATAATTCTGACGGTACAAAGGAATATATTACAAAGGTTTCCAATATCGCGCTTCGTAACCTGTCCGCTTCCAATAACTCCGGAGCTTCGCATCTAAACGTAAATCCCAATACGAGCGTTGATAACCTAAAGGTTTACAAGCTCGGTGCGGATCAGCTTTGGATTGACAGCGCGGGCAAGACGGTTAAGGCGGGCGAGTCGATGCTCTTTACATACAGCGCTACAAGAGCGAACGCATATATTACGGCTCCCGCGGTAACATGGGCGGTTTATAACGAGGCTGACGACGCTGTTCTCGACGACCCCGAGATTACGATATCCGACGCGGGTCTTCTGACCGTCGGCGCCAATGCCGAATCCAAGACAATAAACGTTCGGGTTATCGCCAACGCCGGAGAAGAAAATGAAATTTACGTTTCTAAGGCTATTAAAGTAAACGCCGTCGACAGATCGAACGATACATACGACGAGGTCACTCTGTCCGCGGAGAGCGATAAAACCACTGTAAGAGTCGGCGAACCTCTCAAAATTACGGCTCAAACAAAGCTTAACGGCGCCGTTGTAACACCGGGCGAGGGCGATTTGATTTACCTTGTTTGCAATGAGGCGAACCTCAGAGAAACAGGAAATAAGAATATTTCAATAACGCAGGACGGCGTTCTGTCCGTTACGGAGAATATGCTGCCTCAGAAGATAACGGTAAGAGCGACGAATAAGTCGGGAAGCGTTTCCGGTACATACCCGGTCGAGGTTCTTCCGGCGAATATGAATTACGGCAATGAGGATACATATTCGGATACGTTTGTTTCGGCCGACGCGTGCGAAGAGTACGGCTCGGGCGCGCTGACTCTTGAGGAAGGCTCATGGGACGGTTCGGGTTACTATAATATAACGGCGGACTATGACTTTGCCGGATTCCCGTCGGATACAAGCTCGGACGTTATATACTCCGCCGATATGAAATTCGCAAAGGACGGAGCCGGCTGGACAATATACAATAATTCAAAGGGCAAACTCGGACTTCAGCTTTCATCGAGCGGAACAACGCTTAACGCTATCGGCGCGAGCAACAAGGTAGTCGGCACAATGAGTATCGATACGAGCGCGTGGTATAATATACAGGTTATGTGTTCGACCGGCGGAAGCGCTCCTTACTCTGTATGTATGGTATACAAGTACGATGAAAACGGCGTCAGGGTAAATCCGAATACGGGAGCTGAAAACGTTCCGTATCTGCTCACTGTCGCGCTGAGAAATCTTTCCGAGAGCACGGCAAATCATATAAATATACTTGCCGGAACATGCGTCGACAATGTGCTGAATATGTATGTTGCTCCGGATAAACTCACGCTTTCGGTCGACGCTGAATCGGTTCTTGCGGGAGGTACCGCACAGGCTTCGGCGACGGCTTCAAGAAAGGGAATAGACTTCCCGACGCTGAACGCAAATCTTATTAAATATGAGATTTATGACGCGAACAACGAGTATCCTCTCGGCGACGACAAGATTGCAATCGACCCGTCTGGTAAGATTACCGTCGACGCAATGGCTGATCCTCAGGATGTATATGTAAGAGTACTTTCCACAAGCGGCGGAATGAGCGACAGCAAAAAGCTGACAATAAAGTCCTCTGATATTTTTGAAATCAATAAAGCAGGTTTCAGCGAGGATTACAGCGAGCTTAAGAGACTCACGGTTATAAAGAACTTCTACTATAACGACGATGTTACTTTTGTAATGGCTGTTTACGACAAGAACGGCAATATGAAGCATATACGCACAAAGAAGATGTACGGCGATGCGATTGCGCTCGGAGAGAGCGACGTCGTTATGAATATGGATATTCCCGCCGATTTTGATAAGACTGAAGACATAATGAATATTTACGTAATAACGAAGCTGTCGACGTCGAAGAAAACGGAAGGCGCGGATATAACGGCTTTGGCGTATGCCGACAGGATAACGCTTGCAAATCTTCCGGCGTTTGACGAGAACACAAAGACGGCGGCGCTTATACTGAAGCCGGGCGCGGATGAGGAAAATGTTAAAGACGAGGATATTCTGTACTTTAACATATTTGACGCTGAAAAGTTCATAAAGAGCGATTCGGTTCCGTCAATTCCCGGAACATTCGACGCCGGCGCGACTGTCAAGGTTGTAGGAAAGGTTAATAAGGTACACACAATAGCTGTGGGAACAGCGCTTGCCGCTCCCGAGCAATGATAACTTAAATTAAATAAATCCGCCGGTTAACTTTAACCGGCGGATTTTTTCAGACTATGCGGGAAATCGAACGAGCCGGCTGTAATTGCGTTTCCGTATTTCCAAATATTTATTAAAATACTCTGTTATTTTTTCGCTCGGTATGATATAATTATATTTGATTGTGAAGGAAAGAGATGAATATATGTATGAAAAAATATGACAGAGGAACGATACGCACGGCTATGCATATGGCTGTTCCGGCGATAATAGAATCGTTTTTCAGCGCGTTTGCCGGACTGATAGACTCGCTGATGGTAAGCTCGCTCGGTTCCGACGCCGTTGCGGCTGTAGGTCTTACGGCTCAGCCTAAGTTTATGGGACTGGCAGTGTTTCTGGCGATAAACGTGTCTCTGTCGGCGCTTGTCGCGCGGCGTTTCGGTGAAAACAACCGCAGGGGGGCAAACTCTATTGTGTATACCGCGATAGCGCTGATTATCGCGCTGACGGCTGTATTGAGTACGGCTCTGACAATATTCGCGCCGCAAATAATGGATTTATGCGGTTCGTCGCCCGAAACGCATGACAGCGCGGTGATTTACTACCGCATTATAATGGGAGGAATGATTTTTAACTGTATTCAGATGGGAATTAATTCGGCTCAGCGCGGCGCGGGCAATACTCAGATTACCATGCGTACAAATGTAACCTCTAATATAATCAATATAATTTTTAACTATTTGCTGATTAACGGTCATTTCGGATTTCCCGCGCTCGGAATAAAGGGCGCCGCTATAGCGACGGTACTCGGCACTATTGTCGCGTGTATTATGAGTATTATTTCAATCACAAAACCGGATATTTTCGTAAGCGTACCGTACATAATCAAGGAAAAAATCCGTCCGTCGCTTGAATCTCTTAAAAATATTGTCAGAGTCGGCTACAGCGTGTTCTTCGAGCAGCTTCTTATGAGAATAGGATTTATGCTTACGGCGGTTATGGCGGCAAAACTGGGTAACGCGTCAATGGCGGCGCATCAGGTCGGAATGAATATAATGGGGCTTTCGTTTTCATTCGGAGACGGGCTGCAGGCGGCGGCCGTCGCGCTCATAGGGCGCAGTCTGGGCGAAAAGAAGCCGGAGAGAGCGAAGGAATTCGGATCGACATGTCAGATGATAGGAGGAATTATCTCGGTTTCGCTTGCCGTTATATATTTCTTTGGAGCGAGATTTCTTATGAGCCTGTTTTTTGAGGAGGAGGAAATTGTCAATATCGGCGTCGGAATTATGCATATTATTATAGTAACGGCGCTTTTCCAACTGCGGCAGGTTATTTATATGGGCTGTCTGCGCGGCGCGGGAGATACGCTTTACACCGCGGCGGCGTCTATGGTAAGCGTAACGATTATAAGAACCGCTGTTTCGTATTTTTTCGGATATACGCTCGGATGGGGAATAGAAGGAATATGGCTCGGAGTCCTGGGCGACCAGCTTTCGAGATATATATTCGCCGCGGCGCGGTTTAAAGCGGGAAAATGGGTAAAGATACAAATTTAGAAGGAAATTTGAGAAAATACGGTACCAATTGCCGTTATATTCGTATTTTTCTTGACTTACGGCGATTTTACGGATATATAAACATAGCTTGGCAGTTAAAAAAACGATAAAGTCTCTTCATCGCCGGAGCGGAGCGATTTTGGAGACATTTACAGCCCGTTCAATCCTCAGCTTCAAAATATTTAAAAAGTTATTAAGAAATATTAAAATTTGATAAATAAATCGGTCAGCTTATTGACATATACGTCATTGAATATTATAATTATAATGTATAATTATTAATAAGCGTTCAAAGGCGGTATCATTAATGAATCCTGTTTTGTATTGTTTGCAAAATCTGTCCGGAATGTCAAAGCTCCGCGGAATGGAAAGATATATACAGCACGGCAGTACATCCTGCTTAAAGCATACAATAGCCGTAGCGTATGTCAGCGTTAGAATTGCGAAGCTTATGGGAATAAGCTGCAAGAACCGCGACCTCATACGCGGCGCGCTTCTGCACGACTATTTTCTCTATGACTGGCACGACGGTGAAAAGGGAAGAAGCATGCATGGTTTCACTCACCCGTTCGCCGCGCTTGCAAACGCGGACAGGGATTTTACGCTTACCGATACGGAACGTGATATCATAAAGAAGCATATGTTTCCGCTTACGTTTTATCCGCCGAAATGCAGAGAAGGCTGGATAGTGTGTTTTGCGGACAAGGCTTGTTCGTTGTATGAAACATTAAAAAGGAAGGACGCTTACGCTAATATCAATACAAAGTCCGCGGACGATTACGCGGAGCTGTATGATGAAATACAAATGATTTAACAGGGGGGAGTAAATATGAATATATGCAGGTATTTCCTGTGTTTTGCCATTTTCAGCTTTATTGGCTGGACGTATGAATCGGTATATTACACACTGCAGCAGAGAAGACTTGTAAACAGCGGTTTCCTAAGCACCTGCTTCTGCCCTATATACGGCATAGGAGCAATGCTGGATCTTATACTGCTCGGCTGGATCAAGAATCCGGTTATATTGTTTTTTTCGGGAATGATAGTGACGGGAGCGCTTGAATATTTCGTCTCGTGGCTTCTTGAAACGCTGTTTCATCAGCGCTGGTGGGACTATACCGGATGGCCGCTTAATATTAACGGACGCGTGTGCGTATTCGGGGCTGTGGTTTTCGGAATTATGACTGTCGCGCTTGTAAAGGTTATAGAGCCGTTTACGATGGGACTGATTGACAAGCTCAGTATACTGTCGATAAATGTACTTACGGCGATAACGGCGTTTGTGATGATTGCCGACACGATAAAATCCGTCAGGTTTATGGATACTGCGAAACTGTGGTATGTTGAGAAGCAGACGGAGATATTTGAAAATTTCGCTGGCGGACGCTGCGAACATGTGGTAAAAAAAATAAAGAATACCTTCAGAAGATAAAAGAGACGCCTTTATGGGTCTCTTTTATCTGTTCCCTTTAATATCAAAACCGCGCATAACCTCTTTTCGTTTCTCAATTGCGTACTGCGTATAATACTTATGCGTAACTTCGATGTTTTTGTGTCCCATAAGCTCGGCGACCATTTTTATATCCACACCGTCGGCGATAAGGTTACAGGCAAAGGTGCGCCGCAGCGCATGCGGACGCGTTTTGTCGGGGTCAAAAATACCTACCGAAGCGCAGTATTTTTTCAGAATTTTCTCAACGCCCTGCGCGCTCATGCGCTTGCCGAGACGGCTCAGGAAGAGAGCGTTTTTATCCTTGGCGTTTTTATTTTCAACTCTTTCCCTCATATATGTAAAAAGCTCGTTTTCAACCTGCACCGGCATAAATATTTCCTGTTCGTCGCCGCCCTTTCTGGTGACGACAAATGAGGAAGTGTCAAAGCATACGTCGTGAATATCAAGGTTCACAAGTTCGCTTACACGGCAGCCCGTGCCGAGATATGCCGTGAACAGGGCGATATCTCGCCGCTTGCGTTTTTCGTACTCGGTGAGATCTCTGCCGCTGTAGTAATTTTCGCCGTTGTATATAACGTCGAGGAGCTTTATCGTTTCCTGGGCTGTCAAGGGACGTTTCATTTTCCGGTGTATTTTTTTAAAATCAACCTTGTCGGTTACGTTCTGTGAAATCATGTCGTTTTTATAGAGGTACGAGAAAAGCCCGCGTATTCCGGACAGCTTTCGGTTTATGCCGTAGGCGCTGTTTTGGCGGATACGCTTGACGTGCTTGCCGTCTATTGTGACCGTATCCGTCTCGTATTCTTTAAGATACGCCGTAAAACCGTTAAGGTCGCGCAGAGTGACCTGTTCCATATGCGCCGCGGTGAAATCTTCGGTATTTTTTATATCCTTGAATTTGAATTTCTGCAGATACTCGAGAAAGGTTTTTATATCAATGCTGTAGCCAATCTGTGTGTTGATGCTTTCGCCATTGTAGGCGATTTCAATGTAATCAAACACAAAATCCGGCAGATTTGATAAAAAGTTCATAAGTTTTGTATGTTTACTCATATTTACATCTCCGTATAATTTATAAACATATTATACAATTAAAAAAGGAATAATGCAATGAATGTAAAAAAAACTTAAAATATATATGGACTATTTTATAATTTTATAGTACAATAATATATAAGAATAATGTTTATCAGAGAGAGGAAGGGATACGGCAATGGTACTTAAAACGAACAGCGAGCTGGGCGAGATTTCAATCTCGAACGGAGTTATCGCCAGGATTGCGGGAGCTGTTGCGACAAAATGCTACGGAGTTGTCGGCATGGCGGCGAGAAACAAAAAGGACGGCATAGTAAATCTATTAAAGCCGGACAGTATGTCGAGGGGAATCAATATATCTGTTGAAGACGGCGGAGTTTTGGTGGAAATTCATCTTATCGCGGAATACGGCGTAAATATTAATACGATATGCAAAAGCATCGTAAACCGCGTTAGATACACAATAGAAAATTGTGTGGGAATCAAGGTCAATAAGGTAAACGTAAGGGTTGAAGGCGTAAGAGTAGACTAAACTTGTCGTTACGATTTGAGGGGTGATTAAAATAGATACGCTTAACGGAAACACATTCGCGAAAATGATTATAAGCGGCGCGAATAATCTTTATAACAATAAAAAAACAGTGGATGAGCTTAACGTATTTCCCGTGCCTGACGGCGATACGGGAACGAATATGTCGCTGACTGTAAGCGCGATTGCGTCCGAGCTTCTTAACAAAGGAGAAACGACTCTTACGAAGACCGCCGACGCAATGTCTTTTTCCACTCTTCGCGGAGCGAGGGGAAATTCCGGAGTTATTCTTTCCCAGTTTTTCAGAGGAATATCCAAGAGCTTCAAGGGAAAGGAAGAATGTACCGGTCTGCAGTTTGCTCTCGCGCTGAAGCAGGGCTCCGACGCCGCCTATAAGGCTGTTATGAAGCCTACGGAGGGAACTATTCTTACCGTCGCGCGCGAGGCTGCCATAGGCGCGCAGCTCGCGGCTGATACAGACGGCGAAGAGGATATTGCGGCTGTGCTTGAAAAGGCTGTGGAGCGCGGAAACAAAGCGCTCAGACAGACGACGCAGATGCTCCCCGTTCTTAAACAGGCGGGAGTTGTGGACGCGGGCGGTCAAGGCTGGATGTTTGTACTCGAAGGCGCGTTGTCATATCTTAAAACAGGCGAAATTATCGAAAAGGAGGGCGGTGAGGAGGAAGCCGCGTCTCCTGTAAAAACCGCGTCTCAGGCGGCGGTAAGCGCGGAGGATATAAAGTTTCGCTACTGCACCGAATTTATAGTTGAGAAAAAGAGCGGAGGACTGAGCGTCGACGAATTCAGAAACGCTATTTCTCCTAAGGGCGACTGTATGCTTGTGATAGACGATGATGAAATCGTGAAGGTGCATATACACACGAATCATCCCGGCTTTGTGCTTGAGGAGGCCGTGAAGCTGGGCGAGATGATAAACATAAAAATCGACAATATGAAACGTCAGCGCCGTTCCATATCGGAGGGGAGCGAAGTAGCGCGGACAAAAAAGCCCGAGCCGGAGGCGGCGGCGCAAAAAGCGGAGAAACAGAAAAAAACGTCGTCAAAAGCCAAGAAGGAGCCGGTTCCCGTAAAGGATTACGGATTTGTCGCGGTGTGCGCGGGAAAGGGACTGAGCGCGATACTCAGAGACCTCGGCGTTGACAAAGTAATCGAGGGCGGTCAGACGATGAATCCAAGTACGGACGATATATTAAAGGCGGTAAAACGCGTTAAATCAAATATCGTGTATGTATTCCCGAACAACAAGAATATCGTTATGGCGGCTCAGCAGGCGGCTCAGATCGAGGAGGAGAAAAAGGTTGTCGTTATAGAAACAATGAGCTTTCCTCAGTGTGTAAGCGCGATGATGAGCTTTAACGGGAAGCAGACGGAGGACGTCAACACAAGAAATATGACAAACGCGGCGCGCGGCGTTGCTACGGGTCAGCTTACCTATGCCGTGCGCGACACGGAAATAGACGGAATGAAAATAAAGAAGGACGATATTCTCGGCATGATAGAAGGCAAAATAACCGACGTCGGTTCTGACGCCGACGATGTGCTGTGCAATGTTGTTTCGGAAATGGTTAACGAGGATACGGAGTATATAACGGTGTACTGCGGTAAGGATATAAAAAAAGCGCAGTCCGACCGTATGCTTAAAGCGCTTGAGGCGAAGTATGAAAACGACGAAGTCGAGGTATCCTTCAAAAAGGGAGGACAGCCGCTATACTATTATATCGTATCTGTCGAATAAACGGAGGGAAGAATGTCCAAGGATATTCGGTATTTAAAAGGCGTCGGCGAAAAAAGAGCCGCGCTGTTCGAGAAAAAGGGAATAAAAACGGTTGAGGATTTGCTTTACTATTTCCCGCGCTCGCACGAGGACCGCTCGAAGATGAAGGAAATCGCCGACTGTACGGAGGGAGAAACGGTGTGCGTCGGCATTACCGTTTTTTCGCCTGTGAAGGAAACGCGCGTAAGACGCAATATGCTTGTTTCCACAATGATTGTCTGCGACAAAACGGGCGCTCTCAATATAGTGTGGTATAACAACCGCTATGTCAAGGGACAGTTTATGACAGGCGACGAGTACATACTGTACGGCAAGCTGACGAGGAGCCGCGGCAAGCTGGAAATGATAAATCCCGTGTTCGAGAAAAAGGGCGCGGAGCGTTTTACGGGCAGAATAGCGCCGCTGTATCCTCTTACCGAGGGACTTACTCAAAAAATACTCCAGTCGTCTATGGAGCTTGCCCTAAAGGAGGCTGGAAGGCTTGAGGAATATATTCCGGAGGAAATACGGAAAAAATATCATATCGCTGAATTGAATTACGCGATGAAGAACATACATTTTCCGGACGACTTTGAAAGCTATAATATAGCGCGGGAAAGATTTGTTTTCGAGGAGCTTTTAATTCTTCAGCTTGCGCTGCTGTCGCGTAAGGACGATAACACGGCGTGCGACGGAATAGAGTTTGAGGATATAATGTGCGCGAGGGATTTTGTAAAAACGCTGCCGTTTCCGCTTACGAACGCGCAAAAAAGAGTATTGGGCGAGATTTTAAGGGACTGCCGCGGCGGCGGGAGGATGAACCGTCTTGTTCAGGGAGACGTCGGAAGCGGTAAAACCGCCGTTGCCGCCGCCGCTATATATACAGCCGTGAAAAACGGCCGTCAGGCTGCTATGATGGCGCCGACGGAAATTCTCGCGTTTCAACACGCGAGAACTCTTGATAAATTTTTCGCGGGAATGGGGATAAATACGGTGACGCTCACCGGAAGCATGAGCGCGAAGGAGAAGCGTCTCGCATACGATATGATTTCCTCGGGCGCGGCCGACGTGGTTGTCGGAACGCACGCGATAATTCAGGACGCGGTTGAGTTTAAAGATCTCGCTCTTGTGGTTGCCGACGAGCAGCACCGCTTCGGCGTGGAGCAGAGGGCGAAGCTGGCGGCGAAGGGAAATAACCCGCATATGCTCATCATGTCGGCGACGCCTATTCCGAGAACTCTCGCTCTTATTCTGTACGGCGACCTTGATATTTCAGTAATAGACGAGCTTCCGCCGGGGCGGAAGCCTGTAAAAACCTACGCTGTCGGCGAGAAAATGCGAAAGCGCGTATTTGCGTTTCTTGAAAAGAACGTGAAGGAGGGAGGACAGGCGTATGTTGTGTGTCCGCTCATAGAGGAAACGGAAAAAAGCGATTTGCAGAACGCCGAAAATCTCGCTCAAAAGCTGCAGTCGTCGTTCCCGAAGCTTACAATCGGGCTTATGCACGGCAGAATGAAGCCGAAGCTGAAGGATGAGATTATGAATGAGTTCGTGCGCGGGGAGATACAGATACTTGTTTCCACAACAGTAATCGAGGTCGGCGTAAACGTGCCGAACGCAAATATAATGGTAATAGAAAACGCCGAGCGTTTCGGACTGTCGCAGCTGCATCAGCTGCGCGGACGCGTCGGCAGAGGCGGAGAGCAGGCGTACTGCATACTTATCGCGCACGGAAACAACGAGGTCACGAAAAAGCGCATGGAAACTATGCGTATTTCAAACGACGGCTTTTATATAAGCGAACAGGATTTGAAGCTGCGCGGACCGGGAGACTTTTTCGGGACGCGGCAGCACGGACTTCCGGAAATGAAAATCGCCAATTTGTTTGAGGATCGCGACATACTTTCGGCGGCGCAGGAGGCGGCGAAAAGTATAATTTCCGAGGATCCGCATCTTGAAAGCGAAAAATACGCCAAACTGAGAAAACGCGCCGATAAGGTAATCTCCGAGGGAATAGTAATGAATTGACAAAAATTTCATGTTTATAATTTCGTAATCTGCATAAATTATGTTTGGGTAAAAAACTCGCAGATTTATTGTAAAGGAGAAATTTATCATGTCAAAGAACAGTAAAAAAGCAGGACTGGAACAATTTAAGATGGAAGCGGCAAAAGAAGTCGGCGTTAACCTTGAACAGGGCTATAACGGCTCTCTTACTTCAAAACAGGCAGGTTCAATCGGCGGACAGATGGTTAAGAAGATGATTGAAAGTTACGAAAACCAAAATAAGTAATATACGTTTTTGGAAAAAATGTTATCCCATGCGGAAATACGGCAAAAAATCGGCGCTTATAGGGAAGCGCCGATTTTTTGCATATTTAGAATAAATTTATTCGCCGTAATTATCGGCTGTAGGCGGTTATCTCAAATAACGGTCCGCCGCCCGCCGCGGCAAGCGCCTTTACGGGAGGCGGCGTAAGCGTCATAATATTTATAATTATTCGGTTATGTAAATTCTTGTGCGGAACGGGATTGTCGCCGCTATCCAGTTAATATCCTGCGGATGCAGTCTCACGCAGCCATGGGAAATATTCACGCCTACGCGTCCGTCATATTCTCCGCCCCCGTAATATAAAAGCGTTGAGTGAAGCGCGTAGCCGTTGTAAAATCTGAGTACCGGTCCGACATAATATGCGTCGTAATCCCACTGCGTTCTTTCTATATACTCAAACTGACCTGTTATGGTCGGCGTATTCCATGCTCCGAGCGCGCATGGGAATTCTTTGAGCAATTCCCAATTATACTGAGAGCCTTCGTAAACTCTTACTTTATATTCATGCTTGGAAACCCATACGAGATAATTTGTGCGGCTGCCTATTCCGTTTCTGTTTACGGGCGTTCTGTTTCTGTATTCTCTGACCTTGCCGGATTCGCCTATAACGACGTCGAGATGGTCGCCGAAGTCTATTGCTTCAAGACTTGATTCAAACGCGTCGGCAAGAGTTCTGACAGGCACGAACAGAGAGCCGTCTATGTAAACAGTTTCATGGGGAGCGTAGGTATCGTTTCCGAAAATAGTCGTGTAGGCGCTGTTCGCGTTGAATATAACCTGCTCCGAGCCTACGGAGCAAACGACGCTGTCATAGTCCGGGTCGTATTTTACCTTTAATCCCATCGCTTCGCCTATTTTTCGCACGGGCGCCATTGCCACTCCGTCCACAATTCTCGCGTAAGGATCGCTGTCCTCAAGCAGATTGCCGTTTACATACATGCAAAGCTCTTTTTCGTATTCCGGCTCGCCTTCGACTGAGCAGCCGTTATTTTGAACATACTCTCCGTTTTCATTAAGATATCCGTATGTATTAACCGTCAGCATACCTCCCGGTTCGATAATTGTGTCGTAATACCGCATCATGCGCAGTCCGGAAACAAGCTTAATTTTAAATTTCTCGCCCATTCTGTATTCCGGAACGTCAAACGTCATGGTGAAGGACGGAACGCCCCAGCCGACATAGCTAAGCTGTGAGCCGAGAAGCTCGTCTTTTTCATTATAAAGCTCGATTACCGCGTTTGTCGATATAATATATTTTCTCGGAATAACGTCAAGCGTCAGATTGAACTGAGCGGATAATTCCCGCTGCGGAATCTGCTCGGGCTCGGCCGTCGGAATAGGCGAAGCCGCAGGCTCAATCGTCGCCTCCGGCGTTGATAAAGGCTCGGCGGACGGAGCTTGAGTTTCGGACGGCTCCGGCGACGGTTCGGGCGTTTGGGTCTCTGCCGCAACGACCGACGGCGCTTCTGTCGCTTCGGGCTGCGGCGCCGCCGCGAAAGAACTGATACCGCTTAACAAAACAGCCGAAACAATCATAGACGTCAGTATTTTTTTCATATGTATTACCCCTTATCATTGTGATGAAATAATCATACCACATCAACGCGCTAAAGTCAATGATTGACACGGGAGTTTTTTTTGTATATAATTAAAAACAGTACGGGAAATATGGGAGATGATTAAGTGAAAAAAGAAATAAAAACGTATATAACTTTATTTTTATCAACACTCCGGATAAGCGCGTTTACATTCGGCGGCGGATTTGTAATCATTCCCATGCTGAGAAGCAAATTTGTCAACAGCCTCCGATGGATTGAGGACAGCGAGATGCTCGACCTTATAGCTATAGCACAGTCCACGCCCGGAGCGATAGCCGTGAATGCGTCGGCGCTTATAGGGTACAAAATCGCGGGAATCCCCGGAGTGATTACAACGGTTTTCGGAACGGTTCTTCCGCCTCTTGTTATACTGTCGGTTATATCGATGTTTTACATAGCGTTTCGCGACAATACAATAGTCGGTTATGTGCTAAGGGGTATGCAGGCGGGAGTTGCGGCGGTTATAATTGACGTTGTTATAACTATGTCGTACAGCATTATAAAGGATAAACGCGTATTTCCGATTATTATAATGATTGCCGCGTTTGCGTTCGCGTATATTTTTAATGTTAATGTGATTTATATAGTAATTGTTTGCGGAATTATAGGCGCTCTGTTTATGCGCCCGAAAAAAACGGAGAATAAAAAATGATATATTTGCAATTGTTCTGGAGCTTTTTTCAGATAGGACTGTTTAGCTTCGGCGGCGGATATGCCGCGACGCCGCTGATACAGAATCAGATAGTGGACACTCACGCATGGCTTACGATGAGTGAGTTTACGGATATAATAACGATTTCTCAAATGACGCCGGGACCGATAGCGATAAATTCAGCCACGTTTGTCGGAATACAGCTCGGCGGAATAGCCGGAGCTGTTGTCGCAACAATAGGATGTGTTCTGCCGTCAAGCATTATCGCCGTCGCGCTTGCAAAGCTGTACTACAAATACAGAGAAATGTCGGTAATGCAGGGAGTGATGAACGGACTTCGCCCCGCCGTGACGTCAATGATTGCCTCGGCAGGATTGTCCATACTTGTGCTTGCGCTGTGGAACGGGAACCCCGTTTCACTAATGGCTGAAAATTTTGATTTTATTGCGGCGGCAGTGTTTATTCTATCGCTGCTTTGCCTTAGAATTTTCAAGACGAATCAGATATACGTTATGCTCGGAGCCGGAATCATAGGCTGTATCGCGTATATGATTTTCGGATAAGCGTTCAGGCTGTCGATAAATTGGTTAGACCGCATTCCATCTATAATATGTTTGCGGCAACGCTCTGTAAGGCTTCCCCTCAAGGGGAAGGCAAACGGAGGTTTGTCTACAGTCTGAAGCGTCCTTACACGCTTTTTATTCCGAGCTCGTTTACGTAATTAACCGCGCTCGCGGCGGCAACCGCGCCGTCGGCTGCGGCGGTAACAACCTGTCTTAGCGGCGAAACTCTTACATCGCCCGCGGCGAAAATACCTTTTACGTTTGTCGCGAGATACATGTCGGTTTTAATAAATCCAAGGGGACATGTTTGAACGCCGCATTCCTTTGCGAGCTTTGACTCGGGAATTATGCCTATCGCGATAATCGCTCCCGACACGTTAAGAATATTTTTTTCGCCTGTGACTGTGTTTTTTGCGACGATACTTTCAAGTGTGGACGAGCCGCTGAATTTCTCGGCTACCGTATCTGTCAGTATATCTATTTTTCCATTATTTTTTGCGCGCTCAACCAAAGACGCCGCCGCGCGGAATTTTTTGCTCCTGTTAAGAATATAAACCTTGCGGCAGAAACCGGCGAGATAGAGAGCGTCCTCCATAGCCGTATTACCTCCGCCTATTACGCACACGTCCTTGCCTCTGAAAAAAGCGCCGTCGCACGTCGCGCAGTAGGATACTCCCGCGCCTGTAAGCTCGGCTTCTCCGGACGCGCCGAGAGCTTTCGGATTTGCGCCGGTGGCGAATATTATTGATTTTGTTACATACTTATTTCGGCGCGTATGAATAACCTTGACGTCATATTCCGCGTTTTCTATTGACCTGACATTTTCGCTTACAAATTCAACGTCAAATTTTCTCGCGTGGTCTTCCATAGCCTTTGAAAGCTCGGCGCCCGACGGATTATCGGCGAAACCGGGATAATTGTCTATTTCATGCGTTTTTATTACCTGACCGCCGCAGGCGATTTTTTCAATCAGCGCCGTTTTCATTCCGCCTCTGGAGGCGTATATAGCCGCCGACATACCGGCGGGGCCTCCGCCGATTATCGCTATATCATACATCAGTCGTCATTCCTTTCATTAACGTAAGCCTCTATAATGTAGCGCGGACGTCTCTTTACTTCCTTATACAGCTTTCCGATATACTCGCCTATAAGTCCTACCGATAAAAGCTGTACTCCGCCGATAAACCATATCGACATCATCAGCGACGCCCAGCCGGCGTTTGTATGTCCGACGAGCTTCTGCACAAGCGCGTAAACAGCCATTATTACCGCGATTACACACACAACCGCGCCGAACGCTGAAATCATTCTGATAGGACTGATGCTGAACGACGTAATGCCGTCAAAAGCGAAGGAAAGCATTTTCTTTAACGGATACTTTGATTCTCCCGCGAAACGCTCGTTTCTGTCGTAATATACGCTTGTTGAGCGGTATCCGACAAGCGGAACCATACCGCGCAGGAACAGATTGCGCTCGGGGAACTGAGAGAGTCCTTCAAGCGCGCGCTTGCTCATAAGTCTGTAATCAGCGTGATTAAAAACTATATTCACACCCATGAGACGCATCAGCTTATAGAAAGCCACAGCCGTTGTACGCTTGAAAAACGTGTCGGAGTCGCGCTTGTTTCTGACGCCGTAAACAACATCGTAGCCGTCGATATAATTCTTTACCATATCGGGAATTACGTTTATATCGTCCTGCAGGTCGGCGTCTATCGAAACGACGCAGTCGCAGTCGTTTTTAACCGTCATAAGTCCGCTGAACAGAGCGTTCTGATGTCCTGCGTTTCTTGCGAGCTTGATTCCGGCAATTTCAGTATGCTCTTTTGTGAGCGAGCTTATTATGCTCCATGTTTTATCCTTGGAGCCGTCGTCGATAAATACGATTCTGCTTTTGTCGTTTATAAGACCGTCTTTTTTCATGTCCGAGAACAGCTCCAGCATCCGCTTGGACGTTTCGCCCAGAACCGCTTCCTCGTTATAGCATGGCGCTACCACATATAAATTAACTCCGTTTTCCATTGTTATAATTCTCCTCAATTTATAAAATATATACGTTTATTATACTACATTTTACCGATTCAAACAACCCCTTTTTTAATAATATTGCGTGGGTTAAATATTTATTTACGGATTGGAAGACTGATGAATAATATTGACTTACATCATGGGTTTATGATAAAATACAGAAAAAGTCAAAGGAATGAGTGAATTTGAAATTCGATGTAAAACGTCTTGCAATTACAGCCGTACCGCCGCTTTTTGCGGCGGCGGTATTTGTTATGAAGGATTACATACTGAAATTATCCGCGCTTATGCCTGAATGTGCGCTTCATAAAACGACGGGACTGCTTTGTCCGGGCTGCGGCAATACGCGCGCTGTCAGGGAGCTTTTGTCGTTTCATTTTTTTAGGGCGGTTAGATATAATATTACCGTTCCTCTGCTGTGCGTGTTTCTTCTTGCGGCGTACGCCGAGGCGGTTATAACGGCGTGGATTAAGCCGGTAAAAATAATACCGCGCGGCGCCGCGTTTTACATCGTGCTCGGCGTGGTATTCGTCATGTATCATCTTTTAAGAAATCTTATAAATTTTATGCCGGCGTAAATCAGACAATATCGCTAAAATAGTCCTGCGGATTGGTATAATAGAATTCGCCGTTGTTATACGCTATAATATTAAACGCAAACGCGAGTATAACTGTTATAATTGTCAGAACAATTGATATCGACGACAGAACTATGCCCGCGACGGCAAGCTCTCTGCCGCCTTTTTCTTTATGACGCAGACCGATTATGCCGAGAACAAGTCCGACAATTCCGCACGGGAAAGACAGAACTCCGCAGCAGCAGGAAAAAATAACAGATACGATTCCGAGAACGAGAGACGCTGTCGCAAGACCGTTCCTGTTCGGAGGAGTATACTGAGGCGCGGTTGGCGGATTTGGCGGCTGATTAAAGCTGTTATTGTATGTATCCATGATAGATACCCCCGTTTCTGATAGTATATTAATAATTTTATCATGTTTGATGATAATAGTCAATGTTTATTAAGTTTACTTTACAATAAAATTCATGTGTTGTAAAACTGCGCCGCAGTATGTTATACTCTATATATGAACTATGAATCATGGATGTGTTAATATGATAAAATTAATGGATAAATCACAGACATACGAGGTTATGGACGTATGGCTCCGCGCCTCGATTTACTCGCTTTCGTTTGTCGAAGCGGACTTTTGGGAAAAGCATTATGATTATGTGAAGGAAAAATATATTGATAAAAATGATACCTTTGTTTATCTCTCGGACGATAAAGTTATAGGATTCGCGTGCGTCGGCGCGGATAACATGATAGAGGGACTGTTTGTTGATCCCGATTTTCAGAATAAAGGCGTCGGGGGAGAGCTGATAAATTTCCTGAAAACGGAATATCCGATTCTTCAAGCGGAGTTTTACGCGAAAAACCGCAAGTCTCTGGAGTTTGCGTCGCGGCTCGGATTCGTGATTGACGGCGCCGTTTGCAACGAATATAATAATGAGGTAATGTATACGGCGCTGTGGAACGGATAAAAATTCTGAGCTATAAATAAAGGCGCAGACCGTTCAATAGGGAAAATTCCGATATTTTTTTGTAACATATATTGCAAAATTTCGGTTGATGTGGTAAAATAGTTGTATAAAATTAAAAATCAAGGAGGAATTATCCAATGTTAAAAGAAGACGTCATAAAAAAGCTTACCGGTTGCGGTCTCGTCGCGGTTGTAAGAGCGAACAACGCCGAGGAAGCAATTAAAATTTCCGATGCGTGTCTCGCGGGCGGCTGCACAGGTATCGAGCTGACATTTACCGTTCCGGGCGCGGACAAGGTTATCGCGGCTTTGGCTGAGAAGTATTCAAACGGCGAAATGATGCTCGGCGCGGGTACGGTTCTTGACCCTGAAACGGCAAGAATGGCAATTTTAGCGGGCGCAAACTTTATTGTAAGCCCTGCGTTCAATGCTGAAACAGCTAAGCTCTGTAACCGTTACAGAGTTCCGTATATGCCCGGCTGCGCTACGATTACGGAGGTTATCACTGCGATGGAAGCAGGCGCCGACATAATCAAGATATTCCCGGCTGATTTGTACGGTCCGAGAATTATAAAGGATATCAAGGGTCCTCTGCCGCAGGCTCAGATGATGCCGACAGGCGGTGTTGACAAGGATAATGTCGCTGAATGGATTAAGGCGGGCGTTGTAGCCGTAGGCGCGGGTTCGTCTTTGACAAAGGGCGCCAAGACAGGCGATTATAACGCTATTACCGAAACGGCGAAAGAATTTATCGCTAATATTAAGGCGGCAAGAGCGGAGCTTAAAAAGTAAAATTATACTTTAACTGATTATATTAAAAAAGGAGAATACATAATATGGCAAAAGTAGTTACAATGGGTGAAATAATGCTGAGACTTTCGACACCCAACAATGAGAAGTTTATTCAGGCGGACGAGTTCGACGTATGCTACGGAGGCGGCGAGGCTAACGTGGCTGTTTCGCTGGCGAATTACGGTCATGACGCCGAGTTCGTTACGAAGGTTCCCGAGAATCCCATCGGTGACAGCGCGGTTGCCGCTCTTCGCAAGATGAACGTAGGTACGAAGAATATCGCAAGAGGAGGCGAGAGACTCGGAATTTACTTCCTTGAGACAGGCGCGTCGATGAGAGCGTCAAACGTAGTTTATGACAGAGCTCATTCCTCGATTTCAACAGCGACGGCGGCTGACTTTGACTTTGATAAGATTTTCGAAGGCGCGGACTGGTTCCACTTTACGGGAATTACTCCGGCTGTATCGGACGCCGCGGCTGAGCTTACGGAGCTTGCCTGCAAGGCGGCTAAGGCTCACGGCGTAACGGTTTCCTGCGACCTTAACTTCAGAAAGAAGCTCTGGTCAAGCGAGAAAGCTCAGAAGGTTATGTCAAACCTTATGCAGTATGTTGACGTTTGCATAGGCAACGAGGAGGACGCTGACAAGGTTCTCGGCTTTAAGCCCGAAAATACCGACGTAACAAGCGGTTCTCTGAACCTTGCGGGTTATGAGAGTATCTTCAAGCAGATGACGGCTAAGTTTGGCTTTAAATATGTTATTTCATCGCTTCGTGTTTCGAAGTCGGCTTCTGATAACGGCTGGTCGGCTTGTATTTACTCAAGCGCCGATGATGAGTTCTATCATTCAAAGGAATACAGAATTCGCCCAATCGTTGACCGTGTAGGCGGCGGCGACAGCTTCGCGGGCGGTACAATATGCGGCTTCCTTGACGGCAAGAACTTCAAGGACGCTCTTGAGTTCGGCGTCGCGGCTTCGGCTCTGAAGCACACAATTCCCGGCGACTTTAACCTTGTTTCGCGTTCAGACGTTGAAACACTCGCGGGCGGCGACGGCTCGGGAAGAGTACAGAGATAAAACAAAAAACAACAAATGGCTGCCGTTGATTTTGAACGGCAGCCCCTTTTATTTGTTAAGAAGGGCTGGCGTAATACTATGAAAAGAAAAATATTCGCGGCTGTAACCGCCGCTTTGATTTTTGTAAATATGACTTCTGCTTTCGCGATAGCTCCGAAAATAGAAAGAGGAATATCGTGGTTTGCCGAGACTCAGGTTGTAAACATGGACAGGACGCGCACAAAATCGGATATAGCGCAGATGGCAAAGAAGCTACCGCATAACGGCTTTAATTCCGGTTATGAGACGAGATATGAGACAGCTCCGAGCTTTACCGCTCCGTATGCTGCCGGAAGCCTGAATAAAGAGGATGCGGCAAGCGCTCTTAACGCGCTGAAGATGATTAGGTATGTCGCCGGACTTCCGTATGAAAACATAAAATTTACCGATGAGCTTAACGATTTGGCGCAGCACGGCTCTGTACTGCTTGCCGCGTCAAATCAGTTTTCTTATGCTCCGGTTCAACCGGCTGATATGGATGACGAATTCTACGAAAAAGGACTGCGCGGCTGCAGCGAGTCGAATATAAGCGCGGGAAAGAAAAATATTTCCGCGGCTGTCATAGGTTATTCCGCCGACAGCGGAGCGGGTAATATTGAAAACGTAGGACATAGACGCTGGCTTTTAAAGCCCGGAGCCGAAAGCTTCGGTATAGGCTTTGCGAGAAATCCGCCGGCAAGCTACAGCGGATACAGAGTGAATATGCATGTTTTTGACGGACTTAATTACTGGAACTGCGAGTCGGATTCGTATATAGCGTGGCCCTCCTCGGGAGATTTTCCGATACAGTATTTTGCCGCTTCGGAAGATATAGACAGTACGATTGAGTACGCGTGGAGCGTAAATCTCGGTAAACCGTATGCGGAGCCGTCAAAGGAAAGCGCGGTTGTCACGCTTACGAGAGAGAGCGACGGCAAGCAGTGGGTATTCGATAAAAATACGCCCAATCTCGGGGAGGAAGGTTTGTCGGACAGCAAACTTCATTTTTCTGTGGATAACGACGGATACGGAATATCAAAAGCGATCGTATTCCGTCCGGACCCTGATTCGCTCTGCGCGATAAACGACGGTGAAGTTTTTAATGTAAATATAAGCGGAATTAACTATACTGACGGAAGCGAAGCCGTTTTATCGTATGATGTTTGTTTCTTTGACCTTGCAAAAGAAATGGAGCAATATCCCGATGAAACGTCCGCTCCTACGGCTGAGCCGGCTCCTTCGCCGACGCCGTACGCAACGCCCGCTCCGACGCCATCCGAAACATCTGAGCCGTTACCGTCTGCGACTCCGTTTCCGACGCCTCATGTAAAAGAAGGCTGTGAAATGCTTGCCTCGGACGGTAAGGTGACTGTTTATAATTACGGAGATGAACCGTTGTCAGGCACGGTTTACGCCGCTCTTTACAATGCGGATACCGATTTGCTTGAGGGCATAGACGCTATCGAGGCAAATATAGAAGCCGAAAGTGAGAAAATATATGGAATACCCGTTTACAAAGGCTATTACGTTAAGGTGTTTTTCTGGGATGAGGTTAAACCGCTGTGTGACAGTTTAAGGCTGGACAATAATTAAAATTATTTCGTGAAGTATGGGGCTGCCGCATTAAAAAACGCGCAGCTCCTTTATTTTGGATATAAATTATAGTTTAGGGGCGTAACCAACGGTGTACAAGCGCTCAATTCGTAGGGGCGGCCATTAGTCGCCCGCGAGCGGCTGATAGCCGCCCCTACTACAATTTAATGTAACCCATTTATGTGTTTTATTTAACTTTTTTTCCGTCAATAAATGTCATAACGCATTCTGCGCCGAAACGCGAGGGTAAATCGGTGAATACCGCTATATCGGCGTCCATGCCTTTTTTCAGGCTTCCTACTCTGCCGCCGATACCGCAGTTTTTAGCCGCCGTTACCGTAACTGCTTCGAGAGCTTTTGTCTCGTTCATACCGTGTTTTACAGCCATTACTACGCATAAGGGAAGGTTTTCGATTGTGATTTCCGGGTGGTCGGTTATTATCGCCGTGTCTATGTCTCTGTCGGAAAGATTTTTGTATGTATCAAATGTAAGATTGTGAAGCTCGGGTTTGCTCCTGTCGGACAGTGTCGGACCGAGCATTACAGGAACCTTTTCTCTTTCAAGTATAGGCGCGACGGCGTCGCCGTCCGAGCAATGCTCGATAGTTACGCGTATGTCAAATTCCTTGCCGAGCCTTATCGCGCTGCATATGTCGTCGGCGCGGTGAGCGTGGATTTTAACGGGTATTTCTTTTTTCAGTACCGGAATCATCGCGTCAAGCTTCATGTCGAAATCCGGCTTCTCATTATCCTCGCTGTTTTCATTATACGCGTCGAGACGGTTCATATATTCGCGGGATTTTATAAGAAGCTCGCGGATTAGCGCCATAGTTCCCATGCGCGTAACAGGAGCTTCTTCCTTTTCGTTGTATACGCATTTTGGATTTTCGCCGAGTGCGAATTTCATCGCGCAGGGAGCTTTTATTATCATATCGTCAACGCATATGCCGTATGTTTTTAAAGCGGCAAACTGTCCGCCCACGGGATTCGCGCTGCCCGGACCTGTCACAACGGTTGTTATTCCCGCATTCCGCGCGTCGCCAAACGCACGGTCAAACGGATTTATGCCGTCTATCGCGCGCAGATGGGGCATAACGGGGTCGCTGTCCTCGTTGCCGTCATCGCCCTCGAAGCCCAAAGAGTCCTCGAACATCCCGACATGACAATGAGCGTCGATAAGTCCCGGCATGACAATCATGCCGTTTGCGTCAATAATTTCATCCGCGTCAAACGCCTTGTACGCGCCGACATAAATTATTTTCCCGTCAAACAGCACGCATCCGTTTTCAAATATATCGCCTGTCATAGTGAGTATTCTTCCGTTTTTTATAAGAGTTTTCATACTGTCTTCCTTCATAGTCCGTTATTCGCGTATAAAAATACGCTCAAGCGCGGTACATTTTCCGCTTGCCTCGTTAATATCAAACATACATCCGCAGAACTGACCGGGTCCTTCGGCAATATCGAATTTCTGCGGCATGCCGTTGAGAAACCGCTTTATTATAGACGTCTTCTCGCGTCCGAGAATGGAAATTTGCGGCCCTGTCATACCGAGGTCTGTTATGCAGCCTGTGCCGCCCTCCATTATTGTCTCATCGGCCGTCTGTACATGAGTGTGCGTGCCGAATACAACGGATACCTTGCCGTCGAGATAATAAGCCATAGCGAGCTTTTCGCTTGTCGCTTCGGCATGAAAATCGACAAATATTATATCAGTCGATTTTTTCAGCTTCTCAATTTCGCGGTCGGCGGCGTCAAACGGCGAGTCAAACGGCTCGATATACGTTCTGCCGATAAGGTTTACAACGCCGATTTTAACTCCGTTCTTCGCCGTGAATATAACGCTGCCCTCGCCGGGACATGTTTTGCTGTAATTCGCGGGACGGATAACATTGCCCTCGTTTTTCATTATGCTTAATATTTCCTTGCAGTTCCATGTGTGGTTGCCCATAGTGATAATGTCCACTCCCGAGCGCATAAGCTCATCGTAAGCGCTGCGCGAAAGACCTCTGCCGTGCGTAGCGTTTTCGCCGTTGGCGATTACCGCGTCGATATTCTTTTTGTATTTAAGTTCGTCAACGTATTTGAAAAGCATATTACGTCCTATACGTCCGACAATATCGCCTATACATAAAACTTTCATGTTTACTTCCTTTCGGGGAAAAATATTCCGGACCGCAGACATATTGTATGCAGCCCAAAACGACGGTTTATTGACCGACATTTTGAATTATTTTACCGCTTCTTTGAGCTTGTCCGCCATATCTGTCTTTTCCCAGCTTACGCCGAGGTCCTCGCGTCCCATATGACCGTAGGAGGCGAGCTTTCTGTATATAGGCTTCCTCAAATCAAGTCTGTTTATTATAGCGTACGGTCTTAAATCAAATACTTCCGAAACAGCTGTTTCGATTTTTTCCTCGGGAACGGTATTTGTTCCGAATGTGTCAACCATTATTGAAACGGGATGCGCCACGCCTATGGCGTAGGCGAGCTGAACCTCGCACCGCTTCGCGAGCCCTGCCGCCACAATATTTTTTGCGACCCATCTGGATGCGTAAGCCGCGCTTCTGTCAACCTTTGTCGGGTCCTTGCCGGAGAACGCTCCGCCTCCGTGACGCGCGTATCCGCCATAGGTGTCGACAATTATTTTTCTTCCCGTAAGTCCGCTGTCGCCGTTTGGACCGCCGACAACAAATCTGCCTGTCGGATTGATGAAGAATTTTGTGTTTTCATCAATAAGAGCGGCGGGAACGGTTTTTAAAATAACCTCGTTTTTAATATCCTCACGCAGTTTTTTTATATCAATGTCGGGCGAGTGCTGACTCGATACAACAACCGTATCGACTCTTACCGGCTTATCGCCGTCATATTCAACAGTAATCTGAGTTTTGCCGTCGGGACGGAGGTAGTCGAGAATACCGTCTTTGCGCACCTCCGTAAGTTTTTTTGCCATTTTGTGCGCAAGTGAAATCGGCGCCGGCATAAGCTCGGGAGTTTCGTCGCACGCGTAGCCGAACATCATGCCCTGGTCTCCCGCGCCGGTGGAATTTTCGTCGTCGCTGCCGCCCTCCTCGCGGTTTTCAAAGCCGGAGTTTACGCCCTGCGCAATATCGGGCGACTGCTCGTCGATAGCCGTTACGACCGCGCATGTTGTGCCGTCGAATCCGTATTTCGCCCTGTCATAGCCTATATCAAGAACTACCTGTCTCGCAACCTTCCCAAAGTCTACATAGCAGGAAGTCGTGATTTCACCCATTATTGAGATAATGCCTGTTGTACAGGTGGTCTCGCACGCGACGCGAGCCGCCGGGTCCTCTTTAAGTATTTCGTCAAGTATAGCGTCGGAAATCTGGTCGCATATTTTGTCGGGATGTCCCTCAGTGACAGATTCCGATGTAAACAGTCTTTTACTCATTGGTTTCATTTCCTTTCCGAATTAAACTAATTCAACTTATATTCTATCGTAAATACCGGTAAAAGTCAATTATAAAGGAAATATTTGATTTAGAAAAATAAAGCGCTTTTTTTTATATGCAATATGTGATATAATATAAACAAACGATGTGAAAGGACAAAATGATATGGGAGTTAGTATCATACGCGGCGCAATCTGCTCGGGCAAAAGCGGAATGTGCATGAAAGGGATAGAGAAGATACATAATGAAAAGCCGTCCGCGAAATGCATAATGATAGTTCCCGACCATTATTCCTATGAGACGGAAAAAAGGTTTGTGGAAAAATTCGGCGGAACAGGTCTTAATAATATAGAGGTACTGACGCTCAGACGCATGGCGATAAATTATCTGAGCGCGGCTCAGCTCAACCACCTTACGGAATCCGGAAGACAGATGCTTATATACAAGGCTGTTACGGAAACGGCGCAGGAGCTTGACGGGATAGAAGACATGGATATGAAGCTCATTACGGCAATGCGGCGGCAGGGTTTTCTTGACGTTGCCTCGTCGCTCATAAGCGAGATGAAAAGATATCTCGTGACGCCGGCGGAATTAATCGAAAAGGCGGAGAGTATTGAGGATAACAGGACGCTTAAAAGCAAGCTCGCCGCGCTGGGACGCGTGTATGAAAAATATTCGGAGTTTGTTGATAAATCGGAATGTACCGACAGCGAGGATGATTTGTATATGCTTGCCGAGCGTATAGAAAAGGGCGGCGAATTTGACAGCGACACATACGTCTGGATAAACCGTTTTGACAAGTTTATGCCGCAGCAGCTTTGCGTTCTTGAGGCAATGCTGAAAAAGGGCGTTCACATGACGGTCAGCATATGCTGTCCGGAAACGGAGGACGAGGAGGAGCGTGAGATGTACCGCGAAACGCTGAAAACGGTTGAAAAAATAGAGGAGCTTGCGGCGGTATATGGTTTTGAAGGCTCATATAACGCGGGAGCGGGACTCGGTCATCTTCGGGGCAGAAAGGATTTATATACATTGTTCACACATTGGAACAGAGATTTTGTCTATGAGGAAAAGCCGGAGAATATCGCGTATTTCCAGAGCCGCGATGCCTACGGAGAGATTGAGAGAGTGGCGTGCAAAATAGTCGACCTTGTGCGCGACGACGGCTGCCGCTTCAGAGATATCGCGCTTCTTTGCGGCGATGAGGAGGAATACCGTCATCTTATTGAGGCTGTTTTTTCGGAGTACGAAATTCCGTATTTTACCGACAGAAAGATAATTCTGAGCGACCATCCCATAGCGATGCAGATTTTGTCGCTGTTTTCTGTGATTGAGGAGGACTGGAGCTATGATTCGGTGTTCCGTTATCTGCGCGCGGGATTTATTTACAGGAAAACGGTAAACGGAAGACATGCGTTTTTCAAACCGATAAATCAGGAGGAAATCGACGCGCTCGAAAATTTTGTCCTTCGCTGCGGAATACGCGGCAAGGGAAGCTGGCTGGGAGAGGAGCCGTGGACGGATGGAGGCGATATAGTCGATACCGCGTTTGGTCTTGAGAGGGAGGATAAGGATGAAAACGCGGATAAAAATATAGAGAAAATCGAGAAGCTTCGCCGTGAAATAACGGTTCCTCTAAGCAATTTTGCAAAAAAGACAAAGGGTACGAAAACCGCGTTTGAATTTGCGTCCGCCCTGTTTGAGTATCTGGAGGATATTAATCTGTACGGCGGACTCAAGCACGATATTGCCGTATTAAAAAAAGAAGGAAAAGTAAATGAGGCGGAGCAGTTCACAAAGATATGGAATCTTATCCTCGACGTGCTTGACCAGACCGTGACAGCTTTGGGTGAAGCAAAGATGAAGCGTGACGAATTTGCCGCGTACATATCGGCGGGACTTTCAAAGTGTGAAATCCGCACAATTCCGTCGGGTATTGACCAGGTTTATGTCGGAAGCGTTGAGAGAAGCTCTCACGCAAACGTGAAGGCGATGTTTGTTGTCGGCGCGAAGAGCGGAACATTCCCGGCTAATATAAAAACCGAAGGCTTTCTGTCCAACAAGGACAGAAATACTTTACAGGACTTTTACGGAATAACGATAGCGCCGGATACGAAAAAGAAAACGGACGAGCAGTATTTTAAGGTATACAGAGCGCTGTGCGCCGTGAGCGAAAAGCTGTTTATAAGCTACTCCGTGCAGGACGAGGAGGGCAGGGAGCAGTCTCCGTCGCACATGCTTTTGGAGATATACCGGAAATTTCCGCTTATGTCTGTGAGCGATAATCTTTTAAACGACGCGTCACAGGACAGGGTTTATATATCCTCGCCTAAGGCGACCATACACAAAATGCTGATAAATATGTCGCGGCGGCATGAAGGCAAAAAAAATCCGCTGTGGGATATAGTTTACGAATGGTACAGCGAAAATCCCGAATGGAAGCGAATCCTGCGTCTTACCGACAGAGCCGACTATTACGACAGGCGCGGCGTAATGCTTGACGCCGATATCGCCGATATGCTTTATCACGGTAAAATAACCTACAGCGCGAGCAGAATAAACACATTTGCGCAGTGTCCGTTCGCGTATTTCTTAAAATACGGACTCGGCGCGTATGAACGCGAGGAATGGGAGATTACGCCCGCGAATATGGGCAGCTACGCGCATCAGGTAATAAACGAGTTTTGCGTGAAGGTAGAAGACGGAGCGAAGACGAACGAGGAAAAAATCAACGCTTGGCGCGCGCTTGACGATGAAAAACGCGACGGAATAATCGGCTCGATAATAAGCGCCACCCGTGAAAATATGCTTTCCTCGCGCGTCAGAGACAAGGAACGCACCGCAGGTATATTCGCTCGTATGGGAAAGACCGTTTCCGACACGGCTAAGCTGGTGCAGAAAAGTCTTTCCGCCGGCAGCTTCGCGGAAAACGGCATGGAGTACGAGTTTGAGATTAATTTAAGCGACGGTATCGCCGTCAAGGGACTGATAGACAGAATAGACGTCTGCGATGCGGACGGAAAATCATATATGCGCATAATCGACTACAAAACGGGCAGAACGGAATTTGACGTTGTGAATATCGCGAACGGCTATGATATGCAGATGGTAATTTACGCCGTCGCGGCGGCAAGACTGACGCACGACGCGAAAAAAGCGGCGGAGGTTTCCGGCGTCTACTACACAGCGGTAAGGAGCAAGTATAAAAGCCTGACGGCAACCGTAACGGAGGACAATATAAAACAGAAAAACGTAAAAGACCTTGTTCTTGACGGCGTGACCTTCGCGCCGGAGGACGAGACGGAGCGCGGAAGAATGATTTACAATATGGACAATAAATTTTTTGAAAATCAGGAAAGCGTATTTACAAAGATAAAGCTTGATAAGGATGGAAAAATTAAAGGCGTCCGAAGTCCCGATGAGATAAACGGACTTATGGAGCATGTCAAAAACACGGTTATAGATATTGACAGCCGCGCCCGCGGCGGCGATATAAGCCTCCGCCCCTACAATTCAAACGGCAGGGGAGGAGCGTGCGGATACTGCGCTTACAGCAGCGTGTGCAAGTTTGACGAAGATAAGATATCCGTGCGGGAAAAGGAAGGCGTCGCCGACGAGATATGGGAGAGAATGAAGCTAAAGGGCGCCGCGCTGAGAGGAGTGAAGAACAATGCCGATATGGACTGAAGCGCAGGAGAAGGCTATATACGAGCCGTCGGGAGAGGGTAATATACTTGTTTCCGCGGCCGCCGGCTCGGGAAAAACGGCGGCGCTTGTCGAGCGTATAGTCAATATGATAACGCGCGCGGAAAATCTCGTAAGCGTTGATTCGCTTCTTGTCGTAACCTTTACGGAGGCGGCGGCGTCGGAAATGCGCGAAAGAATTATCGCGCGCATAAATAAGGCGTACAGAGAGGCGCTAACGTCCGGCGACAGAAAGAAGAGCGAATATCTCCGCGATCAAATTCATCTTACCTCGGGGGCGGATATAAACACGATAGATTCATTCTGTCTGAATGTGGTAAAAAACAATTTTCATATTCTCGGCGCCGACCCGAATTTCAGTATAATGGATAAAAACGAGGGCGATATGCTTGCGGACGATACGCTGTCAGAGATGTTTTTGTCTCTGTACGCGTCGGAGGACGCGGAGGAAAGAGACAGCTTTACAAGACTTGTTAATATATACGCCTCTAACCGCGACGACGAGGGACTGAAAAGCGTTGTGCGCAAGGTGTACGGCTTTATACAGTCTTTTCCCGAGCCGCTTGAATGGCTTGAGGAAAAGGCGGCGATGTACAGCGAAGATATGACGGACAGCGAGTGGGTAAAAAATATTCTTCTTGAGAGACATGCAGGTTATATAGTAAAAAAACATGAGAGCTTCTGGAACGAGCTTATAGAAAAAATGTCGGAGCGCGCAAACGGAGAGGACGGCGTTCGGTACTGGGGAAAGCTGTGGAAAAACGTCTGCGCGTGCCGCGACGCTGTTTCCGCGCTGAAAGAAGCGCGCGGCTGGGACGATGTATACGCGTTTTACAAGGCGTATATCGAGAAAAAATCATTCCTCGGTTCGGCGATAAAATCAATTCCGGAGAAGAAACTGGCGTCCGACGAGGACTGGCAGCGTTTTTACGATGAATATGATTACATGCGCGACGATTTGAGAGCGGAATGTATGAAGCTGCCGTGCCGGAGCAGAGAGGATTTTAACGAATACGTTCACTCAAAGGAGCTGAAGCAATCGGTTGACGACCTTGCGCGGCTCGTGAAAAAATTCAGCGAGTGTTTCGAGGAAAAGAAGAACAGGAAGAACTGCAAGTCCTTTTCGGATATTGAGCATCTCGCGTACAGACTGTTCAGCGAAAATGAAAATATAAGGGAAGAATACGCGAGCCGCTACGAGGAAATACTCATAGATGAGTATCAGGATACCAACGGATTGCAGGACGCGATATTTACGTCGATTTCAAGAGACGGCAAAAATATGTTTATGGTGGGCGACTTAAAGCAGAGCATTTACCGCTTCCGCGGCGGCGACCCGATGATATTCAAAAACAAGAGCGCGCTTTACGGAGATGGAAAAAGCGGAAAGAAGATAACGCTTTCGCAGAATTTCCGCAGCAGAAAGGAAGTACTCGGCAGTATAAACGCGGTATTCTCGGCTGTCATGTCGGACGGAGTGGGCGACGTGGAATACAGCGGCGACGAAGTATTGAATCGCGACGGCGCCAGAGAATGCTACATTGACGGAGCAAATCTTGAAAATGAAGAGAACGGCAAGTCGGGCTACGGCTCCGAGCTTTATAAAATAGCCGTAATAAAGGACGACCCCGAAAACGACGGCGATATTTCATCGGCTGAGGCTGAGGCGTCGTGTATTGCCGAAAGAATACGCGCTCTCTGCGACGGACATTTTCAGGTTTACGCGGGAGACGGCGCGTACCGCGATATCGAGTACCGCGACATAGTTATACTTATGCGCTCGGTAAAAAGCAGCGGCGATATAACACGTGAAATACTTGAAAAAAGCGGTATTCCGGCGTTTGTGCAGAAGGAAGAGTATTTTGAACGTCGGGAGATAAAGCTGATGCTGTCGCTGATTTCACTTATAAACAACCATATGCAGGATATACCTCTTACGGCTGTTATGCGTTCTCCGATAGGAGGCTTTTCGGAAAACGAGCTTGCGCTGATAAAGATTGATTACGGCGGCAGGTCGTTTTACGGGGCTGTAAAGAGCTACAAGGCGGGCGAAAAAAATCTGACTGAGAACGAGGAAAGGCTAAGAGGAAAGTGCCGCAGATTTATCTCTGACCTCGACCGCTGGAGAGGATATGTAAAAATGAAGTCAATAGCGTCGCTGATATGGACGCTGTATGAGGAAACGGGATTTTATGACTTTATGGGCGCGCTCGAGGGCGGCGAGGAAGCGCAGGCAAATCTGAAGCTCCTCTATGAGAGGGCGAAGAAGTATGAGGAATCCGGCTTTAAAGGTATATTCAATTTTATACGCTATATTGAGCGTATGGAAAACAGAAGCGACGACGTCAGCGGCGCAAAGCTGATAAACGAAAATCATAACGTTGTGCGGATAATGACGATACATAAGAGCAAGGGACTTGAATTCCCCGTGGTATTTCTCGCCGGAACGACGAAAAAGCTGGTTTCATCGCGCGCCGGCGGAGAAAACAGAGCGCTTCTTCATAAGGATTACGGCCTCGGCGTGGATTATTACAATTACGAGGATATGTACTGCAAAAAGCTGATGTTCAATAAGTATATAGAAGATGAAAACAAAAAGGAAAATCTGTCGGAGGAAATGAGGCTGATGTACGTCGCGATGACAAGAGCGCGCGAAAAGCTTATAGTCACGGCGGCGAAGGCGTATAAAACGGCTCAGGACTGCGAAGCGGCGTTTAGCGAGCTAAGACGCGTATGCGACGAGTCAAAGCTCAGGCATATAGTATCGCCGTCGGCAAAATGCTATGCCGATTGGATAATTCCCGCCGTAAATCATGACGGAGCTTTTTGGAAATGCTTTGAAAAAACAGTTTCGTCCCTTGAATTCGAAGACGATACGGAGACGGAACAGGAGGAAATAAAGATTGAAAATTATGAAGAGGTACGCGATTCGGTAAGGAAAATTCTTGAGTTTCGTTACGCTTATCCCGAAAGCGGCGCGATTCCGGCAAAAACCTCCGTTACGGCGATAAAAGAAATGGAAGACGCCGAGCATATTAGAATTGACGGTCCTGTTTATATGACGCAGAAGCCGAAGTTTATGCGCTCGCAGAAGTCGGGCGCGCAGATAGGCACGGCGCACCATCAGGTTATGGCGTATATAGATATAGAAACAATCCGCGAGGCGAAAGAAGACTCATATGAGGAAATCATTATGAGGGAGATAGAGCGCATAGCCTCGGAAGGACAGCTTGACGCGGATATTGCGTCGGATGAAAAAATTGTTTTGGGTATATGCTCAAATATATGCGGCTTTTTCAGGAGCGGTATGGGCAAGGCCGCGCTTGCCGCGAAAAGCATGTACCGCGAGCGTCCGTTTGAAATAGAAATTCCGGCGTCCGAGTACGACGGAAGTCTCGGCGGCGAATATGACGATGAAAAAATAGTCGTGCAGGGAATTATCGACATGTATTTTGAAGATGAGAGCGGAAATATAACGCTTGTCGATTACAAGACGGACAGATGTAAGACCCGTGAGGAGCAGCTTGCCGTTGCGGAAAGGTACAGAAAGCAGCTTGAACTGTATGAAAGAGCTATGGAGAAGATATTAAAAAAATCTGTAAAAGATAAATATTTATATTTATTTTCCGCGCAGAATGTGGTAAAATTAGATTAAAACAAGTCAGAATAAATTACGAGGTGACAATAATGGCTCTTTACGGCAATTTTAATATAAATAAGAAGAAAAAAGGCAAAAAGATTATAATTGCGGCAATATGTATTGTATCGTGCGCCGCGGCGGCGGTGTTCGCGGTGGGAATTATCGCCGGAAGCCGCAGCGGTAAAACCGATACGATTTCATCGGCGGTGGAGGAAAACACGCAGCTAAAAATTCAGATTAACGAGCTTAACGATAAGATTGTGAAAATGCAGGAAACGATAGATTCATTAAAGGAGTCGCTTGACGCGCGCCCGACAATCGCGCCGTCGCCGGCGGCGTCCGCGCCTGTGTCTTCGCCTTCCGCCACGCGCGATGCAATTTCTCCGAGAGAAGGAATATAAAAAAATATACAGCTTTACGGCGCGCGAACATCCCTGCGCGGGGATGTTCACGCGTAAAAAACTCCGGAGCGGAAGGGAATATTTTTGTAAAATATTAAAAAAACTATTGACAAGCCTTTCGGGGTGTGATAAAATAATCGTGCTTAGAAGAAAAGCTCTTTTTTTTTGTAACCCGAAAACGACGGAAAAAGAGCGATATATAAAAATGCGGAGGTGTTAAAGATGAGAGTAAAGATTACATTGGCGTGCTCTGAATGCAAGCAGAGAAACTATAACACAATGAAGAACAAGAAGAATGATCCTGACAGACTTGAAATGAACAAGTATTGCAAGTTCTGCAGAAAGCACACTCTTCATAAGGAAACCAAATAATCTGATTTAGTAAGGATGTGTAGAAATGGCTGATACAAATTTAACAAAGACGAAGAAGCTGAGCTTCGGCGAGAGAGCAAAGAGATTTTTCAGAGACACAAAAGCCGAGCTGAAAAAGGTTACATGGCCTACGAAAGACCAGCTTATTCATAACACGGGTGTTATTATAGTGTTTATCATAATTATAACGATTATTCTTTCCGTGCTTGACGTTGCCTTCGCGCAGGTGTTTAAATTACTGACAAACATATTATAAAGACATTTATCAGATTGTCGGAAAAGGAGAACGGTTATGGCAGGAGAGGCAAAATGGTATGTGGCTCACACATACTCCGGTTATGAGAACAAGGTTAAAGCCAATATTGAAAAGTCTGTTGAAAACCGCGGCATGCAGGATTTGATTCTGGATGTAAGAGTACCTACCGAGGATGTTGTTGAGGAAAAGGGCGACGAGAAAAAAGTTGTCAAGCGTAAAATTTTTCCGAGCTATGTTGTCGTTAAGATGGTAATGACAGACGAAAGCTGGTACATTGTGAGAAACACGCGCGGCGTTACCGGTTTTGTGGGACCCGGCTCGAAGCCCGTTCCTCTTTCGGATGAGGAAGTGGAGCGTATGGGCGTTGAGGTTATCCGCATGAAGGATATCGACTTTGCCGTAGGCGACGAGGTTTCGATTAAATCCGGTCCCATGGAAGGCTTTTCAGGCAAGGTTACGAGCATTAACAACGAAACGCGCAAGATTAACGTCGCCGTTTCGATGTTCGGACGCGAAACGCCTGTTGAAATCGACTATACACAGGTTGAACATGTGGAATAGTCAAAATGAACATTGCATATAAGCGGCTGAGCCGTTTATATATATTTATCCCTCTGGTGACAGTGGGAGGGCGTAAAACGCCCGCAATTACCACAATGTCGGATAATTTTTATCCGCGTGAATTTTCAAGGAGGTGGCCATTATGGCACAAAAGGTTGCAGGTTATATCAAATTA
>CAYRSG010000011.1:0-41433 GCA_964426905.1 uncultured Clostridium sp. | reverse complement strand
TTACCATTGTCTGTTCAACCCAATCGAGCAGCGGCGGCATACATTCAAACATATTACCGTTGGCGGCAGGGTAATAATTCATCTGCAAATTGACATTTATATGATAGTCCGATTCCCACTGCGGATGCTGCTGGTCTGCCCATACACCCTGTAAATTCGCGGGTAATGAACCGTCTCTTGACGATGAAATCAGCAAATATCTTCCGTATTGATAGAATAATTGGTCAAGGAATGTGTTGTATTTGCCCGCCTTATAGTCGGACAGCATATCATCGGTAGGCTTTGTATTACCCTCGTTTTCAAGACAGAATTCAACCTTGCTGAAAATATTTTGATAATCTGTTAAATGCCTGTTATACATTACGTCATAGTTTGTCGCTTTTGCCATTATGCCGTCGGTAACAGTTTTTGGCGCGATTCCGGTGCGGTAATCTTTCTCTTCACTGAACACATAATCTGTTGCCATAGTTATGATAATCTGCGCCTCGTTTGCACCTTTAACAGATACCTTGCCGTCATTGTATGATACGACTCCGTTGTTTGCAATCACCTGGTATTCGCCTGCCCAGCGCATACCGTTTTGCGACAGCTCGCCTGTTACCTTTAAGGTGTTGTTTTCAAATTCGGTTATAATGTTATCCGAGTTGTTAGGCTCATTTGAAAAACTCATGGTAAAGCTAATCTTGTTATCGTCATTTGCGGATAATTTTACCGCCATGGCTCTATCGGGATAGCTCGCAAAATATTCACGCTTATACGTAACGCCGTCAACGTCGTATTCTATAAATGCCTGTGATTTTTCCAAATCCAGACCTCGCTTGTAGCCGGAATATGCCGCGCCCTTATTTATCCCGTCAAACTCAAGCGCAAGATTTCCAAAGGTTGTATATGTTCCGTAATTCGTGCCTGAGCCCGCCATTTTCTCAGCGTATTTATATGCCGCTGAAGAATCGCCGTTAAGCATTGCCTGTCGCGCGCTTCTAAAATTTTCGCTGATATCGGTTGAAACATGATTCGGCTTGCCTTCCCACAGCGTTTTTTCGTTTAGCTGTATTCTTTCCTGCGCGACGCCGCCGAATATCATAGCGCCCATATATCCGTTACCGATCGGCAATGCTTTTTCTTCCCAAATCCGGCGGTCGTAATTATTAAAGTTCGTCCAAACCGAATTGCTGTCGTTAGCTGCCGGTTCGTCATACCACAGTGACAGAGAACTCATCTGAACATTCTCAAATTCCTTTTCCGTCATTGCAGAATACGCTTGTGAAACAGGCCGCATATCCTTTTCCCATAAGAATGCCTTTATTTCATAAGTTGAAGCGTCCTTTTCGGGAATATGTATGGGATTTTCAATCGTTAATTCACACTCGTTATTGATAAATTTATCATTGTCTAATTTCATCGCTCGTACGCCTTCCAAGGTGTTGTCTTTAAACAGCGTAACATATACGTATGTATTTTCTGTGTTAAACTTATCGTTCTTCTTAATACAAACGCTCGTTATGTCCGCGTTGTTCGGAATAACGGAATTTCTCGGATACGCATTTTCACCTATTTCAAAGTTTGTAATAACAGCATCCGCACTGTCAATCATAAGCGTTATAGCCGGTAAATCCGATGCTTTTTCAGGGAAATATCCGTCTGAGTTATAATAATAAATTGTATTATCATTTTTGTCGCTTGTCAATGTTACGGTTAAATCACCGCCGGCTAAATCTTCGTCAATGCTGAAATCGCCGCCGTTTCTTTTAATTTCATATGAACCGGCTTTTGCCGTTATGTTTGCGCCGCTAACTGTTGATTTTTCAGGTATTACTATGTTTGCGCCTGAATACTTGCTGTAAATATCCAAATCGGGAATGCTGAATGACACGTTCATCGGCTTTGAAGAATTTACATAATAGCCGTCGGCTTCGCCGATTACCGTAACGGTGTTATCTTGCTGAAAAAGACACGATACCGATATATCATAATCGGGCATGATAAAGGAATACACATTATTATCCTTTTGCGTAATCTTTGCATTTTTTAAATTTCCGCTGCTGTCTGTATATGAAACCACTACCGAATTGTCGATAATAACCTTGTCGGAGGCGACTTCAATTTCCTGACCCGGATATCCGTAATCTTTTGTTACTATGCCGTTATCATCTGAAATCGCTCGCTTTTCGCTTTCATCGTATTCTATCTCAAATTCGCATAAATCAAAATACGCAAGCGATGCGCCGTTACAGAGAAACTCTACAATAACACCGTTTGGACATGAGGACGGAACATCAAAGGTACAATTCGTGTATGTAACTGTCGCGTCAGATACAGAAGTCGCTGTTCCGTTGCTGTCAATGGTTGTGTTGATATATCCCCATTGCGTATTTTTTGATACGGTAAAGGAGCAAAATGCAGAGACGTCTGATATATTGGGAATATCAGTATATACTTTGTCTGCCGGATACAAATTTACCGTAGGTTTAACGGACGTCTGACCGCTGTTGCCGCTGTCAAATCCGTAAGTCATGGAAAAGGATTTTACTTTTGAAGCGTCAATGTCGGGAATGTAAAAATATACATTTCCTCCGTTGTATTTTACCTCATACCCTGATGCGTTTGCACTTCGTGTAACTGTCTCAGACGGAGCGCTTTTAACAGAAATTTCGTTTATGTTATATACTGCCGTTTTTGTCGGTATATCATCGGCGAGCGCGTTAGGCGTCGCAAACGAAAAAAGCATAATCAGCGCTAAAGAAAACAAGTTTTTTTTCATAGCATTAACCTCCGTATTTTATTGCAAATTTCTATAATTTAAGAATAACATAAATAATAGCCGAAGTAAATACACAAACAGGACATATATTAGCGCAAAATGTCCTTCTTGTATTGACAATGTCTGTATAATAATATACAATAATGAAAAGGCGGGCGGTGAAAAATGCAAATTATGACAAACGACTTTTGCAGTAATGTAAAATTTGAAAATCTAAACCTATTATTTAACCATATAAGCAGCGGCACATTCAAAAACGATATGCCTATGCACAGTCATGGGAAATATTACTATGAACTGCATTTAATATATACAGGTAAAGGGCGGTTTATAACAAAAAACAATACATACGACGTCAAAAAGGGGACTGTTATTTTAAACGGTCCCGGTATTGACCATGCGCAGATTACCGACAAATACGACAATATGGGGGAATATTGCTTAGGCTTTAATATTTCAAAACGGCGTAAAGAAAAAGAAACAAAAGAAAGTCTGCTTTTGCAGAACACGGATTTCTGGATAGGGACAGACGATGGCATATTTAACAATTATTTTGAAATGCTTTCCCGCGAGCTTGCCAAAAGGGAATATAATTTTACAAACGCGGTTGAGAAGATTTTGTACCTGATAATAGTTGAGCTTGTTAGGAAATATACAAATAATGTCCGGGCGGATACAAAATTGCTTTCGGTAAAGGATTATTTGCGGCTGCGTATCATAGACGAGCATTTTTTTCGCTGCAGCGCGAAATCATCAAAAAAAGAATTAAGCAAATCTCTTAATCTTACAGAAAGACAGCTCTTACGCTATATTAGACAGCAGTATGGAAAATCATACGCGCAAATTAAACATGAATGTATTATAAACAGAGCGCTGCGATTGCTTGAACAAAATCACGATATAAAACAAACAGCTAATATTTTAGGATATGAAAATACGGAGTATTTCAAAAAAATGATAGGCTATAAAAAATAATATTTCACTTTAACAATTGACAAATATTACCTTAGCCGTGCGCGTGAGATATGTTCAATATTCGGGAATTATCGTAGGAATAATTCATAAAATATTTTGAAAACCCATTGAAAGGAAAACGGCTCAATTTACCGTTTTTTTCCGGTCTGACAAATCCTCGGCGCGTACGGCAAGCATGTCTCCGAATCACTGTTCATAATAGTGATGGCGTCTTGAAATCTATCCTCTAAAAAATTCTCATCTAATTTCTGTAAATCATCGACTGTAAATTCCGCGTTGGCGTCTGTGCTGCCGGCAGAATCATTTTTACCGAATAAAAAAACCGCCGTATTAGATACAGCGGTTTTTGCGCAATTACAAATTATTTCAGTTCATATCCGCCTACGGGTCGGATTGAGAGTACATGGCACATATTTTCACCCAAAACAGCTTCAATTCTTTTTTTGAAATAGTCAAGCATATCAAGCGGCGCAAACGCCTGAATCGTGCCTGCGAAACCGCCGCCGTGAACGCGGTACGCGCCCCTGTCGCCAAGAATCTCATCGCACAGCGCGAGCGTCAGCGACGTCGCCTGATTTTTCGGCATGCTTGTAGCAAAAACGTTCTGAAGATACATATACGAGGAATGCCCCGATTCCCTGACGAGCAGCTTAAATTTTTCAAAATCGTTTTCCTCGAGCGCCTTTACTTCCTTCTGAACTCTCTCGTTCTCGTTAAAGAAATGAATCGCCCTCAAAACCGCCCTGTCATTATGCAGCGCGCCGCGGATATTTTTTATATTATCCATAAATTCATTCTTGTCAACCTCGCGCAGATACTCTTTGCCGAAATACCGCGCGACGTCTTTCATATCCGCCGGAATAGCCGCGTATTCGTCCGTCAGATCCGCATGATCCGCTCCGGAATCTATTATGCACAGCGCGTGACCGTGCTTTAGTAAATCGAACTCAACCTTATTCACGACAGGATTTTCGGCGCTTTTAAAATCAATCGCTACGACAGAGCCGACAGACGACGCCATCTGGTCCATAAGACCGCTCGGCTTCGCGTAATAAACATTTTCCGCGAACTGTCCGAACTTGGCAATTTCCACGGGATTTACCTCGCTGTTCGCAAAAAGTCCGTTGATTACGGTTCCGACGAGCACCTCGAACGCGGCCGACGAAGACAGTCCCGAACCCTTCGGAACATCAGAGGTCGTATACGCATCGAAACCCTTTACGTCGTATCCGAGATCAACGAATTTCCTCAGAACGCCGCGTATAAGCGCTATCGCCTTGTCAAACTGCTCCTCGTGTATTTCCAAATCGTCAAGGTCTACGACGTCCATTTTATAATTTCTCGACTGTATTCTGACGGTATTCGTACCATTGGGACGCGCCGCGGCGATAACGTCAAGATTGACGCTTCCGGCAAGCACGCAGCCGTGTTGATGGTCGGTATGATTTCCGCCTATCTCCGTGCGTCCCGGCGCGGAAAACAGCGCTATATCCTCGGCATTGCCAAATGTTTCAATAAAACTGTCAATAACATCAATATACCTGCCCGCATATTTCTTCACGCCTTCGCCGCCGCACGAATACAGGTACGTAAGCTTATCATCATATTCTCCGCTCATAAGAGCCGTTTTTGTATCATATAAAGAACGCATAATTTCCTCCCCCCGAAAACAAGGGTGTAACCGAGTTACACCCATTCAAGCATTTTATTCTACCATAAGAAAATCGCTTACAATCTGCTGCATTTCATCCTTATCGCATACAAGGTCAAACGCAACCGACTTATCCTTCAGCTCAAACAGCGATTTCGGTATTCTCATACCGCTCTTTTTTGAAAGCTCGCTCAAAAGCGTAAATTCATCCTTGCCGACAACCGCCGTATGGTCTTCAAGAGCGATAAGCACGCTCTGGTTAAATTTAAACGGGCTTGCGGTTGAAGCAATAATTGTTTTTGCCGTATCTCCCGTTTCGGATATATACTTATCATATACTGTCTTAGCGACGGCTGTATGCGTATCAATCACATAGCCGTATTCAGCCGCGCACTTCTTTATCGTCGCCATAGTCTCGCTGTCGTCGCAGTAACCCGCGCTGAACATGCTCTGCATTTTTTCCTTTACTTGCGGCGAAACCTCATACGTTCCGGTTGTATTGAGCTTGTTCATCCAGTCTCTTACAGTCTCGTCGCTGCAGTCTGTAAGGTCGTAAAGAAATCTCTCAAGATTGCTTGAAATAAGAATATCCATAGACGGCGAAATCGTTGTATGAAAATCTCTGTTCTTATTGTATACGCCCGTCTTTATAAAATCGGTAAGGACGTTATTTTCATTCGACGCGCAGATAAATCTCGCGATAGGAAGTCCCATCTTCTTCGCATAATACGCCGCAAGAATATTTCCGAAATTTCCCGTCGGAACGACAACGTTAATCTTGTCTCCGGCTTCGATCTCATTATTCTTTAAAAGCTCCGCGTACGATGAAAAATAATACACAATCTGCGGAACAAGTCTGCCCCAGTTTATAGAGTTCGCAGACGAAAGCTTAAACTGATTTCTATCCAGAAGATTCTTATATTCCGCGTCTGTGAAAATCTTTTTTACGCCGTTCTGAGCGTCGTCAAAATTACCCTTTACCGCCGCCACACTGACGTTGTTGCCCTCCTGCGTGACCATCTGCAGCTTTTGAATTTCACTCACTCCGTTGTCCGGGTAGAATACGATAATTCTCGTGCCCGCAACGTCCTTAAAGCCCTCAAGAGCCGCTTTTCCCGTATCGCCGGACGTCGCCACGAGGATAACGATCTCCTTATCCTCATTTGTCTTTTTCATCGAAGTAGTCAGAAGGTGCGGGAGAATCTGCAAAGCCATATCCTTAAACGCGCATGTCGGTCCGTGCCAAAGCTCAAGAAAATACGCCGTGTCGTTGAGCTTATATACCGGAGCGATGCTGTCCGTCTCAAACTTTTCCTTCGTATATGCGCTATCAATACACTTTCTAAGCTCTTCCTCCGTAAAATCGGTAAGATACTTGCTTAAAACGAAATACGCTCTTTCGTTATATGACTTTGAAGCCAGATTTTTTATTTCGCCCAAACTTACCGAGGGAAAGCTCTCCGGCACAAAAAGACCGCCCTCCGCGCTCAGTCCCGTTTTTATGGCCTGAGCGGAGCTGACTGAAATGCTTTTATCCCTCGTACTCTGATACTGCATGTGTTTAACCTCCAAATAATTAAATTATACCCAAATAAACCGGCGAAAACGCCGGTTTATTCAGCCGCCTTAACTTCACGCTAATTTTTTTATGTAGTCAGGCGCCGTATCAGCGTCTATACTTACAGAAATAACAAATGAAATATTAAATCTCCGGCTCATCGTCTCAAGTCTGTCAAGAAACGCTTCAAAGCCGTCAAGACTGTTTGTTCCTACGATTTTGAAAATTCCGTCAACGAAAATATTTGTTATATCATAGTCGCGGCTTACTATTCCGCAGATAAATCCGAGAAACTCGCTGTAGGTTTCTATATCGAAATCCGTAGTGTTAGCCATTCTTACCTTTGAGTTTATGTTGTAAATATTTTCGCCGCTGTTGCTGATGTAAACAATATTGCCCTTAGCGACCGTCAGAGCGTTATTCACCTTTTCAATAAGAGCCTTCGTTTTTCCGGTGCCTTTTTTTCCAATAAGAAGTTCAACCATGTTAATCTTCCTCCTTTATATTTGTTTTATATTTTGAGATTTTACTCTCACATATACTTATTTAGCGAGTCTTTCCTCCAGAGCCGCCTTCGCGTCCTCGTAACCCGGCTTGCCTAAAAGCGCGAACATATTCTTCTTGTATGCCTCGACTCCCGGCTGGTCAAACGGATTTACGCCCAGCAGATAACCGGAAATGCCGCACGCCTTCTCGAAGAAGTATACGATTTTGCCGAAATTATACGCGTCAAGAGCGGGAATCGTTACGGCAAGATTCGGAACCTGACCGTCGGTATGAGCGAGCGCCGTTCCCTGCGCCGCCTTAGAGTTTACGAAATCAATCGTCTTTCCCGCAAGGAAATTCAAACCGTCGATATTATCCTCAGTCGACTGAATCTCAATGTTCTTTCTCGGATTCTCCACAAGCAGAGCAGTCTCAAACATGATTCTCTGTCCCTGCTGAATATACTGTCCCATTGAGTGCAAATCGCTCGAAAAGTCAGCCGCGGCCGGGAATATGCCCTTGTTGTCCTTACCCTCGCTCTCGCCGTAAAGCTGCTTCCACCATTCTCCGAAATAATGGAGAGCCGGCTCGTAATTCACCATCATCTCAACCGTCTTGCCCTTTCTCGAAAGGCAGTTTCTTACCGCGGCGTACTGGTAGCACCGGTTTTCGTTGAGATTGGGATTAGCGTACTCTTCCTGCGCTTCCTTCGCGCCCTGCATCATCTTGTCTATATCAATACCCGCCGCGGCAATCGGCAGAAGTCCGACAGCCGTCAGAACCGAATATCTTCCTCCGATATCGTCAGCTATAACAAAGGTTTCGTAGCCTTCCTCGTCGGCAAGCGTTTTAAGCGCGCCGCGCGCCTTGTCGGTCGTCGCGTAAATTCTTTCCTTCGCGCCGCCCTTGCCGTACTTCTTTTCAAGCAGCTCCTTGAAAATTCTGAAAGCTATAGCCGGCTCCGTAGTCGTCCCCGACTTAGAGATAACATTTACCGAAATATCCTTGCCTTCAATCGTTTCAAGAAGATCGGCCATGTAGGTTGAGCTTATATTATTTCCGGCAAAGAAAATAGCAGGTCCTTTTCTCTTATCGGCGTCAAGCGCGTTATAGAATGAATGCTGAAGCATTTCAACCGCCGCTCTCGCGCCGAGATACGAACCTCCTATACCGATTACAACAAGAACATCGGAATCGGAGCGGATTTTTTCCGCAGCCTTCTTTATTCTTGCAAACTCCTCTTTATCATAGTCTGTTGGCAGATTAACCCATCCGAGAAAATCATTTCCCGCCCCTGTTTTGCTGTGAAGCATCTCGTGCGCTTCTTTTACATAAACAGACATATTGTCGATTTCATACTGCCCGACAAACGGAAGCGCCTTTGAATAGTCAAAACCGATATTGCTCATTTACTCTTCCTCCTAAACTTAGAAAATATTACGATTTATTACTTACTATTTTATACTATTTTGCCAAATAGGTCAATAGAATATTGTAAATTTATATTTCTTTTTTTATAAACTCCGCAAACCTCGAGGCGAACTCCGAAATCCGCTCTTTATCCTCATTCGACGGCTTTAATATAACGCTCATAGGCTTTTCAAAGGCTCTCATTCCCTGCATTTTAAGGTGACGGTAAACAAGCTCTGTTCCTTCTCCGCCCCAGCCGTATGAGCCGAATACAATATACGGCTTGCCCTTCGAGTTTATCATATCGAGCGACGAAATAATATCCCATACTTTCTTTGACGCGTTTTTGTTAATCGTGGGAGAGCCGAAGGCGAGAGCGTCTGAAGAATTAAGCGCCGATAGCATTTCCGTCTCGCGGCTCTGCGCAATATTAAAGCTTTTGACCTCGATACCGCTTTCAGCCATAGTATGCTCTATGATATCAGCCATTTCCGCCGTATATCCGTAAACGGAATCGTAAAACAGAGCGGCTGTTTTTCCGACGCGCAAATCAGCGTTGCTCCACGCGCCGTATTTTCTTATAACCTCTTTCGCATAATTTCTCAGCGCCGGACCGTGTCCCGCGCATATCGTATCCGCGTCAATATCAGACAGCCTTTCAAGCGCCTTTTTTACAAACGGCTTAAACGGAGACAGACGTTTTGAAAAGAAGAGTTCAAGAGCTTTATCATACGCTTCTTTGTCCGCGATATCGGAATCAAGAACAGCTTCCCCGTAATCCGCGCAAAACATATCGCAGGTAAACAGCGCGCCGTTAGTATATGTAACCATTGTATCGGGCCACGGCAAACCGGGTACAATCATAAAACGAAGCGTTACGCCGTCTCCCAGAGCAAGCTCCGCCATATCTTTCGCAATATGCTCGTTAAAAGGCATATTTGTTATTTCTTTAAGATTTTTTACGCCCGCTATTGTGCTTACAACCTCAATATCGGGATTAATCTCCAAAATCTCTTTTACACAGCCGGAATGATCCGGCTCGGTATGATTGCATATGAGATAATCTATCTCCGACACGGGAAGTATTTCCTCAATGTTGCGGATTAAAGCCTCCTCAAAACCTTTCCGCGCTGTTTCAATCAGCGCCGTTTTTTCCCCTCTGACAATATACGAGTTATACGTCGTGTTTTTATCCTTTACTCCGACGTAAAATATGTTTTTCTTAATTTCAAGCATTTTTCTTTCACCGGTTACCTGCAAATAACAGATACCCAGTCCTTCCTCCGCGTGATTTTCTCGATTTTAAAGCCGCACCCGTTAAGAGCCTCCTTAACGTCGTTTAATCTGTCCTCGATTATTCCGGACGTTATAAACACGCCGCCGTCCTTCATATATTCCCTCGCCTTAGGCGCGAGAGCAATGATTACGTCCGCGACAATATTGGCGAGAACAACGTCGTATTTGTCTTTTGAAATTTCTTTTTGCAACGGCACGTTTGTTATTATATCTCCTGCTTTCACCGTGTACTTAGATTTATCTATATTATTCCTTTCGGCGTTTTGATACGCTATATCGACCGCGTTCGGGTCTATGTCAACGGCAAACGCGCTCTTTGCGCCCAAAAGCAATGATATAATCGAAAGTATTCCGCTTCCGCAGCCGAGATCGAGCGCCTTTGTTTCGGGAGTTATGTACTTTTCAAGCGCCTCTATACATAACTGCGTTGTATAATGCGAGCCTGTTCCAAAGCTCATTCCGGGATTGATATTAAAAATAATTCTGTCTGTCGGAGAAGTCAGTTCCTCCCATTCAGGTTTTATCAACACTCTTTCTCCGACTTCAATCGGATGGAAATACTTCTTCCAGTTATTAGCCCAATCTTCTTCCTTTGTATTGCTTATCTCAATCTCAAGACGTCCGAACTTCTTTTCCTCGTCAAGCTCCTTCATCTGCGCGACGGCGGTTCTTATCGCGCTCAGCGTTTCGTGTCCCGACGCGTTATCGCTTACATAGGCGTTTACCTTAGTTTCGCCTTCTTTTTCCTTTATCAGTTCATCGTCTACATAATCCCAGTACTGTTTGTTATTTTCAAGAAAATCCTTAAAATCCTTTTCATCCTCTATTTCAAGTCCGGTTATTCCGAGCGCGTAGAGCCTGCCGCTGAGAGGCTCTATTCCCTCCGACGTCGTAAAAACCGATACTTTTATCCAATCCATTACGTTCCTCCTCAATTAATCCAAAAAATCCTTGAGTTTTTTGCTTCTGCTGGGGTGACGCAGCTTTCTCAGAGCCTTTGCCTCGATTTGGCGTATTCTCTCTCTCGTGACCTCAAATTCCTTACCGACTTCTTCAAGCGTTCTCGCGCGTCCGTCGTCAAGACCGAAGCGAAGTCTTAAAACCTTCGCTTCTCTCGGAGTAAGGGTTTTTAAAACATCGCCGAGTTGCTCCTTTAAAAGCACAAAGCTCGCCGCCTCGGACGGCGCGGGCGCGTCGTCGTCGGGGATAAAGTCGCCGAGATGGCTGTCCTCCTCCTCGCCTATCGGCGTTTCGAGAGAAACAGGCTCCTGCGATATTTTTGAAATTTCGCGAACCTTTTCGACAGACATATTAAGCTCCTTCGCAAGCTCTTCGGGCGTAGGCTCGCGTCCGAATTCCTGAACAAGCTGTCTTGAAACTCTGACGAGCTTGTTTATTGTTTCCACCATATGCACAGGTATTCTTATCGTTCTCGCCTGATCCGCGATAGCGCGGGTTATCGCCTGTCTTATCCACCATGTGGCGTATGTCGAAAATTTGTAGCCCTTCGTGTAATCAAACTTATCCACCGCCTTTATAAGACCGAGGTTGCCCTCCTGAATAAGGTCAAGGAAAAGCATTCCGCGTCCGACATATCTCTTCGCTATGCTTACGACAAGTCTGAGATTCGCTTCCGCAAGATTTTTCTTCGCCTTTTCTCCGTCGGCTATAAGAAAATCTATCCGCTCTCTCTCTTCATCCGGCAATTCCGTTCCGGATTTTTCCGCCTCGGCAAGCGTAAGCTTCGCTTCCTCGCCGTCCGCCATACGCTTCGCCAAAGACGTTTCTTCCTCCGCGGTAAGCAGATTTACTTTTCCTATTTCCTTGAGGTACATTTTTACATGGTCGTCAATATTAATACCCTCGGGTACGGACAAATCTTCAAGCTCTTCCTTGCTTACTTCGATTTCCTCAAGCTCCTTGTCAAGATCCTCGACAAGCTCGACGCCTTCCTTCTCGAACCTGTCGTATAGATGCTCGATTTCTTCCGCCGTTATTTCGACTTCGTCGAAAGATTCGGTTATTTCCTTATAGGTAAGAACCCCTTTTTTCTTGCCCTTTTCAATAAGCTCCTTTTTTATCATCTTTTTCTTTTCAAGCATTATTGTTATTCCTCCCAAGTGTTTTTTTCATTAATAATCTTTTCGCGTTCCTTAAACAATTCCGCAAGCGCCGCGGCGTTTGTTTCATCGTTTATGAGAATATCTGTCTTCTCCAGTTTTATTGTATATAAAAGCTCTGTGACGGTCGCCTCGTCGCCGCTGTAAATCTCCATATTGTAAAATACCTCTGAAGCCTCGCTTATCTCGTCGCCGCTGAAGGAATTAAGCGCCATCGCCGGGTCTATGGGCGCGTCGTCCGCGCAGCGCTCATATATTTCTTTCGCGAGCCTTCTGTAGACGTCGGTTGAAAAATCCTCAGGCTTGAGCTGTTCAGAAGCCATTTTGCAGAGTTTTTTACTCTGCGATATAAGTCCCAGAAGCCTTTTTTCCGCCTCAATCAGACTGCTTGTCGCTTTGCGTTCTTTTTTTACCTCGCGCCGGCGCCGCTCCGTCTTTTTCTGATACTCCGTTTTTGCCGGTATTCTTCTGAAGGAGTTTTTTGACGTCGCCTCGCGGTACTTGCTCAAAATCGCGTCGCGGCTTATCCCTGTGTCCTCCGCGACCTTTGTTATATATGCGTCGACCTCAACGGCGTCCTTTATCTTCACAAATTCCTTAACCGCCTCGTCTATAAACAGCACCTTACCGTCAGCCGAGGTTGTGTCGTACTGCTTTTTTATCAGCGAAATTTTAAATTCCGTAGCCGGAAGCGCCTTTTTGACGGCTTCTCTGAATTTTTCAATTCCGTTTTTGTTTATGTACTCATCCGGATCCTTCGCGTTTTTCAGCCGTATTACTCTTGAACGTCCGCCGACGCCGCTTATTATATCTATAGCCCTCAGAGCGGCTTTGGTTCCCGCCTCGTCGCTGTCGTAGCATATAAGAATCTCATCCGCGTAACGCAGCATTAGCTTCGCCTGATTTTCCGTAATCGCTGTTCCGAGAGTCGCGACTATATTTTTAATTCCCGCCTGATAGACGGATATAACATCCATATAGCCTTCGCACAGAATTATCTCCGATGCTTTCGCATTTTTGGCAAGATTCAGTGAAAACAGATTTTTTCCTTTATCGAACACGGGCGTTTCGGGAGAGTTGAGATATTTGGGGATTTTAAATCCGTTAATTTCCTTATTGTCATGCATGATTCGTCCGCCGAATCCTATCACGTTTCCGCGTACGTCAATTATCGGAAACATCACTCTGTCCCGGAACTTATCGTAAATTTTACCTTCACGGCTCACGGCAAGACCCGCCTCGACGATTTCCTCTGTTTTAAACCCCTGCGAGGTAAGATACTTTATAAGCGCGTCTCTGCCGTCGGGAGCGTAACCGAGTCCGTAAACAGTCACGGTTTTCCACGGTATATTTCGCTTTGCGAAATACGCCTGTCCCTTTCCTCCTACGGACTTGTCCTTTAAGCAGTCGTAGAAAAAACGCGCCGCGCATTTATTCATCGCCAGGATTCTTTTCTTTTTCTCATGATTGTCGTCGCTGAGTTTTCCGTCGTCCTCGGGAATAATAATTCCTGCGTTGTCCGCGAGAAGCTTCAGCGCGTCCACAAAATCAAGATTCTCCGTCCGCATCACAAACTGAACAAGATTCCCGCTTGCTCCGCAGCCGAAGCAGTGGAAAAGCTGTTTTTCCTGACTTACATGAAACGACGGCGTTTTTTCGTTATGAAACGGGCAAAGCCCGCTGTAATCGCGTCCCGATTTTTTCAGCCGCACATATTTTGACACATAATCTATTATGTCGTTTTCATCGCAAATATGCGCAATCATATCATCGGAAATACGTCTCGACACACGCCGTCACCTCCCCTTCAACGGTACTATTTTCACGCATTAATCAGAAAAATATACCTGTTTTTCAAATTCAGCCGTATCCTACGGCGCAACATATTATATATTTACCCCTATTTTTTGTTTTCTAACAAACTTTTTCGATAAATTATCAAATAATCTCCTTTATAATACTACATTCTGTTTCAAAAATCCTTTTTTTTGAAGAAAAAAGTCCGCCGTGTTAAAATTCTTCAGCCGCGTTCGGGTCTGCAATCGCGTCAAAACGCGCGCCGCTCGGCTTTTCGTCGACCGCAGACGCAAGCCGCGATTCATATCGAAAAGACCGCCGCGGTAAAATAATTTTCAAACAACAAATTGTAAAAACCGGCTTAAAAAAACAAAAAATCTCTTGACGATATTGACTGAAAAGCCATTTTCAAGAGATTTTATACGCAATGTTTCTACGCGGAGTAATTATGCCGCGGTCTGATTAAGATTTCATTATTTTACAACAATATTCACGAGCTTGTCCGGAACAGCGATAACCTTCACCACATTTTTGCCCGCGATAAGCTCTTTGATTTTATCGGTATTCATTGCCGCTTCCCGAGCGCCCTCTCTGTCAAGTCCCGCCGGAATCATCAGCTTATCTCTGATTTTTCCGTTTATCTGCACAACGATTTCAATCTCGTCGTCAACGGTCTTTGCCTCGTCGTACTTCGGCCACGGCTGAAGCGAAAGCAAATCCTTGTTGCCGTATATCTGCCAAAGCTCCTCCGTCATATGCGGAGCTACGGGGTTCAGAAGCGTTATAAGCGTCATATATTCAGCCTTCGTAACCGAGCCTTTTTTTGTAAACTCGTTTACAAGACTCATCATAGCCGCAATCGCCGTATTGAACTTCATTCTCTCGAAGTCCTCTCCTACCTTCTTTATCGTCTTGTTTACCGGCTTTTCCATATCGGCGCTGTATTTATCGTCGCCGTTAACAATTGACTGTAAATTCCATACTCTCTCAAGGAACTTATAGCAGCCCTTCAGTCCCTGCTGCGACCATGGCGTGGACTGGTCAAACGCGCCTATAAACATTTCATACGTCCGAAACGCGTCCGCGCCGAACTCGTTTACGACGTCGTCGGGATTTACGACGTTTCCGCGTGATTTTGACATCTTCTCATTGTTCTCGCCCAGTATCATGCCGTGCGAGGTACGCTTCATATACGGTTCCTTCGTCGGAACTACGCCGATATCGTAAAGGAACTTGTGCCAGAAGCGCGAATAGAGTAAATGAAGCGTCGTATGCTCCATACCGCCGTTGTACCAGTCAACGGGCGTCCAGTAATCAAGCGCCTCCTTTGACGCGAGCGCGTCGTTATTATGCGGGTCTGTATATCTTAAAAAGTACCAGCTCGAGCCCGCCCACTGAGGCATCGTGTCCGTTTCGCGCTTTGCCTTGCCTCCGCAGTGAGGACACGTTGTTTCAATCCAGTCATACGCCTTCGCAAGCGGAGATTCGCCGTTCTCACCGGGCTCAAAGGTTTCAAGCTCGGGAAGCTCCAGCGGAAGCTCGCTTTCGGGAATCGGCGTCCATCCGCACTTTTCACAATACACGAGCGGAATAGGCTCTCCCCAGTAACGCTGACGAGAGAACACCCAGTCGCGAAGTTTAAAGTTTACCTTTCTCTTCCCGAGTCCTTCTTTTTCGAGCCAATCTATCATTGCGGGAATCGCCTTTTTAACCGGCATTCCGTCGAGAAATCCCGAGTTTACCATATTGCCCTTATAGACGTCGGTGTACGCTTCCTCCTGAACGTTCTTTCCGCCCGAAACAACCTCTATAATCGGCAGATTGAACTTCTTCGCAAAATCCCAGTCGCGGCTGTCATGCGCCGGAACAGCCATAATGGCGCCTGTGCCGTAGGTTACAAGCACGTAGTCGGAAATGAATACCGGAATGTGGTTTCCGTTTACGGGATTAACCGCGTAAATACCCTCCAGTTTAACGCCCGTCTTATCCTTCGCAAGCTCAGTACGCTCAAATTCCGACTTCTTCGCCGCTTCGGCTTTATATTTAATTACCTCGTCGTAATTGGTAATAGAGTCCTTCATTTTTTCGATAAGCTCGTGTTCGGGCGACATAACGGTGTAGGTCGCGCCGAAAAGCGTATCGGCGCGCGTTGTGTAAACGACCATTTCGTCTCCCGTGGAAAGCTTGAATTTAACCTCCGCGCCCTCGCTTCTGCCTATCCAGTTCTTCTGCTGAGTCTTTATCTTTTCAAGGTAGTCGACGTCGTCGAGATCGTCGATAAGCCTCTGCGCGTATTCGGTGATTTTAAGCATCCACTGGCTCTTGCGCTTCTGCACAACCTCGCTTCCGCATCTCTCGCACACACCGTTTACAACCTCCTCATTGGAAAGTCCGACTTTACAGCCTGTACACCAGTTTATAGGCATTTCCTGCTTATAAGCAAGACCGTGCTTGAAGAGCTGCAGGAATATCCACTGAGTCCATTTATAATAATTCGGGTCGGTAGTGTTAATTTCTCTTGACCAGTCAAACGAAAATCCGAGCATCTTAAGCTGACGTGTAAAATTCTCTATATTCTTCGCCGTAATAATTTTCGGGTGAACCTTATTCTTAATCGCAAAATTCTCCGTCGGCAGTCCGAATGCGTCCCAGCCTATCGGATAAAGTACGTTATAACCCTCCATACGGCGTTTACGCGCGATAATATCAAGCGCGGTGTAGCTTCTCGGATGACCGACGTGCAAACCCGCGCCGGAGGGGTATGGGAATTCAATCATCGTAAAATATTTGGGCTTTTCGCTGTTTGTTTCGGCATGAAAAGCTCCTTCCTCTTCCCATCTGTCCTGCCACTTTTTTTCTATGGCTTTAAAATTGTAACTTTCCATTGATTTATATGCTCCTTTTTATGGTTTCCTTTATGTGTAAAATCAATTTTCTTCCGAGTCTGTACCGACGCTCTCTCCGGCGTCGTCCCACAGTCGTTCTATTGCGTAAAACTCTCTGATTTCCTGCTGCATGACATGCACGATAACATCGCCGTAATCCATAAGTATCCAGCTTCCTCCGCGATAGCCCTCCTTATGATTTACGTTAAAACCCGCTTCCTCCATTTTTTCCTCAACCTCGTCAACGCACGCTCTTACCTGAACGCCCGACTGACAGGACGCGACTATAAAATAGTCGCCCAGAGACGTTTTCTTAGAAACGTCGAGAACTTCAATTTTTGAAGCTTTTTTATCATCAAGGGCTTTCTTTATTATTTCAACTTTTTCATTCATTTTAGCGTCCCCTTTCCTTTAGTGTTCCTAATCATATAATTCCACGCGTATATGGTGTTTGGATGCACTATATTGTTTTTCTGAGTGTTAAATATGATACTTTGCTTTAACGCAAGCATAAACGCCTTATCGATATCCTCATACGCGGCTTTTCTAAGCTCGTCCACTCCCGAAAAGCTGCGCGTAGGCTCGATCATATCCGCGATATATATTATCTTGTCGAGAAGCGACGCCGCCTCGGCCGCCACGGTATGACGGCGGATTGCTTCAAGCGTCTCGCAGTCGGTTACTCCGTATTCCTCTTTCGCTATTACTGCGCCGAGCGGAGCATGTATAACTCCCGGGCAGGCTAAAGTGATATCGTCAAGCTCTACTCCGAGCTCTTTGCACAGCTTTATCTGCTTGTCCGTATTGTAACCCTTTGCGCAGTCATGCAGGAGTCCGGCGGTATACGCTTTATCCTTATCCGCGCCGTACCTCTCCGCAAGGCGCACCGCCTCATCACACACTCCGAGACTGTGCCGATATCGTTTCTCGCTTAATGATTTTTTCAGTTTTTCCTTCATGATTCTTCACCATACAAATTATGTTGTTTTATATATTGGATAACGCTGTCCGGCAGCATATAGCGAACGGTTTTATTCTTTCTAAGTCTCTCCCGTATATCGGTGGAGGATATTTCTATCACAGGCGCGTTTATCGGCATGATATTTCCTCCGAATTTATCTCTTGCGGATTTTAGCGTCCCCAACAGAGTTTCCCGCGACGTTCTCGGAAAAACAAGAAGCGCGCAAAGCTCAAGTATTCTTTCCGGCATATACCATTTTGAAAAATCCGAAAGAGAATCCTCGCCGATTATGAAAAACAGCTCGTCGCCGGGATACTTGCTTTTCAAATATTCAAGCGTGCGGACGGTATAAGATTTAGAGTTCCTTTTTACTTCAAAATTATCGTCCGCAAAATATTTGTTCCCTTCTATCGCAAGGCGCGTCATATTAAAACGGCGCTCGGCTTCGATTATATCGTTTTTATGCGGCGGGTCGCCGCTTGTGATAAAAAGCACGCGGTCAAGTCCGTACTGCTCCCGCGCAAGCTCGGCTATTAAAAGATGCGCGTTGTGCGGCGGGTTAAACGTACCGCCCATAATTCCGGTTCTCATCGCTTCGGAAGCTCGACTTTCCTGTTCTTCTCCTCGCTCGCCTCACGGTATAGTATAAACTTATTTCCTATCGCCTGCACCGGCTCGGCATGAAGCCGGCGAGCCACGCCGTCGCATGTTTCACGCGTGTCAAGCGTCGCCGTTTCAAGAATATGCACCTTTATAATCTCTCTCTTGGTAAGCGCCTCGTCAAGCCCTTTTAAAAAAGTATCCGTAACTCCGTCCTTTCCTATCTGAAAGGCGCTCTCAATTCCGTGCGCCAGTTTTCTCAGGTATGCTCTCTGTTTTCCCGTTATCATTCTATCCTCCGCTTTGGTTTTTATTGATAAATATACATTGTTAATTATACCATTATGCCGCCTCGATGTCAATAAAAACGCGCCGATTATTTCGGCGTTTTACATTAAGGCGCTCCGCATGTTTATAATAAATATTAATTTTCATACGCGCGGTTTACAAATTCCTCTCCGCCGCGGGAGGATCTCTTTCTATTCAACAGCGGCGCTTATATTTCCGCTTCCGTAATACTCCGGCGTGTCGCCGACGATAATCGTTTCAATCAAAAGCGTTGAAGTCTTTACCGTTTCGGTCTGCGCGAAACCTACTCCCGCAAGAGCCATCTGTACCGAAACGTCAAGATACAGCCGATGCTTAACCTGATTTATGCCCGCCGACTCAAAGCCTTCATTGAAATCGGTATGCACTACGCTCACCGGATATATTCGTACCGGTATTTTCGGACCAAGTCCCGCAAGAAAGTAAAAGTCGGACGCGCTTCCCAGCGGCACGTAAACAGTATCCGCGCCGCGCTTTTCGATATTTTTCTGCACTGAGCTGTTTATATCCGATTTTAGTTTGTTTATTTTCGCGGCGTCGGTTTCTATTGATTTTACGCCGCTTTGTGAATTTTCCCGTATTTTTGCGAGACTTTCGTACTCGTTCTTTGAAAACGCCTCGTTCACAGCCTCATTCACAACAGCATTCGCAATATTGTTCGCGTATGTTTTTGAATATGTAATAAAAGCGGGACGAAGACGGTATATCGCTAAGCATATCAAAAAAACAACCGCCGCCGGCACGAGAAAAATAAATATTTTCCTTCCCCGGCGTCTCCTTGAATCTGACAAACCAAGCCTCATAAAAATCCCTCCCCGACACTGTATATTATGCCGGAGAGGGATTTTCGGTTACATGCGGGTGTCAATTCTTTCTCGTTGCTATTTCTTCCTTTATCAATGATATAAACTGTTCTAACGGCATTGTCTCAGTCAGGTTGCCGTCACGGTGACGTACCGAAACAGCGCCCTCGTCCTCTTCCTTCTGACCTATAACAAGCATATACGGTATGCGGTTAACCATCTGAGCTTCTCTTATTTTGTAGCCTATTTTCTCATTTCTGTCGTCTAACTCACAGCGTACTCCGGCGTCGCGCAAAGCTTCATATACTTTCCTGCCGTAATCCTCAAATTTTTCAGACACGAGAAGTACTTTTGCCTGCGTCGGCGCGAGCCATACGGGGAATTTGCCGGCATAATGCTCTGTCAGTATACCTATAAATCTCTCGATTGAACCGAAGCATACGCGGTGAATCATAATCGGTCTTTCCTTTTCTCCATGCTCGTCAATATATTCAAGGTTAAAGTTAATCGGCATCTGGAAATCAAGCTGAATAGTTCCGCACTGCCATGTTCTGCCGAGAGAATCCTCAAGGTGGAAATCAATCTTAGGACCGTAGAACGCTCCGTCTCCCTCATTTATAACATAGGGCAGATTAAGCTTTTCAAGAGCGGTTTTCAGACCTTCCGTAGCCGCTTCCCAATCCTCGTCGCTGCCCATGCTGTCATCGGGACGCGTTGAAAGCTCTATGAAATACTTAAAACCGAATTTCGTATACACCTCGTTTATAAGGTGAACAACGCCGACAATCTCATCCGTAATCTGCTCTCTGCGCATGAAAATATGCGCGTCGTCCTGTGTAAAGCAGCGCACGCGGAACAGACCGTGCAAAGCGCCTTTAAGCTCATGACGGTGAACTATACCCAACTCGCCTACGCGCATCGGCAGCTCGCGGTAGCTGTGCGGTTTTGCAGCGTAAACCATAACGCCGCCCGGACAGTTCATCGGCTTTATACAATAGGTATCGTCGTCTATTGTTGTAGAGTACATATTATCCTTATAATGATCCCAATGACCGCTTGTTTCCCACAGACGTCTGTTCATAATAAGAGGCGTAGATACCTCGACGTAGTTTTCTCTTGTGTGGATTTCGCGCCAATAATCAATAAGCGCGTTTTTAAGAGCCATTCCCTTAGGCAGGAAGAACGGAAAGCCGGGAGCATCCTCGCTCATCATAAACAGACCCATTTCCTTGCCTATTTTGCGGTGGTCGCGCTTCTCCGCCTCCGCAAGAAGAACAAGATAATCGTCAAGCTCCTTCTGGGTAGCGAAAGCGGTTCCGTTAATTCTTGTAAGCATTGTATTGTTTTTGTCATTCTTCCAATACGCGCCCGACTGTCCCATGATTTTAAACGCCTTGAGCGCCTTCGTATAGCACAAATGAGGACCTACGCACATATCTACGTACTCGCCCTGAGTATAGAAGCTTATCGGGGCGTCGTCAGCCAAATCGCCTATATGCTCAACCTTGTATTTCTCGCCTCGGCTCTCCATAAGCGCTATGGCTTCCCCGCGCGGAAGTATTGAGGGACGTATCGGAAGATTTTCCTTTACGATTTTCTTCATTTCCTTCTCAATATTCTGCAAATCCTCATCGCTGAGCTTCGTATCGCCCAAATCAACGTCATAATAAAAGCCCTTTTCGTTCGCGGGTCCGTACGCGAAATCAGCATGCGGATAAAGACGCTTAATCGCCTGAGCCATAATATGCGCCGCGGTATGGCGGATTATATGAAGCTCCTCCTCCTTCGCGCATTCCTTTACTGTTCCGTCATTGTAAATTACCTTCATTATAAAAACTCCTTTTTTAAATATGTTAAAAAACACCCTCAAAAAGCCTCTCGGCTTTTCAAGGGTGCAAAAATTTACACGGTTCCACCTTGATATTTCACTCATTTTGTCTTTATCGCAGACCTGCGGCAACGCTTAATCGTTTTCCTTTCAGCGCGCGGCTCAAAAGCGGTATTCACTGTATGCCCGCCAAGGAATACTTACAGCCCCGGCGCAATTTTGCGCCTCCGATATTCCCTCTCTTTTGGTTTTTGCCTGCAGCTACTGTCTTTCTCATCGCCTTACAATAATTTTAACACTGTTTTTAATCTTTGTCAAGCGGTTATTTCAGCATTTTTTCAGCATTTTTTTCAAATACTGTCCCGTATATGAGTTTTCAACCTTCGCAACATCCTCAGGCGTTCCCGCCGCGATAACCGTGCCGCCGTTGTCGCCGCCCTCCGGACCCATGTCGATTATATAATCGGCTGTTTTTATGACGTCAAGATTATGTTCGATTACGACTACGGTATTTCCGCCCTCGACAAGCTTATTAAGAACCTCCGTCAGCTTATGCACGTCTGCCGTATGCAGACCGGTTGTCGGCTCGTCAAGAATATATATCGTTCTTCCTGTGCTTCGCCTTGAAAGTTCCGTCGCGAGCTTAACTCTCTGCGCTTCGCCGCCTGACAGAGTTGTAGAGCTTTGTCCGAGCTTTATATAACCCAGTCCCACTTCCTTCAAGGTTTCGAGCTTGCGCCTTACCTTCTGAATATTGGCGAAAAACTCAACTCCCTCGTCAACCGTCATGTCAAGCACCTCGTAGATATTCTTACCCTTGTACTTGACCTCAAGCGTTTCGCGGTTATATCTCTTCCCTTTACACACCTCGCACGGCACATATATGTCGGCTAAAAAATGCATTTCTATCTTCTTTATACCGTCTCCGCAGCAAGCCTCGCAACGTCCGCCCTTAACGTTAAAGCTGAAACGGCTGGACTTATAGCCGCGTATCTTCGCCTCGTTTGTGGAAGCGAAAACCTCTCGGATATCGTTAAAAACATTCGTGTATGTCGCCGGATTCGAGCGCGGCGTACGTCCTATCGGAGATTGGTCTATGGCTATAATTTTATCAAGCTGCTCGACGCCCTTTATTTCTTTATGCGCGCCCGCGTGTGTTCTTGCTCTGTTCAGGACATGAGCAAGCTTTTTATACAGAATCTCGTTTATAAGAGACGACTTACCCGAACCGGACACGCCTGTGACGCACGTCATAATGCCCGTCGGTATTTTTACATTGATATTTTTTAGATTATTTTCCTTCGCGCCGCGTATTTCAATCCATCCTGTCGGCTTACGCCGTACTTCGGGTACTTCGATTTTCAACTCCCCGCTAAGATATTTGCCCGTAATTGAGCGCGGGAACTTCATTAAATCTTTTGCGGCGCCCTCGCCGACAAGCTCGCCGCCGTGAACTCCGGCGCCGGGACCTATATCGATTACATAGTCGGCGGCGTACATTGTGTCTATATCATGCTCGACGACTATAACCGTATTGCCTAAATCGCGTAAATGCTTGAGCGTTCCTATAAGCCTGTCGTTGTCGCGCTGATGAAGTCCGATACTCGGCTCGTCAAGAATATAAAGCACTCCCGTAAGTCCCGAGCCTATCTGCGTCGCAAGACGTATTCTCTGCGCCTCGCCGCCGGAAAGAGTCCCTGAGCTTCTGGAAAGCGTCAGATAATCAAGCCCCACATCCAAAAGAAATTGCAATCTCGCCTTTATCTCTTTTACCACCTGAGCCGCTATCATCATTTCACGGTCGGTAAGCTTCAGAGAATTCATAAACTCCATTTCCTTGCGTATCGGCATACTTGTAAACTCGTATATATTAAGTCCGTTCACCGTTACGGCAAGCACGGCGTCAGACAGTCTCGCGCCGTGACACTTTGGGCAGGTAACGTCATTGATGTAGCGTTCAATATCGTTTTTTACATAATCATAAGTGTTTCCGTTATATCGTCTTTCCAGATTCGTTATAATTCCCTCAAACGGAGCGCTGTACGAGCCTGTTCCGTAGCCGCGTTCGTAATTTAGCTTCAGCTTTACGTCGCCTGTTCCGTAGAGTATAATCTTTTTTATGTCGTCGGGAAGGTCCTTATACGGCGTATTGACGTCAAATTTGTACTGCTTTGCGAGCGCAGTATAGTACATATACGCCATCGAGTCCTTTTTTGACGGATTCGCCCAGCCCGTAGCCGTTATGGCGCCCTCGATAAGGCTGAGATTCTCGTCGGAAACGACAAGGTCAGGGTCAATCTTTGAAAGCGCTCCGAGACCGTCGCAGTGAGGACACGCGCCATAGGGGTTATTAAACGAAAACAGTCTCGGCGCAAGCTCCTGAAGACTGATTCCGCAGTCGTCACAGGCGAAATTCCGGCTGAACGACATTATCTCTCCGCCTATAATCTCCACCCAGACGATATCGCCCGTAAGCGCTATTGCCGTTTCAAGCGAGTCGGTCAATCTCTGAATTATGTTTTCCCTGATGACAATTCTGTCAATTATAATTTCTATATTGTGCTTCTGCGTTTTGTTAAGCTCAATGTTCTCGCTCAAATCATACTGTATTCCGTCGGCCTTAACTCTGACATAGCCGCTTTTTCTTGCGTTCTCAAAAACCTTTTTATGCTCTCCCTTTTTGCCTCTCACTACAGGAGCGAGAATTTGAAGCTTCGTTCCCTCGCCCAACGCCATTACTGCGTCGACTATCTGGTCTATGCTCTGACGCTTTACCTCCTTGCCGCATTTCGGACAATGAGGTATACCGATTCTCGCGTACAGAAGACGCAAATAATCGTAAATTTCGGTTACTGTACCGACTGTAGAACGCGGATTTTTAGACGTTGTTTTCTGGTCTATGCTTATCGCGGGCGACAAGCCTTCGATATAATCTACATCCGGTTTTTCCATTTGTCCGAGAAACATTCTTGCATAAGAGGAAAGCGATTCCACATAGCGTCTCTGTCCCTCAGCGTAAATAGTGTCAAACGCGAGAGATGATTTGCCCGAACCGGAAAGTCCCGTCAGAACAACAAGTTTTTCTCTGGGAATTTTTATGTCAATATTCTTTAAGTTATGCTCTCTCGCGCCTTTAATTATAATATCTTTTTCCATTTTAATCTCCATTTCGCCGCCGCAAGGCGGCGCAAATTATAACGTGAGAAAGAAGCTAGCAGACCGCGCGTTTGAGGAGCGGCGGCGTATAAGTATGCTTCAAGCTCCGAAAATGCGCAAGACGCGCCGTTTATTTTTCACGTTATCCCTCTATTGTAAATAGCAGGTTCCCTGCTCCCTGCGCCTTTCCAATACGCTGTTTCTTTCCTCTATGGCTATCTTAAAATCCTCCGCCATGGACTGCGCGAAAATTTTTTCGATAAGCGGATGCTCCGAATATATGAGCTCCGCGCGGTTTACAACCTCAAGTCTTTCCGCCTCTCCGAATTCGCGTATGTCAATTATTTCCGCGCACCTTCCCGTTTCTTTTTTTATCCTCCGCTCGGTCTCATATATATCTCCCATGGTTATATTTCTGTCGCAGAAGCAGATAAAATCAAGCGCGTCGTCATGCTCGAGCATATAAATAACGGGAGTCAGAATATTTTCCGAAATTATGCGCGCTATTTTATCCGTTATATCAGAATTCATATTACTCACTCATTTCTTTTTTCAATTTCCGTATTCTGTCGCGAAGAGCGGCGGCCTCCTCAAACTCAAGGTTGTCGGCGGCCTTTATCATCTTTGCCTCAAGCTCCGCGATTACTTTCTCATAATTTATGATATTCTCGTTTTCGTTATTAACATCGTCGTCATCGAGACTTTTAAGCGATTCGATAATATCGCGTATATCCTTTTTGATGGTTTTCGGGACAATTCCGTGCTTCTCGTTAAATTCCCGCTGAATTTTACGGCGGCGCTCCGTCTCATCAATAGCGCGGCGCATGGATTTTGTGATTGTATCGGCGTACATTATTACCTGTCCCTCGCTGTTTCTCGCGGCGCGTCCTATCGTCTGAATAAGAGACGTCTCGCTTCTTAAAAAGCCCTCTTTATCAGCGTCAAGTATCGCTATAAGCGCAACCTCCGGAATGTCAAGCCCCTCTCGGAGAAGATTTATTCCGACAAGCGCGTCAAACTCACCCATACGCAAATCTTTTATAATTTCCGTCCGCTCAAGCGTCGATATGTCCGAGTGCATATAACGAACCTTTATTCCGACGCCTGTCAGATAGTCTGTCAAATCCTCCGCCATACGCTTTGTCAGCGTTGTGACAAGCGTGCGGAAGCCTTTTTCGGTACGCTCCCTTATCTCTCCGATTAAATCGTCTATCTGACCCTCGGTAGGCTTTATGAATACCTCCGGATCGAGCAGTCCTGTCGGACGTATTACCTGCTCCGCGACTATACCGGAGAGCTCCTTTTCGTAATCCGACGGAGTCGCGCTGGTGAAAATCACCTGATTAAGCCTTTGTTCAAACTCCTCGAATTTTAGCGGTCTGTTGTCCGCCGCGCTCGGCAGACGGAAGCCGTACTTTATAAGGGTTTCCTTTCTCGCTCTGTCGCCGTTGTACATTCCGCGCACCTGCGGAACGGTAACGTGCGACTCGTCTATTATCATAAGATAATCCTTCGGGAAATAGTCTAAAAGCGTAAACGGCGCGCTCCCGGGCGCGCGCCCGCTTATATGTCTTGAATAGTTTTCTATTCCCTGACAAAATCCTATCTCCCGCATCATTTCCAAATCGTACATAGTACGCTGTTCAATTCGCTGCGCTTCAATAAGCAAGTCCCGTTCTTTAAAATACTTCACCTGCTCGCGCATTTCAGCTTCGATTCCCGACAGCGCGGCTATCATTTTGTCATTTGTCGTAACGTAGTGCGAGGCGGGGTAAATAACAACGTGCTGTCTTACGCCTATTATTTCGCCCGTAACGGCGTTTATCTCGCATATTCTGTCTATTTCATCGCCGAAAAACTCAACTCTTACAGCGTTTTCACCGTTGTTCGACGGAAATATCTCAATCACGTCGCCTCTTACGCGGAATTTGTTTCTGACAAAGTTGACGTCGTTGCGCTCATATTGCATTGACACGAGCTTTTTCAAAAGCTCGTCCCTGTCTTTTTCCATGCCGACCCTGAGCGACAGCATCAGATTTTTATAATCCTCCGGATCGCCCAAGCCGTATATACACGACACGCTCGCGACTATTATTACGTCCTTGCGCTCAAGCAGCGCGAATGTGGCGCTGTGGCGGAGCTTATCTATTTCCTCGTTTGTCATAGCGTTTTTCTCAATAAACGTATCCGTCTGAGGAATATACGCCTCGGGCTGATAATAATCATAATACGACACGAAAAACTCGACGCAGTTATTCGGGAAAAATTCCCGAAACTCGCTGCAAAGCTGAGCCGCGAGAGTTTTATTGTGAGCAAGCACGATCGTCGGTTTGTTCACCTTCGCTATGACGTTAGCTATGGTGAAGGTTTTTCCGCTGCCGGTTACGCCCAGAAGCGTCTGAAATTTTTCGCCGTTTTCTATGCCTTTTACAAGAGTATCGATCGCCTCCGGCTGGTCGCCTTGAGGAGTAAACTCCGAAACAAGTTCAAATTTATCCATACGGCTTCCCTTCTGTCTGTTATTATTTCTTCAGATTTTTTACAAGTATATTTATACGTCTGACGTTTACTGAAGTATACGTCTCGACATTATTTTTGATAGCCAGCTGTATTTTTTTGCATACGCCGAATATTTCACAGCCGTATTTTAACACAACCGTCATGTCGATATGTATACCGTGACCCGTCTTTCGCACATTTATATTCTGAACCTTTTCAAGTCCCTCAACTTTATTTGCTTCATGTATCGCTATCTCGTTTATTACGTTATCGGATATAATGTAATCGCCCATGTAGCTGAACGTCGGACGGACGATCGATTTGTCGGCTTCGGCGGACGGTACTTCCGTATCGAGATTTTTCTGAAATCTGCGTAACGGATGCAGGAAAAATCCTGAAAACTCCTTCTTTATTTCAAAGGTCGGCACCGGAATAACATGCTTTCCTTCCGCCGTGCGCATCCTCAGCGCCATATTCATTTCTTCCCTTGTAGCGACGTCCTCGATTCTGATTGTTTTCTCAATCTCTCCGATACCGAGATTTTTAGCTATTTTATTTACCATACCGTCCGAAGTACCCAAAATCATAAGACACTGTATATCGTATTTTTTCAGCGCTTTTCTCGCTTCCGAAACCTGATAAGAACGCATAAAAAGCGCGTGCTTCACCGATGCGATTTTCGTGGGTTCCTTCTTCGCGGACGAACCGGCTATAACCTTTCCGTGAGAAATAAGCAGTCCGTCGTCTATGATAGCGTCGGCGCCGTACCGCTGAGACGTCATAATGCTTCTGTAGCTTTTTCCGGTTCCGCTCGGACCGACAAACGCGATTACTCTCATAGTCTCAACTTCCTAACCTTGATTTTTATTTTGCTTTATTTTATATGACAGAGTCATAAGCGGGTCGGACAGATGCACGTTTTCAACCGCCACTTCCTTATCGAATTTCAGTTCCGTGTAAGAAAAGTTCATCAGTCCCTTTACTCCGCATTTTACCAGCCTTTCAGCCGTTTCAACAACAGCCGCCTTAGGCACGGTAAGGATTCCTATATCGACTCTGCGCGCGCCGAGGAAATCCTCAAGCGTATCCGACGACATGACCTCTACGCCGTTTATGACGGTACCGATGACCTTTGGGTCGACGTCAAATATTCCGACGAGCTTGAAGCCGCGCTTTTCAAAATAATCATGGCTTGCAAGCGCTCTGCCAAGATTACCGGCGCCTACTATAACCGTCGTATAACCGTCGTTAAGACCCAGTATCTCGCCTATTTCTTCGTAAAGATGTTCGACATTATATCCGTAACCCTGCTGCCCGAAACCTCCGAAGTAATTGAAATCCTGCCTTATCTGCGACGCCGTCACATTCATTTTAACGCTGAGCGCGTTTGATGAAACGCGCTTTACGTCCTGCTTGAGCAGCTCCCCGAGGTACCTGTAATATCTCGGAAGACGTTTGACAACGACAGAGGGCGCCCTTTTTATATTATCGTTCATTTGTTCATAACCCCTCGTTAATTATATGTCAATAATTATATCATATTTCGTCATATTTGTACAGACTTTTTTTATCCCTGTTTTTAACTGATTTCCAATATTCTGTCGAAATAAAAAATACAAAATTTTAAGCGATTTTTTACAAATTTTCATTGAATAAAAGCGGAATATGTGGTACAATTAAATAAAAAAGACAATTTTTTCAGATTAAAAGGGGGTTTTATTATGGATTTTATAAAGAAAAGCGCGGAATTTGACCTGATAAGCTTCGGCGAGGTTATGCTCAGGCTCTCGCCTCCCAACAAGGAAAAGATTTCTCAAAGCGAAACATTTGAGAAAAACTGCGGCGGCTCAGAGTTTAACGTTGCTTCAGGCGCGGCAAGTCTCGGTATAAGAGCAGCGGTTGTCACAAAACTTCCCAAAAACAAAATGGGACACTTTATCGCCAGACGAATACGCTACGGCAACGTCAGCGACGACTATGTCGTCTGGGATACGAGCGACAGCAAGAGACTTGGCGTATATTACTACGAAAGCGGTGTTTATCCGCGAAAGTCAGCCGTTGTGTACGACCGCTCCGGCGCGTCGGTATGCTCTCTTAAGCTCTCGGAAATTTCCGACGATATTTACGAGAAAACGCGCGTATTCCATATAAGCTCGATTTCTCTCGCGCTTGACCCGAACCTGCGCGAAACGGCTCTGGCTATGATTAAGCTGATGAAGAAGAACGGCGTCGCGATATCGTTCGACGTAAACTACAGAGCCACGCTCTGGAGCGAGGAAGAGGCAAAAGCGGTTATCGAAAAAATATTCCCGCTCGTCGATATTCTTTTCGTATCCGAAGAAACCTCAAGAAGAATGCTGCGGCGCACAGGCACGCTTGACGAGATTATGAAGGGATATGCCGATACGTACGGCTGTAAAATTGTCGCTACGACGAAACGCGAGGCGGTAAGTCCCACCAGACATAATTTCGGCTCAAGAATTTATTATAACGGCAAATTCTACGAGGAACCGCAATATGAAAATATCGAAGTTATAGACCGTGTAGGAAGCGGAGACGCTTATGTCGCCGGCGTTCTCTACGGTATACTGTCCGACGGCGGTATCGAACGCGCGATGTCCGTCGGCAACGCGTTGAGCGCGATTAAAAACACGGTTTCCGGCGATATGTCGATAAGCTCTCTCGACGAGGTCGAGTCGGTAATCAAATCGCACAAGGCGACGGGAAAACAGGATGAAATGGTAAGGTAAAACAGACGTAAAAACGTTTATTTATTTTAATTTTTTGTATTGACTTTTTCGCTTGCCGATGTTATAATTTAAGCAGTGATACGGGCGGCGGCAAGCGGTCGTCCGTTACTGTTCTTGGCGGCTTATGCCGCCTTTTTTCGTTGCCCTATTTAATTAATAGGGCTTTAACTTTTCCTTCAAGCTCTTTAACGTCTTGACTTTCCTTGATTAGCAGAAGGAATTTGTAAATCATTTTTTGTTCTGTTTCTTCTCTTGCTATTTCTGCTTGCCTCATTTCTTCGTCCATTGTTTACCCCTTTCCGGCTATTGCTTGCCTATGTCGTTTGTTTTGGTTGCGTTTAAAGTATATCATACATTTAAGCGCGAGTCAAGCAGCCGCCCTCGATTTTGCGGAATATGGCGAGTATGTTTTGCTCGATCGCTCTTTTATCGCCGAGCCGGTGAAAATTTTTCTGTTTTTATTTTTTTATATTGACTTTTTCGCTTGCCGATGTTATAATTCAGACAGTGGTACAGGCGGCAAGCTGCAGTCCGTATACTGTTCTTGGCGTCTTATGCCGCCTTTTGCTTTTGCCCTATTTAATCAATAGGGTTTGTATTTTCTCAACCGCTTCGGAAACATCTTTACAATTCTTTATTATTGCTAATATTTTTTTGTTTGATTTTCCTCGCGGTAAATAATTCTTGTCAAAACCGTCGCCGGGTTGGGCGGCGGTTTTGTTTTTTGCATTAAACGCTCGTAACCGCTTCAGAATGCGCGTTAGCCGCGAAACTGTATCGCCGATATATTTGCCGGTTACGGACAAACTGTTCATACTAAATATTGCCGCTGAAAAAAGGACCTCATGCGCTGAGATCCTTTTTGCATTTCAGAAACTTTTTACAGTTCATTAGAGTTTTACGCCAATTTGGCAAGCTTAAGAGCAAGCTGCGACTTTTTCCTCGCGGCGTTATTCTTATGAAGAATACCCTGACTTACGCCCTGATCAAGCTTTTTTGAAGCCTCGTTGAAAAGAAGCTTCGCATTTTCCTTGTCGCCCTCGGCTACAGCCGTCTCAAACTTCTTTATAGCGGTTTTAAGAGCTGTCTTGTGCGACATGTTGATAAGAGTCTTCTTTTCGATAACCTTAACTCTCTTTTTAGCCGATTTGATGTTTGGCATTTTTTACACCTCCACGAATTTTAATCTATAATACCGTAACATTATACACCAACGCGGAGATAATTGCAAGTTTTTTTATTTTTTTTTTGATGTTTTATCTATTTTAACCAAAAAGAGGCGATTATCGGTGTTTTTTCACGCTAATTTTATGTAAACTGACTAATCACATATCCGGCAAGGCTTTAAAATAATCGAGACTCGGAAAGCTTTGGTCAAGCTGCAGCGCGACGTAACGCTCCGTAAGGCTGCCGAGCTTTTTTAAAAGCTCCCCGCCCGCCTTAAACGAAAGCATTTTCTTATCCTCTCCCGACACTATAAAGTCAATGGCTCGGTACAGGTTTTTATCAATCTTAACGATATATTTGCCGCCGCAGTTTCGGCATACCATGCCTCCCTTTAAAAGGTCGAAAGCGAAAACGCCGCCGCTTCCGCACGAAGCGCATTCGTGCATCGACGGCGCGTAGCCTCCCGCGCACATAAGCTTCAGCTCATACACCGTTTTTATTTTCAATATATCCTCATTTCTGTAAGAGAGCGCGTACACGCTGTTTAAAAACAGATTTAGGAGTCTTTCGTCGGGATTATTCATACCGAGAACGCTGTAGGTTATATCCGCCATGTACACGCACAGCGACAGCTTCTTTATATCCTCGCTCACGGGATAAAACCCGTCTATCGTATCAATAGAATTTACGCTCATGATATCCCTGTTTACGCCCTTGTACAGCTCGAAATCGCCGTAGCACAGGAACTGGCTCGAAGCCGCCGCCTTGCTCTTCGACTTTTTAACGCCGTAGCTTACCGCCTTTATAATGCCGTATTCCTCAGTGAAAATACTAAGCATCCTGTGTCCCTCGCCGTAATCGGACTGCTTTATGATAATGCCTCTTGCTCTGATTTGCGCCATGTATCGTCCTTATCCTCCCGGGTTTCAGTATCGTTTATGGATTTATATAAAAGATACGCGTCTATATTTCCCGTCCTCGTAAAAGCTTCCCACGAAAGCCTGTTTAGTTCAATCATTGTGATACCCTCCGAAAAAAACTTGATTGCACACACTTATGTTTTTCATTTTTTCAGCGGTTATACTGACACTATTTTCTATTCGTTGGCGTAGCCGAAATTCTTTATCAGAAATTCACTGTTTCTCCAGTCTGATTTAACCTTTACCCAAAGCTCGAGATAGACCTTTTTATCAAGCATTTTCTCTATATCGCCTCTTGCCATAGTCCCGATTTTTTTGAGCATATCTCCGTTTTTACCGATAATTATTCCCTTATGCGACGCCTTCTCGCAGTAAATCGTAGCATAAATATTTGTTATCTTAGGCTTCTCCTGCATTTTAGTTATCTCAATAGCGATTCCGTGCGGAACCTCCTTATCCAAAAGCCACAGGAGCTTTTCACGGATAATTTCCGCCGCTATCTGCTTTTCGGGCTGGTCGGTCACCATATCCGAATCGTAAAACTCCGGTCCCTCCTCAAGATAATCCTCGATATCATGTATGAGAATGTCGACTCCGTCGTTATTTTTCGCGCTTATCGGAACTATCGACGCGAATTCGTACATACTCGCATAGTCCGCTATCATCGGCAGAAGTTCTTCCTTTTTCATAAGGTCTACCTTGTTTAAAACCAATATACACGGAAGTCCTGTTTTTGATATATTTTTTGCGATTTCACGCTCGACGCTCTGTATTTTCCTGCTCGCGTCTACGACAAAGAGCAGCACGTCGGTATCTCCCATGCTCTCGTTTGCGACGTTTACCATATATTCGCCTAGCTTATTATGAGGCTTGTGTATTCCCGGTGTGTCCGTAAATATTATCTGCTCCTCATCCGTTGAATAAATCGCAAGTATTTTATTTCTTGTCGTCTGGGGTTTATCCGATATTATCGCGATTTTCTGCCCCACAATCGCATTTAAAAGCGTTGATTTTCCAACATTAGGCATACCGATTATCGCCGCAAATCCCGATTTAAAACTTTTATTCGATTTCAAACTTTTAGTCTTCATATAAATTCCTTTCAAAAATTATTTTAATCTCTTGTTATTCCCAGAGAGGTAAGAACCTTTTCCTGTTTTTCGCACATTATCCTCTCGCCTTCTTTATCGTCCGCGTGGTCATAGCCCAAAAGATGCAGCATCGAGTGCGCCGTTAAAAAAGCGACTTCTCTTTTAAAGCTGTGTCCATACTCTTCCGACTGAGTTCTCGCCATTTCCATAGATATCACAATATCGCCGAGAACTACGTATTCTCCGTCCATGTCATACTCGCCGTCGGCGTTTCCGCTCTCGTCAAATTCAAGCATGGGAAAAGACAGAACGTCCGTCGCGCCGTCTATATTTCTCTGCTCCGCATTAATAGCCCTTATCGCTTCATTGTCAACGAGCGTTACGCTTATCTGAGCGTCAAAATCGCACTCCTCCTCATTCATTACGGCTTCGCACACATCCTTTATCGCCTTTTCGATTTCGGGAGTAATCTCCTCTTTGTCCTGCTCGTTCTCCAGTATTATGTCAACCATTTGTTTTCCTCTTGTTCCTTCTTCTTTCCTGTTCCTCGTCATATTTCGCGTACGCCTTTATTATCTGCTGTACAAGCGGATGACGCACAACATCCTTTTCCGTAAAGACGCAGAACGCTATATCCTCTATATTTTTAAGTATTTTAGCGGCCTCCTTTAGTCCGGAGCGTTTCTCGCCGGGAAGGTCTATCTGCGTTATATCTCCCGTCACTATAGCCTTTGAGCCGAATCCTATTCGCGTGAGAAACATCTTCATCTGCTCGGGCGTTGTATTTTGCGCCTCGTCAAGAATTATAAAAGCGTTGTCAAGCGTTCTTCCTCGCATATAGGCGAGCGGAGCAACCTCTATAACTCCCTTCTCCTGATAGCGCAGGAAACCCTCGCCGCCGAGCATCTCGTACATTCCGTCATAAAGCGGTCTGAGATAGGGGTCGACCTTATTCTGCAAATCGCCGGGCAGAAAGCCAAGCTTCTCTCCCGCCTCTACAGCGGGTCTGGTAAGGATTATTCTGCTTACCTCCTTTGAGCGCAGAGCCGTCACGGCTTTCGCAACGGCAAGATAGGTTTTTCCCGTTCCGGCGGGACCTATTCCGAATACAATTGTATTATTGTCAATCGCGTCAACGTACTTTTTTTGCCCGAGCGTTTTTGTTTTTATCGGATGACCCTTCGCGCTTACGGCGATACAGTCGTCGCCCATCATCTTAATATCTATGCCGCCGTTTTCCTGCGCCATTGTTATCGCGTAAAGCATCTTTTGCCGGTCTATATTTTCTCCGCGTTCTATTATCTGCATAAGCAGATTTATCACCTGATCCGCCTTGTCAACACTGTCCTCCTCTCCCGTAATCCTCAAAGCGTTGTCTCGCTGCGCGATATTTACCGAAAGAGCTTTTTCAAGCATCCTTACGTTCTCGTCAAATTTGCCGAACAGGGATGACAAATCAATCTCCTGCGGCACCTCTATCTGCCTGTTTATCAAATACTTCCTCTCCTTTATCTTCGCCCTGCTCCGAGAGCGGCTGCTGTACCGCTATATTTTCCGTGAAATTCATTTCAAGAGTCACGTTTATTGTTTCATTATCCTTTATGTCATATTCAATATTTTCATCCTCCAGCACGCTTCCCGCCATAAGCTCGCCGGCAATCTTCTCCTCCAAATCGTTTTTGGCGAATTCCACAGCCGTTTTAACGCTTAACGGTTCACGGCTTACAGCAACCTCGTCGGCTCGCAGTTCACACAAAGCTATACCCGAATATCCGAAAAACGGGATATACAGTTCATGGCGTTTTTCCGAAACGTTATATTCCTCATACGGGATTTTTTTCGCCGGAAGCGAAAAAAGCTTCCCCATAAATTCAACCGAATATCGGGTTTGGCGTTTTCCCGTAGGCGTTCTCGATTCATAATATGTCTTGTAATCTCCCGATTTCCTGTGCGTCGTATACGCTTCAGCGGAGGCTATTGAGTGAACATATATGTATTCCTCGGGATAGCCTTCCTTATACACGGCGACTTTTCCCGACGCTATTATATCGCCCGCCCTTACGGCGTCGCCCTCTCTGACCTTTTCCTCTCCGCCCTTTACAATCAGATGTTTTATAACGCCGTCGCAGGAAGAAACAATGTCGCACGGCGTATCCTTGTCTATTACGTTCGGCGGCAGCGTCTGCTCGTATATCTCTACTCTCGCCTTTACGCCCTCAATATATACCCACGCCCACGCAATTGAATCGGTATTGCCGACAATCGCTCTTTTCATTTCCATTCCTTCGGGAAGCGATTTCTTCAAAGCGCCCCGCTTTACCCCTATTTCGTCAAGAAGCGCCGTTATGCTTTCTATATCGCTTTTCTCGACTCCGTTTATCTCCACCAGCCATATAAACTGTGACAAAACCGCGAACAAAATCGCGCACATCGCCGCGGCGATAACAAAAACATATCTGTTTTTATAAAGCGCGATTAATCTAAACAGTCCGCGTTTTTCCTTTATCTTCACGCTTACGCCGCACTTTCGCGCAACGGCGCGTATACGGTGAAAATCGCTCTTTGACATGCTGAGCCAAACGCCGTTTTCGCACGGATTTGTATTCCATACTTCTATTCCGCGTCTCAGGCATATATTCAAAAATCTTTCCGCGCCCTTACCTGATATTTCTATTATAACATATCCGCGCAGAAATTTAAAGAACTTCTTGAACATTTTTTACTCCCGTTTCAAATTTCGTACTCGATTTTCGTAAAAACGCCGTTAACAAGTATATCCTCCGGACGTATAACCGCTATATTCAAATTCTTTCCGCTTACGCTTATTATTCCCATTGCGGTAGAAACGCGTATGCGCGAGACGGTGTATTCTATAATTCCTTTATGTCCTTCTATATATATTTCCCTGTCGCCCGATATCGTAAGACGGGGTAAATTCATAATAACGTCCTTCGGCGCTCCCCACGCGTCGGAAACCGCTTCCGATATGCTTTTTTTCATCTACATCAGCTCCTGAATATAATTTATGATTACAAAACTGTTTTAAGTACAAAAAAACAATCATATATTATATCAGACTGCCGCCGTCGTTTTGCCGGCAGCCCGGTTATATTAAATAAATCAACGGGAGATTATAAAATGAAGCTGAAAAAAATATTGGTTTATATGTTTGCCGCGGGCGCCGTCATTCTTCTTGTAAAGGACGCGTCAAACGCGATTATTTACGCCTCCGACGCGCTTAATATCTGCTTTGAGATGATAGTTCCTTCGCTGTTTCCGTTCTTTATATGCTCGGGAATACTGATATACTCCGGCTTCTGCGAGCTTCTCGCAAAGGCCTTTCGGTTTTGTATGTATCCTCTTTTCCATGTCGCTCCCGCCGGAAGCGGTGCGTTTATCCTCGGCATTGTAAGCGGTTATCCGCTCGGAGCTGTCACTGCCGGAGAACTTTATGCAAATAACTACCTTTCAAAAACAGAAGCTGAAAGACTTTTGGCTTTCTGCAACAATTCGGGGCCTTTGTTCATTCTAGGGTCTGTCGGAATCGCGATATACTCGGATATCCGCTGCGGGATCGCAATGTATGTTTCACATATAGCCGCCGCTCTCGCAGTCGGATTTATTTTCCGATTTTACGGCGGAAACAAGCACAGCGCGCCGAAAACACGGATGAGCGCGCCGGAGCGGAGCATCGGAGAAATATTCGATATTTCACTGCAAAACGGAATCAGAAATATCATGACTGTATGCGGAGCGGTTCTGTTTTTCTCGGTTATCGCGAGACTTCTGCTTGACCTTCTTCCGCTGAACGGATTAATGTCCGCCGTTGCGTCCGGACTTTTGGAATTCGTTACCGGCACGGTAAAAATATCGCGGCTTTCAATCAATACGGCGCAAAAACTCATTCTTACATCCGTTATCGTCGGCTTCGCCGGAATAAGCGTCCACGCGCAGGTAATGGCGGTTATATCGAAATACCGTCTCAGCCTTGCGCCGTATATAATCGGGAAATTTCTTCACGGTATTATCGCGGGACTTTGTATGGCGTTATATCTGAAAGTATATCCGATAACCTCCGCTGTGTTTGAGCCGTCGATGAGCCGCTCGTTTACGGCTGTTTCAGCGTTTGAAACGGTTACAGCGTCAGTCATGGCGTTCCTGTGTCTTCTCTGCGCCGCGGTTATGTTAAAAAAAGAAAAAGAGACTGCAAAAAAGCGGCGTTAAACTGTCCGCGTATTTTTACAGTCCCTTAAACCGTTCCGGCGGTTATTGATTATTATACTCCAAAAGCATGTCTCTAAGCTCGGAAGCCTGCTTGCACGCAGTTTCGGCAAACTCATAAAACGCCTTTTTCGCCTTTTCATTATCATCCGTAATGTCCGCGTAATTCTGAAAATCACGCGCCGTTTCCATCGAATTTTCCCACGACCTAAGCAAGCGGTCATAGGTTGTAATTTTTATTTCCCTATGGCGCATCATGTTTCCCTCCTCGGTTATCTTTTACTTTAGCATAACCAAAAAACGATGGTAAATACAATTAAATTTCAGGAGCGAGATAATTTTTTTCTCCGAGCGCCTTTTCTATCAAATCAAGAACCTCTTCGCTGTCGGCTCTTACCGTGTGGTAGTGATATCCCGACGTTATATTCATAAGCGGCGTAGATTTCCCGCTCTTTAGTCCCTCAATACACTGAGCTACATTGCGTCTTGATGAAATATTCAGATTTGCCTTGATTTTGCCGTAAACACGGTGCCACACAAACACATCAACCACAGCGCCTCCTATATCAACAATCGTATTCAGCTCATCCTCCGTCTGCTCGTTCGTATGATGCACCTTAAAAATTCTCGTGCACACGTCGGGTTCGTTTATAATATATCCCTTGTTGGTGGACAGAATTTCATATCCCGCCGCCTTTAAAAGTGCTATATCCTGCACGATAACCTGCCGCGATACCTCCAGCTTCTTCGATAGCGCGCTGCCGGACACCGGCTCGGCGTCCGCCGAAATCAGCTTTACAATTTTCTCACGTCTTTCGACTGCGTTCATTTTATCTACCTCTTTCACACCGCATGAAGATTTTTTAGCGACAAATCCATAATCGGCGCGGAATGAGTAAGCGCGCCGCTGGAAATATAGTCCACGCCTATATCGACAAGCCTTGCGGCGTTCTCTCTCGTAACATTTCCGCTGCACTCCGTTTCGGCTTTTCCGTCCGTCAGCCTTACCGCTTCCTTCATATCCTCAACGCTCATATTGTCAAGCATTATAATATCCGCTCCCGCTTCAAGCGCTTCACGGAGCATATCGAGGTTTTCAACCTCAATTTCTATTTTTCTTACAAACGGCGCATATTCCTTCGCCATTTTCACGGCTTCCTTAACTCCGCCCGCGGCGCCTATATGATTGTCCTTCAAAAGTATTCCGTCGCTCAGATTATAGCGGTGATTATATCCTCCGCCGACCTTTACGGCGTACTTCTCAAACACGCGCATATTCGGAGTTGTCTTTCTTGTGTCAAGCAGTTTGGTTTTGCTTCCCTTTAAAAGCTCGGCTATCGAGCGCGTATATGTCGCTATTCCGCTCATTCGCTGGAGAAAATTCAAAGCCGTTCTTTCTCCCGAAAGCAGCGCGCGTATATCGCCTCTTACATAACCTATCTTATCGCCGTTTTTAACGGTATCTCCGTCCTTAACGGTAAACGCAGCCTCGGTATTATTATCAAGAAGCTCAAACACTCTCTTAAACACATCAAGTCCGGCGATAACTCCGTCCTGCTTGCATATAAGGTCAACCTCGCCCGTTTTATGTTTTCGCATTACCGAATTGGTAGTAATGTCCTCGCTCGTTATGTCCTCTTTGAGCGCGCTTAAAATCAGCTCGTCGGCGCTAAGCGCCATAGTTATATTATTCATGATTCTTTTTCTCCTTTTCTATCTCGGCAAGAACAGCCTTTTTATATTTTTCCTCATAATTTTTGTAATTGCTCTTGTTTACGGCAATCTTTCTCTGATGAACAGACGAGTAATTCTCTGTCATATGCCCTGCCGCGCGTTTCGCGAACACAAGACTTTCAAGAAGCGAATTGCTCGCGAGACGGTTTTTGCCGTGTACGCCGTTGCACGCCGTCTCGCCCACGGCATACAGCCTGTCCATCGACGTCATGCTGTACCTGTCAACGTCAATGCCGCCCATGAAGTAATGCTGCGCCGGCACGACCGGAATACACTCCTTCGTAACGTCATATCCTTCCTCAAGACAATGCTTATATATATTCGGAAAATGGCTCTTTATTATATCCGTCGGTATCGGCTTCATCGAAAGCCATACATACGGCTTGTTATCCTTCTTCATTTCATCATATATCGCCTTAGCGACAACGTCTCTCGGCAGAAGCTCGTCCACAAACCTCTGCATATGCGAGTTAAAGAGAACGGCTCCCTCTCCTCTTACCGATTCCGATATGAGGAAGCGACGGCCCTTTTTTGCAGAATAAAGCGTAGTCGGATGAATTTGTATGTAATCAATATTTTTAAGCTTTATTCCGTGATTTAACGCAATTGCAAGCGAGTCGCCGGTAAGATGCCTGTAATTTGTCGAGTGTTTATAGAGTCCGCCGATTCCGCCTGTAGCAAGCGCTGTATAATCAGCTTGTATATCGGTATACTCGCCGTTCTCGTAATGACCTATTATACCAAAGCACTCATTGTCCTCCTCTATAATATCCGTCATTGTAAAATGCTCGATAAGCGTTACATTCTCAAGCTTTCTTACCGCGTCAAGCAGATGCGACGTTATTTCTTTTCCCGTCGCATCCTCATGAAACAGAATTCTCGGAGTAGAGTGAGCGCCTTCCTTTGTGTAGACAAACTCGCCGTTCTTCTTCTCAAACCGCACTCCGTATCCGACGAGGTCGTTTATGACTCCGCGCGACGAGCGTATCATTATATCCACCGACTCTTTTTTATTTTCATAATGCCCCGCGCGCATTGTGTCCTCGAAATAGCTGTCGTAGTCCTCTTCGCTTTTCAGAACGCATATACCTCCCTGCGCGAGAAACGAATCGCTCCTGTCGGCGCTGTCCTTCGTTACTATTATTATCCTCTTATCACGCGGGAGATTCAGGGCGCAGTAGAGTCCTCCCACTCCGCATCCCGCAATGACTATGTCTGTTTTCATGTTATTCTCCTTAATCACTGCGCTATCTCAAGCATCCTGTTAAGGGGCGCAAGCGCCTTCATCCGCTTTTCTTCGCTTACCTCAACCGCGTTTTCGCCTGTCTTTAAAACATGATATACCTTCCCGACAGTATTCAGCTTCATATTCGGGCAAAAATGCTTTGTTCCCGCAAAATAGAATTTTTTATCGGGATTCTTTGTCCTCAGCTCGTATCCGACGCCGGATTCCGTACATATAATAAATTCTTTGTTCTCGCTTCGCGAGGCATAGCCGATTATTCCGGAGGTGCTTCCGATATAATCCGACAGAGCCAGTACCTCCCGCTTACATTCCGGATGCGCAAGCACGAGCGCGTCCGGATATTTTTCTTTTATCGCCTTAACATTGTCCGCAGTTACAGATACATGCACATGACAGAAACCGTTATTAAAAATAATGTTCTTTTCAGGGACCTGTTCCGCGACATATCTTCCGAGATTTTCGTCCGGAATAAAGAATATATTTTTATTCGGAAGCGATTTAACTATCTTTACCGCGTTTGACGACGTTACGCACACATCGCTGTGACATTTCAGCTCCGCGGTCGAGTTTATGTAACAGACAACGGCTAAATCCTCATACTGTGAGCGCATTTCCTCAATTTTTTCAGTATCCGCCATATGCGCCATAGGACAGTCCGCCGACATATCCGGCATTAATACCGTTTTATCGGGGTTTAAAATCTTCGCGCTCTCTCCCATAAACGACACTCCGCAGAATACTATTGTGTCAGCCTCGCATTTTCCCGCAATTTTGGCAAGATAATACGAATCCCCTATATAATCGGCTATCTCCTGCACCTCGTCGTTAACGTAGTAATGCGCGAGAATAACCGCGTTTTTCTCCTTTTTCAGCCGTTCTATTTCTTTTGCGAGCTCTTCCATACCGTTTGCCCCCTTTTATGTATTTTTTCTCAGTATATCACTTATCTTGTCAGCTGTCAAGACAGCCATGATTTTTTCTCTCGCGCGCCGAAAAACCGTTTGCGTCAAGCGCTCCGCCGGCTATCGCGGCGGCTTCCGCGCAGGTAACGCGATTATCGCATCCTAACGTATTATCCTCATATAACGGAATAAAAAAACTACGGACAATATGGGCGTGTGCGATAAGACAGTATGTTTTTTTGCAAAAATGGAGCAGTTTCAAACCGGCTCCATTTGAATTTTTTGTACT
>CAYRSG010000010.1:0-44299 GCA_964426905.1 uncultured Clostridium sp. | reverse complement strand
ATCATTGACGGAATTATTTTATAAAATGTGTCACCTATCATTGAATTCTATACAAGAGGCGCGAGCGGCAACGGCACGGTGTGCCTTGACAATTTGAAAATTACAGTAACCGGCGACGGTACTCCGGCGGAGGAAAGCGTACTTAACGGAAAAACGGTTTACGCGTTCGGCGACAGTATCGTATATGGACACAAAACACCGGCGACCGCGTTTATGCCTCTTATATCAAATAAATACGGTATGAAGCTCGGTCAGTACGCAAAAAACGGCGCTACGGTGATAAAAAGCAGTAATGATATTATAACGCAGATTAATAACGCTCCCGCCGCCGCTCCCGACTTTATTGTTTTTGACGGATACACAAACGATGCGTACGGTTCGGCGGATACCGACAGCTTTAACAGCTCCGGCGGCAACCCTGATGTGACTAAGATTTTAGGCGAAATTCAGGGCGGTACGGCAACCGAGTTTGATAATACCACCTTCTGCGGCGCGTTTGAGGAAATTCTTTATACAATGAAACAGAAATGGCCTGACAGCAAACCGGTATTTGTAACTATTCATAAATCAGGCGCGAGAGATTTTGATATACAGACTACCCTGCATGATTTGATAGTTCGGATGTGCGAGGAGTGGGACGCCGAGGTTGTAGATATGTTTAAAGACTGCGACCTTGATACAAGAGATCCGGCGCAAATGTCCAAGTACATTATAGACGGAAACGGTTCGCACCCGAACGTTCAGTGCTGCGAAGAGTTTTATATACCCATGGTATCGCAAAAGCTTGAGTCGCTGTGCGAATAATACGCATTTATTATAAATTTCTTTATATAAAAATAACAGGTACGGTTTTATCCGTTGAAGCAGTCGATATTTTGTAGACGCAAAAAATAAAAAACGCAAAAAATCTCTTGATTATGCGACTGAAAAGTCATTTTTCAAGAGATTTTTTGCGATATTCTTGAGCGGTATTTTGATACAGTCTATTACTCTATATTATGTATTCAATCGTATCAATCGTCTTACGCGTATTTGTATTATACATCAGCATGCATTCCCTTAAATCAGCCGCTCCAAAGGCGTAATCGGTCTGACTTTGGTCGTTGAATAAATTCCTCTTGACGCGTCTGTTCATTTTTGCGGGAGCGTCTTTTATGACGTCTATTCCCTCTCCGAATTCACCTTCGCAATAATACGGGTCGAAAAGATATATATAATTATCGTCGACGTCCGTCATCAATACATAATGACCTCCGTCAAGCATAACCTTAACAATAACTGCCCCGCCCTGCTGCAGACATCCGACAATATCGCTGTTCTGACCTATATAAATTTTCTCGCTCTCAAGAATGGAAGTGTAAATAGGAAATCCCTTAATTTTTCCGAACTGATTAAGCCAATTTGATATGAATACCATCGCCGTTGCCGTAGTGCCGCTCTTCCCCGCTTCGCCGTTTTCATTATATCCGTCAAGACAATAAAGCGTAATTGTTTTGACAAGCTCCGGAGGTATTTCTTCTCTGTTAAAAAGAAATCTTATTGCATTTATAATTGTAGTCGGTCCGCAGTCGTACTCTGTCGACTGATAACTAAGCGGATTTTTCACATCGGTTCCTCCTAAATATAATAACAAAAATTGTCATTATTTTCCTCTGCGTCTTTCATAAGGTCTGCAATAGTAGTCCCGTCCAAATAATCGTTTATTGTATTATACAGTCCCGTCCAAAATTTAATAGTAGGACATTTACTCGCTCTCGGACATTGGTTTACCTCGTCCTCCAAGCACGAAACCGGCGCCATTTCACCCTCCGTAACTCTTAAAATATCTCCTATGGTGTATTCCTCAGGTTTACGGAGCATTTTGTATCCGCCCTGCGCTCCCCGCTGACTCCTTAAAAATCCCGCCTTACACAGCATATTAACAATCTGTTCAAGATATTTAAGAGATATATTCTGCCTTTCCGAAACATTCTTTAAGGATATATTTTCTCCGTTAGAATGCTGCGCTATGTCAAGCATTAAGAGTATTGCATATCTTCCCTTTGTCGATATTCTCATACATTTTTATCTCCTCGGCTATACGCTATTCATAGTTATCCTATATGAATTATTATAACATCCTTTTGCAGATATGTCAATACTAATGCGACACTATTTTAACCGGCTGAAATTTCAGATTAAAGGTTTGCGCCGTTGCGATCCAAAGTTGAAATCGGATGTATTTCGACGTTGCGATAAGATTGTCGGACTATTACTTATACAGTCTCGATTCAAACGCGTCTATATCATTTTTATATTCATCTCTCACGCGGTGAAACAGCTTCAGCGTAACGCCGTTTATAACCGTTTCGCATTCCGGCGCCTCCTCATACGCAGTCGCGATATCGCTACCTTCCTCAAAGCTTTTTACGGCTTCCTCAATAACCGTCTGGCTTCCTTCGGCAAGATGCGTCTGCGCCGGAAACGCCGCGAGGATATAATTTACCTTATAAAGATTCGACAAATCCCTGTCGCGCGAATCCACCTGCGGAAGCGACGCTATATAGTCGCCGCGTATCGGCGTTTCACCGAGCGACGGCTCGACGTTCCTCAATATATCCTCGTTTAACGCGAATGAGGATGCGAGAACTCCCATTGTGTCACCCTCATAAACGGTCATATCGAGCTTTTGTTTAAGCTCGAGTATTTCTTCTGTATCGTCGCGCTGCATCGGACGGATTGAAAAATCCGGTATAAGCGCCGCGTGCGTTATATCCTGTATGTTCGTAGGCTGTACGCGCGGAATATATACGTTTATCGTGTGCGCGACCGCCAGCAGCGATATACCGATAAGCATCCATTCCTTTGAGATATACTTTATCATAATAAGCGTCAGCATAATAAGCGACGGAATATACAAAAGCAAATGCTGCTGACCATGCGTCTGCGTTGACATAAACATAAATAAACACACAAATATCTGTATCCACATAAATACCGTACGCGTTTCTTTTTTTCTCACTCCGATTACAACGGAGCAAACTGCGAGCAGTCCCGTGAATATTAATCCGAAATAACGCATTATCAGCTTAAAATCAGTACTCGGAGAAAATTTATATCCCGAATATATATTTCCGTAATCCGCAATGAGCTTTCCGAAAACAAAATCCCTGAAAAACAGCAGCAGAACGGCGGCGGCAAATACTATAGAAACAGCGGCGTTATACCACTTTTTTCTGAAAAGTACGCAATCCGCGAGCATAGCGGTGATAAATGACACGGCGAAAAAGGCGTACCACCTCCGCCACAGTATCATCGCCGCAAGCAGAATTCCTATAAGCATGTATCTCCAAATTCCGCCGTTTTTATTGTTCTTTGTATAATAAAGATTAAAGCATATAAGGCAGATTACCGTTCCGCCTATATCCACAAATCCCGCGAAAGCAAGAAACATAACAGACGGGCACAGCAGTATGGTTATCGCCGCGGCTATTTTCGGCGCTTTACTGACCTTTTTCGCCAAAAGATACGTCAGTATTACTATCGGCATAAAATACATGTTAACAAGTCCGAGCACATAAACTAAACGCGATTCTCCGAACAGCTTAACAAGCGCCGCCGACGGAAGTCCGGCTATATAGTTATAGTCCTGCTCCGCCACCGAATTATACACATTGCGCCAGAAGCCTCCCTCGTTAAACGCGCCGGAAGCGATTTTCCTTGATATGTCCCAGTATGTCGAATCGTCCCAGAAATATATATAATTGCTTTTCGTAATATAAATCACAGCGAGAATATTCACAGCCGCCGCTATGACAATAAAATAAACAAGCGTTTTGCGCCATGGCTTCAGAGCGAATTTTCCCTTATTATCAGTATCATATTTATCGTTTAATATAGCCTTGAATTTCAACGCTTCACCCTCTTTTTTACTCAGCTGAACAACGAAAGTATCTCTTCATTTGACAAATCCTTAATCGTATCCGTATTGATACGCACAATATCCTCCGCGAGATTTCTTTTGCTCTCCTGAAGTCTGAGAATTTTTTCTTCTATCGTCCCCTTAGCCGCGAGACGTATTACCTGAACAGCCTTTGTCTGCCCGATTCTGTACGCGCGGTCAGACGCTTGATCCATAACCGCGGGATTCCACCACGGGTCGTAATGTATTACTGTATCGGCGCCCGTGAGATTAAGACCGACTCCGCCCGCCTTGAGCGATATCAAAAAAACGTCCCTTTCTCCGCCGTTAAAGCGATCCGACGTCTCCGTTCTCTCATAGGACGGAGTATGTCCGTCAAGATAGAAGTAGGAAATGTTCGCCTCGGCAAGCTTTGCCTTTATTATAGCAAGCATTGACGTAAACTGCGAAAACACAAGTATTCTGTGTCCCGAGTCTATCGCGTTTGTTATAAGCTCCATAAGCAGGTTCAGCTTGCCGCTGTCCTTATCGTAATTCGCGTCAAACAGCGTCGGATGACAGCATATTTGCCTGAGTCTCATCAGCAGCGTCAATATGCGCATTTTCCCTTGACCGCCCTCGTCCAAAAGCTCTATCGTTCTGTCCTTCGCAAGCGCAAGATATGCGGTATACATATTTTTTTGTTCGGGAGTGAGCTCCGCGTACATGGTATTTTCTATTTTCTCCGGAAGCTCGTTTAAAACGTCCTTCTTCATGCGTCGAAGCATAAACGGCTTTATCCTCGCGCGAAAGCTCTCGGCTGTCATTGAGTCGCCGTCCTTTACAAGCGGCGTTTCGTATCTGTTTCTGAACTCGTGCGCTGAATAGAGATACCCGGGCATAATAAAATCGAAAATCGACCACAGCTCTATGAGCGAATTCTCTATCGGCGTACCCGTTAGAGCGAATTTATGCTCGGCGTTTATTTTTTTCACGCTTCTTGCGTTCATCGTCTTCGGATTTTTTATGTGCTGCGCCTCGTCTATAAAGCAGTAGGCAAACTCTATTTCCATATACAGTGATATGTCGCGCCTTAAAACGGGGTACGACGTAATCACAAATTCATAATCTCCCGCCGTTTTTAACAACATCGCTCTGTCGTCCTTAGGTCCGTCAATTACAAGCGACGACGCGTCCGGAGTAAACTTGTTGATTTCGCTCTGCCAGTTATACGTGAGCGCGCTCGGCGCAACAATAAGCGTCGGCTTCTCCGGCTTTATCCCGTGTATATACGCGATAACCTGAAGCGTTTTTCCAAGACCCATATCATCGGCGAGTATTCCTCCGAAGCCGAGATACGAAAGCTGCGTAAGCCATATCATTCCGTCCTTTTGATAGCCTCTGAGAACATTTTCAAGTCCCGCGGGAATCTGCGGCTTTTTGTTTTTTATCTCATACATATACTGTGTAAATCCCTCGTCTTTATCGATTATTCCGACAGAGTCGATATACAGAGCATGATATTTTGAAATTTTCTTGCTGCCTCTGCGTATATCCTCATACGAAAAATCAAGCTGGTCAAGAACATTAAACACATTCTTCTGACCGCTGTGCTCGAGATCGATAAAGCTGCCGTTCGACAGTCGGTAAAAACGTTTTTTCAGCTTTACGGCGCGCAGTATGCCGCTAATCTGCTCATGCGACAGGTCGCTTTCAAAGCCCGCCTCAAGCAAATCGACATTGCTCCTGTAGCTTACCGACGCTTTTATATTTATTTTGTCCGTCACCTTCAATCCCGCAAAGCGGTCCGAATAATAAAGCGCCGCTTTTCCGTAAAGCTTAGGCATTTCCTCCGAGAGAAACATATAAATATCCCTGTCGTCATAAAGCGAAAACACGCAATCGCTTACTCCGAAAGACGTAAATGAAGATAAAATATCATTTTCGGCGTCGTAATCGCGCACAACGATTTTTCCTTCCGTTCTGCCGTCGGACGGCAGACGTACCGCAATACTTCCGTAATTCGCTTTTACAACCGCGGTGATTCCGCCGCGCGTGTAATCAAAATATATTTCAAACACCGGCTTTAAGTCAACTACTACGTTATCTATCCCGCGCGTAATCACGCCGTGCTTATTTTTAATACAGGGCAGAACATGCGTCGCAAATAAAATCGTGTTGTCGCTCTTAAAGCTTATCTGCGTTCTTCCCTCTGCGGCAAGCGCGTTATAAATAGGCATGAAATATTCCCGCCAGCCCGGCGATGTGCGGAAAATTATATTTTCGTACAAAAACCATTCGCCGTCGCGCGTAAGTGCAAAACCTCTGTCGCTTACCGTCATTCCTATTTCGCCGTCCTCCGCTTCAACATCTATTATTATGTCGGGGTCGTCCTCCGCTATCCTTGCGGATGGAATAGACATTCCGTCAAATATAACGGAAAAATCCACATACTTCAAAAGCGGGAATATCCGCTGTGCCGCAAGCGAACCGAATACCGTCTGATAAGCGGCCTTCATATACATCTGCGCGTCCGCGGCTTTGTTTTCATACGTTTCGGCAAGGATTTGTATTATTTCCGCCTGATATTTCGGAAACTCATTCAAATACGGATTATATGATGAATAACGGTCAAATTTGAATTCTTTCCCAAGCAGATAACACTCAAGAAAATTTTCTATTCCGCGCAGTTTTACTCCGCCGACGTCCATCGACATTCCGTAAGACACGCCGCCGTGCGGCGTTTTGTTTATGTGCAGAGTAAAACCGGCGCACAGCGGTTCTTTATGATATGACTTCGCGGCGAACTCAGTACAAAGCGTCTTCGCTATTTTATCGTTCTCGTCCTCATAGTCGGCTCCTTCTTCTATTTCCTGCTGACGCTGTTTCAATGTCGCAACGATATGCTTGCAAACGGAGTTCATCGTTTCAAAATACGGACATGTACAAAAGCAGTCCTCCACATTGTCCTCGGTCAGTCTGACCTGAACATTGTAAAGCTCCTCGCCGTCAACAACCGCGGTTATTAAATTGTCGTCGCGTTTGCGGAGATGTACCCTGCCCTCGCTGAAATATTCCAGTCCTCGTTTATATATAGTGGCGGAACAGGATTTTTTAATCATTGCTTCAGTTATTTTCATAATGCGCCTTCCCGTTCAATATTAATGCTCTCTTCACCAAAAACCTTCGGCTTTTACCTTATCGTATAATTATAGCACATTTTGGTTGAATATACAATATTATTTTTATATAAAATACAAATAGATAATTTTTATATTATATGCTAAAATTATATCCGGAAAAGTATATATGAAAGGAACATAATTATGGGAAAATTTGACGGTATTCTTCTATGTACCGACCTTGACGATACGCTTCTTACGACAGATAAAAGGATTTCCGCCGAGAACAGCGAAGCGATTGAATATTTCAAATCCGAAGGAGGACTTTTTACCTTCGCCACGGGACGTGTTCCCGCCGGAGCGAGGCTGATGCTTAAATACGTCCATCCCAATGCGCCTATGGTATGCTTCAACGGCGCGGCGATTTACGACTTTAACGGCGACAAGCTGCTCTGGTCGCGTTCACTCGGCGCGGACGCCGTGAAAGCAGTGGAATATGTAGATAATATGTTTGACTTCGCCGGAATAGAGGTCTGCACAGAGGATAAAATTTATTTCTGCAAAACAAACAGGATTGTCGAGGAGCATAAAATTCTTGAACGGCTTCCCGATAATTATATGGATTACCATAACATAAAGGAAAAATGGAAAAAGGTATTGTTTATGGTTGAGTCTGACCGGATTCAGCTTATCCGCTCCGCCATCGCCGATTCTCCTTTTGCGGACAAGTATACGTTTGTTCAATCAAGTCCGTGGTATTACGAGATGCTCCCGAAAAACGCGAGCAAGGGCGAGGGGCTTATGCACCTTGCGGAACTGCTCGGAGTGGACAAATCCCGCACAGTGGCGGTAGGAGATAACGAGAACGACCTTATGCTCGTGAAAATGGCGGGAAAGGGCGTCGCCGTGGCAAACGCAATTGATGAAATAAAGGAAACCGCCGACTATATCACCGTCGACAATAATTCCCACGCTGTCGCCGCCGTTATTTATGCAATTGAAAAAGGAATAATACGGCTGCTGTGATACTTAAATACAGCTGCCGTTCTATTATTTTCCGACACAGAAATTATGAAATATTTCCGCGACAATATCGTCGGAAACAGTTTCGCCTGTAATTTCACCGAGCGCATCTATGGCGATGTTGATATCAATCGAGGCTATATCGGACGGCATATTCATGTCGAGCGCTTCGCAAACGCGTCCGAGAGCCTCGCTTGCTTTTATAAGCGCCGTTTTATGACGCATATTTGTTATCACCGCTCCGCTTGAGCGGACGATTTCACCGAGATTATATACCTTCCGTATCTCGCCGGCGAGCCTGTCAAGTCCCATACCCGTTTTTGCGCTGACTTCAAGCACCGCGCTTCCCTCGGCTCTTGATTTCACGGCTTCAATATACTTGCTCTGCCCCAGGTCGGTCTTATTAATAAGCACAATTCTCTTTTTATGCTTCGTCTCCCGCAGCACCTCTATATCCTCGTCGTCAAAAAAACTGCTGCCGTCTATCATCACTATTACAAAATCCGCTTCATCAATGGATTTTCTTGATTTTTCCACGCCTATCTTCTCGACGGCGTCATCCGTATTTCTTATTCCCGCCGTGTCGGTAAGAATAAGCGGGACTCCCTCAAGATTTATATATTCCTCAATAACGTCGCGCGTTGTTCCCGCGATATCGGTTACAATCGCTCTTTCCTCACGCGCAAGCGAATTTAAAAGCGAGGATTTTCCGACATTCGGCTTACCGGCAATCGCGGTTTTTATTCCGTCGCGGATTATCTTACCGCTGTCGGCTGTCGCCAGAAGCGCGTCCGTTTTACCTTTGCACTCTGCGGCTGTATTCCGTATATCGCCGACGGTTATATCCTCCAAATCCTCGTCGGGATAGTCAATCGAGACCTGCATTCTCGCGGCGAGATTTACAAGCGAAGCGCGGATACTCCTTATCTCGCGAGAAACAGAGCCTTCAAGCTGCGAAAGCGCGTTTCTCTGCGAAAGCTCGTTTGTGGAATTTATAATATCTATAACGGCTTCCGCCTGTGAAAGGTCTATCCTGCCGTTTAAAAACGCTCTTTTTGTAAACTCGCCCGGCTCGGCGGGATACGCGCCCGCACGTATAAGAGCGTCAAGCGCCGCTTTTGACGTCGTCATTCCTCCGTGCGTGCTTATTTCAACAACATCCTCGCGCGTAAACGTTTTAGGCGCGCGCATGAGAGTCGCGAGAACCTCGTCAATCCTTTCTCCGCGCTCGTTCACAATAAAACCGTAATGCACCGTGTGAGTTTTGCATCCGGCAAGTTTTTCTTTGCCGAGGAAAACTCTGTCGGCAATTTTCACCGCGTCGGAACCGCTCACGCGTATAACCGCAATTCCGCCCGTTCCGACAGGCGTCGATATCGCAGCTATAGTTCTTTCCATTTTCATCACATCCTTAGTTATTTCGCATCGTACCAGCTATGCCCCGCCGAAATATCCACCTTCAGCGGTACTCTCAGCTCCATGGCGCACTGCATTTCTTCGGAAAGTATTTTCTTTACCTCGTCGACCTCGTCCTTATACGCCTCGACAATAAGCTCGTCGTGAACCTGTAAAATAAGCCGCGATTTCATTTTCTCGCGTATAAGACGTTCGTCCACGCGAACCATTGCGAGCTTTATGATATCAGCCGCCGTTCCTTGAATCGGCGTGTTCAGAGCAACGCGCTCGCCGAACTGACGTATGTTAAAGTTCGGAGATTTCAATTCGGGAATATATCTTATACGGTTCATCATAGTTTTAACGTAACCGTCCTTTTTCGCCCGCTCCTTAATTCTTTCCATATAATCACGCACGCCGCAGTACTTTTCAAGATATGCGTCGATGTACGCCTTAGCTTCCTTCACGCTGACATGTATATCCTGCGACAGCGAAAACTCGCCTATACCGTAAACTATGCCGAAATTAACCGCCTTCGCGCTTGAACGCTGCTCCTTTGTAACCTCGTCAAGCGGTATTCCCAAAACCTGCGACGCTGTTACGGCATGGATATCCTCGCCGTTTTTAAACGCGTCTATCATTGTCTCGTCATTCGCTATATGCGCGAGTACTCTAAGCTCAATCTGCGAGTAGTCCGCATCGACAAGCACATAATCTTCGGGCGCGACAAACATTTTTCGTATTTCACGTCCGAGCTCCGTCCTTGTCGGAATATTCTGTAAATTCGGCTCGACAGAGGACAGTCTTCCCGTAACGGTAACGGTCTGTGTGAACACAGAGTGTATGCGGTGCGTGAGAGGATTTACCACGGCCGAAAGTCCGTCGCAGTACGTGCTCTTGAGCTTTGTAAGCTGACGATACTCCATAATAAAATTTATAATCGGATGCTTATCCCTCAGCTTTTCAAGCACGTCAACATTTGTAGCATAGCCTGTTTTCGTTTTCTTTACGGGCTTCAGCTCAAGTTTTTCAAACAAAATTACACCGAGCTGCTTGGGAGAGTTTATATTAAACTCTCCGCCCGCGAGAAAATATATTTCTTTAGTCAGCGCGTCAATTTTTTCGCCCAGCTTTCCGGCAAACTCCTTCAGCTGTTTATCGTCGACAAGAAAACCGTTTATTTCAAGATGCGACAACACCTTCACAAGCGGCAGTTCCACTTCTCGGTACAGCTTTTCCTGACCGTTTTCCCTGATTTTTTCCTGTATTTTTTCATTTAGCGCGCTCAGAGCGACAGCGCATTTGCACCAATATTCGCTGTTATCCGTCTCGTCCTCCTCAATGAGTGAAAGCTGTTTTTGCTCCGGCTTTTCTATCTCAACGCCGAAATACTCCGCCGCGAGCTTTTCTATTGTGTACTCGCTTTTGGCGGGGTCTACAAGATATGCGGCTATCGCCGTATCGTCGCGCATATTTTTAACTTCGATTTTTCCGTTTAACTTAACAAGCGCCTCCTTAGCGTCAAACATAATCTTCGGTATGCTCTCGTCCTCAAGAATTCGCTTCGCAATATTTTCAACATCGCCGCCTGCAAACACAGCCGCAAATTTTGTTTTGTGCATACCGTAAGCAATTTTTGAAATCCTGTCTCCGTCAAAGTCAAGCGCTATAGCCACGCTCTCGCCGTTTGTTCTTAGACCTCCGAATGTCTCCCGCTTATCAAAATTACAACCCTCAAAAATATCAACTCTTTGAGCCGTCTTTTCGCCGGACGGGGAAATATCAAGCTTTTTTATAATGCTGTTAAGCTCCAGACGTCTGAGTATTTCATACAGTCCGCTGTCGTTGTTAAAGCCGTTAAACTCGCAATCCGCGGCGTTAAACTCAATCGGCGTTTCGCGGTTTATCGTCGCAAGCTCCTTTGACAAAAACGCCATATCGCGTCCGTCTTTAAGCTTTTGAAGCATCGCGCCCTTTAAGCCTATTTCATCAATATGGTCGTAGATATATTCAATTGAGCGATGCTTCTCGATAAGGCTCATAGCAGTCTTTTCGCCTATCCCCTTTACTCCGGGAATATTGTCGGACGGGTCTCCCATAAGAGCCTTTACGTCGATAAATTCCGTCGGCGTTACGTGATAACGCTCCTTTACAGCCGCGTCGTCATAAACTTTGGTTTCATTGTATCCCGACTTTGTAACGGTTAGAATTACTCTCGTTTTATCGCTTGCAAGCTGCAAATCATCCTTGTCGCCCGTCGCGATATAGCAGTTTATTCCTTCCTTCTCGCATATGCGCGCCACCGTTCCTATGATATCGTCCGCCTCGTAACCCTCCATCTCGAGAATCGGTATATTCATCGCCCGAAGAATCTCCTTAGCCGGAGGCGTCTGCGCGACAAGTCCCTCCGGCGTCGGCTTGCGCTGCGCCTTATAGCCGTCGTACAGCAAATGCCTGAACGTCGGCGCGTGAACGTCAAACGCGGCGCAGATATAATCGGGTTCCTGCTCCTTTATAAGCTTTAAAAGAATATTTAAAAAGCCGTATATCGCGTTCGTCGGCGTTCCGTCCTTCGCCGACAGATAGCGCACGCCGTAAAACGCACGGTTCAGAATACTGTTTGAATCGAGTATCAGCAGCTTTTTCATTCGCTCTTTCCCTTCATACATAAATTTTTATTTACCAAAAACAGCCGCGGACAAAACCGCAAGGGTTTTGTCTGCGGCTGTTTTAAGAAATTATAACTCAACGATTGTCTCAACCTCAAGCAGAACATCCTTCGGCAGCTTAGCCACCTCGACGCATGAGCGCGCGGGATACGGCTCGGTGAAATACTTTGCGTAAATTTCGTTTATTTTGCCGAAATCAGCCATATTCTGAATAAAAACGGTTGTCTTGACAACATTTTCTATTTTGCCTCCCGCAGCCTCAATCAGATTTTTTACGTTTGTAAGAGCCTGCTCCGCCTGAGCCTCCACTCCCTCGGGAATTTCGCCGGTAGCGGGATTAATAGGTATCTGTCCCGATGTAAACAGCAGATTGCCGACCGTTATCGCCTGTGAATACGGTCCTATCGCCGCCGGGGCGTTATTTGTTTTTATTTCATTCATTTATAATCATCCTCTCTTATAATTTCATCACATTAGTATCAGTTTGCATATGACGCCGAAGAATACAAAAAATCCAAGAAGCATCGCATACAATACTTTTGACGGCGAATACGATATCCATTCGGTTTTAAGCGCCTCATACGTAAGCGCAACCGATACCGCCGCGCCGCACAGAACAAGCGCCGCGAGCGTTACGGTTGAAAGTATGCTCAGCGCCGCGCCTATCGCGCATATAACCGTGAACGGTATCCACGTCGCCGCAAGACGCACGCAAAAATCCCAATACGGAGTTCTGAGCCGCATTATAAACCTGTTTATCAGATAAAATATACCCGAATAAAGGAAGTACAATACTATTCCGCTTACCGCGCCCGAAACAGCCGCGAGAATTACCGACAGAACAAGGCGGTATCCCTCGCTTCCGCCGAAACTCATCATCGACGCTAAAAATTTAAACGGTCCGACGCTTCCTCCGCGCAGTATAAAAAACATACACAGCCACAGAACCATTCCCTGAGCGGCGGCAATCGTCATTACCGCGCCTTTCCCAAGATAACCGGGATTTGATATGCTTTCAACAGGCGATTTAAGAAAGTTGACCACATAGCGCCACAATCCTCTGAAAAAACCTTTCGTGTCCGACGCGGCCGGTGATTTTTTCGCCGCGCGTTTAGCTTTGTATTTGTTCCTTGCCCGTTCAAATTTACTTTCATTACGGGCGTAGCCTGTTTTATAGGACGTTTCCGTTTTATACGGGTTGGAGTTGGCGCCGCTTCGGGCGCTTTTTTTCGAGTTTCCCGAAGTTCCGCTGTTTTTACCGGTTCTGCGGGCAACGCTCTGCGGACAGTCGCAGAGCTCTCCGTCTTTTAAGTCCTTGCCGCAATATATACAGCTTCTCATCTTAACACCTCGCTAAAGTTATACTGATTATACAGAAATTATAAACCCGTACAGCCGTGTTGTCAATGCGATATCTGTAAACATTATGTTAATTATCTGCCGCCTCTGCGTATTTTTATATTAAGCAGTAGCCTGTAGGGGACATATCCTGTCGAAACATGCCCGAGCGCTATGTCAGGCTTATTCGCGCCGTGAAAATCGCTTCCGCCGGATTTCACAAGTCCGGCTTTATCGCATACGCGCGAACACATGTCTGAAAATTCCGCGCTGTAAGAGCTGTAAAAGCATTCAGCCCCGTCAAGTCCCATTTTTTTAAGCTTCGAAAGCAAAGCGTAAAGCTCGTCATAATCCTCCGTTATATACGAAGGATGCGCTAAAACCGCCGTACCGCCCGCGTCCTTTATCATACGTATGCTTTCTTCCGGCGAATACGCCGCGCGCTTCACATAACACGGATTTCCTCTTTTCAGATATTTGTCAAACGCCTCCGCCATATCCGAAACGTATCCCTTCTCAACCATAGCCCTCGCGATATGCGGTCTGCCGGCGGTTGATAAGTCCGCGCCGTCTTCCTGCGACAGAATATCCTTCTCTGTTATATCCATACCGTTCGCTCTTACAAGCTCAAGCATCTTTCTGTTTCTGATTTCACGGGCGTTTTTGAGCTTATCGAGCTTTTTTATAAAATTCTTATCGTTTTCGTTTACAAAAAAACCGAGTATGTGCATCTGCTTATCATACTGCGCGCTTATCTCAACTCCGGATATTCCTTCAACTCCGTATCTACCGCACGCGTCATGAAACTCAGCCAGACCGTCCGTCGTATCATGGTCCGTAAGCGCAAGAGCGCAGATTCCCGCTTCTGACGCCGCTTTTACAAGCTCTGCCGGCGTAAGCGTACCGTCGGACGACGTTGAATGAATATGCAAATCAATTTTTCTATCTGTCATTTATAAGTCCCTGTAATTCCGCCATAAACGTGTCTATATTGCCGAAGCTCTTGTATACCGACGCGAATCGTACATACGCGACCTCATCAAGCTTCTTGAGCTTCTCCATGACCTTCTCGCCTATCATCGTGCTTTCAATCTCGCGCGTGAGCGTCTGGTAAAGCTCGCTTTCGATATCATCGACAATTTTTTCCATCTGCGACAGTGAAATAGGGCGCTTTTCGCAAGCTGTAATTATTCCCTTCAATACCTTGCCTCTGTCATAGGGCTGACGCGACTGATCTTTTTTTATAACGACAAGCGAAATTGATTCCAGCTTTTCGTATGTTGTGAAACGCTTTTGGCATTTTAAGCATTCGCGTCTCCTTCTTATGGAATTGCTCTCGTCTGTCGGTCTCGAGTCGATAACCTTGCTTTCAATAAATCCGCAATATGGGCACTTCATCTGTATTTCTCCTATCTGTATATTATTTATATTTTAATTATACTCTATACGCCGTATTTTTTCAAGTTACGTTTTCAAGTCAATTTATCAACGCCCGCGTCAAAAAGACGAACCAACACAATATCCTCGCCCACCGCCTCAATCGCGCTCCATGGTATTATAAGCTCGCCATCGCCGAAAAGCCTTCTGAAAAAACAGTTTCTTCTCGGAACAATTATCGCTTCAATGCCGCCCGTACTTTCACTTATCTCCACATCCCGTATGTAACCGAGTCTTTCGGCTGTCTTTATATTTATTACTTCCTTCTGACGCAAATTATATCCGCGAAACATAAAACCACCTCGGTTATATATATTAGCAATTATACGTTATATATAACCAAGGCGGCGGCTGTCACTTCTTTTTTATAAAGTTGATAAATACCTTATGCTGACCGGTAATGAAAAGTCCAGCGATATATACGGCTCCCATAGCGACGCCTTTTATCAGCGCGCTTATAATCACATTATCCGCGTGAACAAGCCTCATGGCAAAGCCCGCCGCCGCGACCATAAGAGCGATTATCAAATCGGGAATAAAGCTTTTCAGAAACTTCCCGAATCTCATTGAGAGAGTCTTTTTTATAAGCATATAATACGTAACGAAAAAATTCAGGTTAAACGCTATCGTCAGATATGCCGATATCCTCACAATATCCCCGGACATTACGCCGGCTGTAATCGCCGCCGCTGACAGTCCCACCGTAATCAGAGAGGAAATAAACATATTTCTCGGATTTCCCGCGCTCTGGAAAATTGACGCCGCGCTCGCGGTAACCACCTGCGCCCATATGGACAGACTAAGCATTTCTATACACGGAACCGACTCCGACCACTGGCTGCCGAACAGGATACCTATAACCTCCGCCGAGGCAAAATGGCAGTACAATCCGATAAACATTCCAAGCAGCGACAGTATTCTGACAATGTTCATATAACTCTTGTATATATACTCCCTGTCATTCTGATAAGACGAAAGAATCGGATGTATAGTCGGCGTTATAACGTAAGTAAGATTATTCTGCGGATAAAGCGTAACCTTATACGCTTTATCGTAATATCCGAGAGCTGAATCGCCTATGTATTTTCCTATTACAAGATTATCAATATTTTTTGAAAAGTGATTTATTACGCTGTAGCCGAACTGAAACAAAGAAAAGGAAAGTATTTTCTTTATACTTGAAAATCCGAACTTCAGCTTCAGCTTTAGCCTTGTATTACAGTAATTCCAAAAAAACGACACAACCGCGAATACAATAGCCTGCCACACAAGCGCGTAATATTTGTATCCCATCGCCGCGAGAATAATAGCCACAGAGTAGCTCACAATTGTTACGACAACCATTCTTACGCCTATGAGCATAAATCTCTTTTGCTTCAGTAAAAGAGAATGAGGAATTACGTTCATGGTGTGAAAAAACAGCGATACAGCCAAAAGACATCCCGCCGGGATATACACGCTGTTACCGTAAAATTTTGATATCGGCAGCGAAAGCGCGGCGAAAATTATCCCAATTGCCACCGCAACATAAACATTAAACGAAAATATATTGTTCAAATCGCTTTCCGAAAGCTCTTTATTCTGTATAATCGCCGGTCCCATTCCCATATTCGCCAGCACTGTAAAGAATGAAGTGAAAACGCTTATAACCGCAACGACTCCGTAATCCGACGGTGAGAGTATCCGAGCAAGTATACCGTTAAACACAAGCTGAAGCAGTACGCACAAATAGCTTGCCGAAGCGTTTATCATAGCCGCTCTTTTTATTGTTATCTCCTTCATCGCAGTCCCTCCGTAAACGCAGTATAGCTTATGTATACCACCATTTTTCGAAAATCAAACAAATTTATTTCTAATATTCGATAGTCGGAGGAATTTGACCGCTGTATACGGGTATATCAAACGAAAGCTGAGCATCCGCAAACGACGAGAATATTTTCTCTATGCTGACCGCTTGCTTCACCGCCCACGCTATATCCGTCGCATACTCATGATAACCCGGGTTTTCCGGATTCCAGCGCATCTTATAAAGCGTGTTTTGTCTGCCCTCTCCGCTGTTTATATAGTGTTCGCTTATCCAGCCGGCGCCTCCTATAATCGCTTTTTCGACGCTCGTCCATCCCTCCTGGTACGCCCTGTTGGAACCGCTTGAATCTTCCGAATTGTCATACGCGTTTATACCGTAGAGATTGTACACTGTTGTTCCGTTTACCTCAATGCCTCTCGCGAGTCTCGAAGTTCCGTTGCCGGACTCAAGGCACGCGTGGGCGATAAGATATACCTCGCTGACATTATATTCTCTTGCCGCCTCGATAAACGCCGCTCCCATGCCTCTCAAAACGCCCTTATCTTCCAGATAATCGTTAAGAACCTCCTCGCTGAGGTTATTTGATTTTGAAAGGTCGAGGAACTGATACTTATACGCGTCCGTATAATAGTTATTCGGATTCATGTATTCCGCTGTCTGCGCTTCGGATGCGGATATATTTCCGCCGGACGTCCAGATTTTAGGCGAAGGATCCTGCGCCATCTGTATTCTCACCGCTTGCGGGAAGGTTGTGTCATACGAAGTGTACGTCACTCCGCCCTCGTTTTTGCTCTCCTCGTCATCCGCAAGGATAAACGGATCCTTTCCTCCTTCGCCGACAGCCACCTCAAAAGCATACTGCTTTCCGTTTACAGACTCGACAGTAATATTTGCCGTCCCTTCCGACACGCCTCTTATACGTCCGGTCTGGCTCACGACAGCTACGTCTTCATTATCGCTCGACCATTTTAAAGTCTTGTTTCTCGCGTTGGACGGAGAAACGCTTATAATCGCGTTTATACTGTCTCCGACCCGAAGCTGCATGTCCTCCGCATTGAGAAGAGAGAGCTCTTTAACGTCAACATACGGATTAATAACGTTGACGAAGCATTTTGCCTCAAAGCCGCCGTCCTCTGTAGACGCGATAATTTCCGTCATGCCCGCGCTTACGGGTCTGACGTTTCCCTCGCTGTCAACACGCGCGATTTTATTGTCTTTCGATTTCCATGTAACGTTGCTGTTTGTCGCGTTCGCGGGAAATACGTCGGCTTTAAGCAATCTTCCGGCTCCGCCGGCGTACATTGTCACCGTGGTTGTAGGCATAAATATCCCGCTCACCGGCTGTCTTATTTCCAGCGTCGCTTCGGAAGTTTTTCCCTCGCTCGCGAGCGCCGCCGTAATTTTTACCTTGCCCGGATTTGTAGCGGTAATGTTCCCATCTTGGTCAATAGTCGCTATATCCCAATCCGAGGTATTCCATGTTATAGTATCATCCGGCAGGTTTACCGGAAACACCTTAGCCTTGATACGCGCTTTTGCAATTCCGTCGCTGAGGTCGACGGCTCCGTCGTTCCAGCTCAGATGCACGGCGATATGCGTTATCTCACTGTGGTCAAAGGTTGAGTAATTCTGAAGCCTCATTCCGAATTCCACGTTATCGTTTCCCTCGGTGTAATAGTCGGAATTAACGGTATCTTTACGTGTCAGCACAAGAAGCGCCGCAAACGCCGTAATCATTACCGCGGTGGCAATGATTATACGCTGACGATGTTCTTTTATATAATCCAGAGTTTTCTTTCTTGCCGGAGGGAAAATCACATACGCGAAATGCGCGAACCGCTTATTTTTGCAAAGCAGATTCCATATTTTCTTCCATGCGCCGGAAACCGCGCCGGCTGAAAACAAAGCGGCTTTTTTAATAAATGCCCATAACCTTTTCAGCAAAGAAAACAAATTATTATTCGGTTGTATATTCTTCCCAAGCTTTATTTCCACCGGATTTCAGTCCCTTTCGTTAATTTACGATTCGCCCTCGCCCGAACCGCCGTTTATCTCCCGTATATTATAGATTTTTCTTCGCGTCAAGTCAACCTTCGTGCGTAATTGTTAAAAAAATGTTTACTTTTTAAACCTATTTACTATATATTGGTTCGCTGTTTTTTCCAAACTGTCGTCAAGAGGTTTGAGTTCCATAAAACCCGGATCCTTTTTTTGAATCGCGTTTGTGAGGATATAATCGCACAGCGACGGATTCTTGGGCAGAAGAGGCCCGTGCAGATATGTCGCCACCGTGTTTTTATACAAAACCCCCTCGCTTCCCGCGCTGTCATGATTCCCGTATCCGTACGCTACCTTTCCGAGCGGGGTATGGCTTCCTATATACGTTCTTCCGCCGTGGTTTTCAAAGCCGACTATTTTCTCCTCGATAAAGCCGGTTTCAAGCACAATATTGCCTATGAGGCGGTTCTTTCCCTGCTCAGTGTAAATATCAAGAATACCGAGTCCCTCTATTGTCTCATCCTTGAGCTTATAATAGTTGCCCAGAAGCTGATAGCCTCCGCACACAGCTACAAGCGTTCCGTCGTTTTCGACGTAGCTTTTCAGCTCGTCCTTATGCTCAAGAAGTCTGTGACAGACAATTTTCTGCTCTCTGTCCGACCCTCCGCCTATAAACACAATATCCGTATCCGACAGGTCAAAATCCGTATCGTCGCAGGTGTGCGTAACAACCTCCGCGTCAATTCCGCGCCATACGAGCCGTTTCCTCATGCACTCTATATTTCCTCTGTCTCCGTAAAGATTGAGAAGGTCGGGATACATATGCAGTATCTTTATTTTCATCACGCCTCGCCTCCCAGTTTTTTCAGCGCCGCTTCCGTGGAATACAGCGCCGTATAGTTTACAAGCACATACACAACCTCGCTGTCGGTTTCAAGGCACCGCTTAACCGCGTCCGCCATATCATGAGTCATACAGTCAACCTTTATATCCTCATATTTAAACCGCAGGCTGATATCATAGACGCGAATTCCGGTAGTGGTAAGAGTATTCAGATTCTCATCGGCAATTTTTTCGAAATCCACGTCCCACAGCCACGACACATCGCGCCCGTCATTCGCCTTATCGTTTATAGCAATTATAACGTCCTTTTTACGCTTATCGGTATTTACCGTCGCTATCGCCTGATTAAAGCCCGCGGGATTTTTGGAAAGGCTAAGTATGACGGGCTTATTGAATTTATACTCCTGCATTCTTCCTATCTGCGGCTTGTAGTCTGTCAGGAGCTCGGCGAAATCATCAGTACTCTCGCCCATTACGCTGAGCGCTCCGTAAACGGCGATAAGATTGTATATATTATAAAAGCCCTTATAGTTAATTTCCATCGGCTGTCCGTTCACGGTAAACCGCATGGGAGCGCCGAGATGCACGTCCTTTACATCAAAGTCGATTTTCGGGCGTTTAAAGCCGCATGAAGGGCAGTAAAAATCACCGAGCTGACTGTAGTGGTAATAATTGTATTTTTGCTCGCAACCGCATACCGGGCAGAAACGTCCTTCCTTTGTGTCGTCCGTCTGCGGAAGAACCTTTTCCGATATACCGTAGTAATACGCCGTAACATTTTCTCCTTTGCCGAACTGTACGCACAGAGGGTCGTCGCCGTTCAGCACAATTTTCAAACCGGGAACCTTGGCGATCGCACGGTTGATTATATCGGACGTTATATCTATTTCTCCGTAACGGTCAAGCTGGTCGCGGAACAGGTTGGTTATAACCATAACGTCCGGCTTCACATAATCAAACACGATAGGCGTATACGCCTCGTCTATCTCAAGGCAGGCATAATCGGCTTTCAGCTTTCCGAAAATACTCATTTCCTGCAGGAGAGTCGTCGCAATGCCGCTGAGCATATTCGCGCCGAGCTTATTGCATATAACCTTATAGCCCTTCGCTTCCAAAGCCGACGCCATAAGATTGTTTGTCGTGGTTTTTCCGTTTGTTCCGCAGGTAACTATAATTCCTTTAGAAACGCATTTCCCGAGTTCTCCCACAAGATTGGGGCAGATTTTAAGCGCGTACGCGCCGGGCGACGACGAGGATTTTTTGCCCGCCAGTTTTCCGGCGAATGTAAGCAGCTTTCCCAGCCACAAAGCAAGTAATTTTCTCATTGGAATTTATTCCTTTCACGATATAATATATGATTATACTACATTTTTTTCGCTTTTGCAACGATAAGAAAAATAAAACGACGGTCAATTAACCGTCGTTTCGGAAAGCGGACGCTAATTCGACAAATACTCGTCAATTCCCTCCGCAATCGCTCTGCCTATTTCATCAGAGGAAGAATTCAGAATTGCCATATCGCTGTCGTTATCAAAGAAGCCTATTTCCATATACGCAATCGGCACAGGGCATTTATTAAACAAAATCAGATACGGGGAACTGATTGGAGAATTTTCTCTTAATCCGGACGCTTCCGCAACCTTTTCGTTTATAATGCTTCCAAGCCTGTTTGACTCGGATATGTAATCGTCGCCGATAAAACTCTGACGGTACGGACCCGCAAGACTTATATACGATGTACCGCGTCCGCCTCCGGCGTTGGAATGTATGCACACGTACAGCGCCGCGTCCGGCTGCTCCGATATGTCGCTATCAGGGAAGCAATATGCCACTCTTTTATTCATTGAAGGATTCTGTTCGTTTGAGGTACGCGTCATTCTTACGGTATATCCCATTTCCTTCAGATATTTCTGAGCGGCAAGCGCATTATTTAGGTTAATTTCCGGTTCATCGTCCCTGTCGCCCGAGCCCATTGAGTACCAGCACGAGGAATTTTCCGGACACAGCTCGGTACAGCCGCTACCGTGACAATCCTCTCCGAACGTCCCGTTTTTATAGTGACGCCATTCGCCCCAGCCGCCGCGCGACTCATTATATTCATACCCCTCTGCGGTCTTTTCATCCGCCGTCATTGCCGACGACGACTTTCCGTGACCTGCGTCAAGCACAATGATTTTACCTCCTTGAGCGACGCTTTGCGGCTGCGCGTCATTCTCCGGCGCAACCGCCGGATCTTTCCTCTCATCTTCGCTTTCCTCGTCCGGGGGAAGCGTAAACGCCGGCTCCTCTTCCGGCTCTATTGACGGAAGCTGAAGCTCGGCAAGCTTAGTTTCATTCTCAAGCCTCTGTTCCTCCATCGTCTTCTTTTGCCTGATATTCATGCAGACCGCGACCGCGCAGAACGCGACAGATACAACGAGGAACGCCGCGGCTATTTTTATAAGTAAATTCAGATTCTTATCACTCATAATATTTTCCTTTTGTTTTAAAAAATAATATAAAATCCACAAAAAGGCGCCGCTTAAAGCAACGCCCTTCCATAATCGTTTTTATCTTCCCTGTTTAAAGAAATCGGGAACGTCTATATTTCCCATTCCGGGCTTTAATTTTCTGTTAAAAATCGAATTGTCGTCATTATCGGAAACGGATGATGTGTAAGAAGACGGAGACTTTCTGCCTTCCGAACGGTTTCCCGAAGCGAATTTCGGCGTAATTCTTCTCAAATCATTTCCGTTATCCTTACCGCGTCTCGTCGAGCCGTCAAGACCCGTCGCTATAAGAGTAACCTTTATTTCGTCCTTCAGATTATCATCCATCGCCGTTCCGACGATAATATTGGCTTCCTCGCTTACAAGGTCGCGAACTATATTCGAAACCTCTCCCATATCGACAAGCGAGAATTCGCTTCCGCCCGTAATATTCAGCAGAACATTCTCAGCGCCCTCAATGCTCGTTTCAAGCAGCGGACTTTCGATAGCCGCGCGCACAGCGTCCTGCGCCGCGTTCTCGCCCTTTCCGATACCTATTCCCATATGAGCTACGCCGCTGTCCTTCATAATAGTTCTGACGTCGGCAAAGTCGCAGTTCATTATGCCTCTCTGCGTAATTACCTCAATGATTCCCTGAACGCCCTGACGAAGCACATCGTCAGCAAGACGGAAGGAATCCTTGATTGTAACCTTTTTATCCGCGATTTTAAGAAGCAAATCATTCGGTATCGTAACTATTGCGTCAACCTTTTCGGCAAGGTTCTTAATACCTTCTTCCGCATTTCTCATTCTCTGAGGTCCCTCAAAGAAGAACGGCTTTGTTACAACAGCGACGGTAAGAACGCCAAGCGACTTTGCCGCCTCGGCTATTATCGGCGCGGCTCCCGTTCCTGTTCCGCCGCCCATACCCGCCGTAACGAATACCATTTCCGTATCCTTTACAAGATTCTTAATTTCATCCTTTGTTTCTTCCGCAGCCTGTCTTCCGATTTCAGGCTTCGCTCCGGCGCCGAGACCGTTTGTAAGCTTTGCTCCGATTTGAAGCACAGTAGGAGCCTTCACGTTAGAAAGCTGCTGCGCGTCTGTGTTTACACAGATAAACTCAGCCTTTGTAACTCCGGCTTCTATCATACGGTCGACAGCATTGTTTCCGCCGCCGCCTACACCGATGACTTTAATTCTTGCGCCGTCTATTGTAGTATTTTCTTCCAAATCAATAGGCATACCACTCATCTAATTATCCTCCTTCGTAGTTTCTCCCGCAAAACATCGGCGGGAAATTTCCGCATATATATTATTTTACTATGTTTTTTCAACTTATTCAATAGTTTTTTTTAACTAATTTTAAAAAATCTCGATAAAATTGCACAATATTTTTTCATTTTTATGAGCGCTTTATACAAATTTTATAAATTAAGGTTTTATTCTGAGTCTTCATCACGGTTTTTATCAGATTTTTCGTCCGTATCTGTATTTGATTTTTCCGTACTCTCCGAATCGGCGGGCAATGAATCGCCGGTATATATATCGGGAGTGTAAACAGCCTTTCCCGCTTCCTTTAAATTCACTGTTCCGCGCGCGTTCTCGTCAAGAGAATTACTTGTAACCGTTTCCTTGAAAAGTCTCAGCTTTCTTTCGATTTCAAACTGTGAACCGCACAATACGGTAATTCGGTTGTCATAGTTTATGATTATATCGGCGATGTTGCTTAAATTTATTTCAACTGCGTTGCCGATAATACCCGTGCTTTCCAAAGTCCGGAGCGCCGAAGCAGCTATCCGATCCTTTTCTTCGCTGTCCGACTTAACCGCCTCGCCCAATTTGTAGTCGTTTACCGTAAATCCAGTAACTGCGGGAAGCTGTTCCGTCCCGCCGCCGCTGTCGGAAAGAGCAAGCAAATCCGAATTAATTATAAGACTTTTATCGCCTGTTTTAACAATTGCCGCAGGCGTATATTCTGTAACTGTCACTTTTACCGACGGCGGAAATATTTTTTTCTGAACCTCTACCGTATTAATATATGGGATTGCCTTTAACGTCTTCCTTATTTTCCCGCTTCCCGTGCGGAAAAGGTTTTCTCCTATCAGCGGTTTCAGCTTATCCTGAAACTGCTCCGCGGTTACAATAACATTTCCTTCTACCGTTACGGAACGGATATTGAATATCGGCGTAAGAAACATCAGGACGGCAACAATCGCCGCGGTAATAATTATTACGACGACCGCGCGTCTGCGCTGCCTTCTGATTCGCAGCTCCTTCTGACGCTTTTGATACCGCACTCTTTTCTCGAGCGCGGAGGACTTTGCCGGCTTTTTGGCGCCGGAATTTGCGTTGAAGCCGCCGCTCCCGTTATATTCACCCGCGGTATTTGTCACCCGTCTTACGCCCGTTTTCACAAGACGTATATTCTTTTTCTTTTCATCCATACTTACGTCACCCATCTATTCACGCCTTATCGAGGCGCCGCAATCGTGCAAATATTTTTCTAAACTCTCATATCCTCTGTCTATGAATTCCGTGCCGTTTACGATAGTCGTTCCGTTTGCCGCCAGCGCCGCTACTACAAGCGCCGCGCCTCCGCGAAGCTCTCTCGCGACGACGTTTGCGCCCTGAAGCTCTTTTACTCCTCTTACAACGGCGCTTCTTCCCTCAACCTTTATATCAGCGCCCATTCGCGCCAGCTCATCGACATGCTGATATCGGTTTTCAAATATATTCTCAACAAAAACGCTCGTTCCTTTGGCTACAGCCGCCAGCGACATAAACGGCGACTGTATATCAGTCGGAAATCCCGGATACGGCGTCGTTCTTATTGTATGTACGCTTTTCAGTCTTTCGGGAGCAGTCTGAATTATCCTGTTTTTTTCACATCTGAGCTTTACTCCCATATCCGACAGCACATGAAGCATGGCTCCCATGTCCTGAGGATTTACGCCTGTCAGACACATTTCCCCTCCGGTTATCGCCGACGCGGCAAGATATGTGGCGGCAACGATTCTATCGGGCATTATGGTATACTCTGTTCCGCCGAGTTTTTCCACGCCGTCTATTGTTATGGTTCCCGAACCCGCTCCGTTGACTCTTGCGCCCATTCGGTTAAGGAAATTACCGAGGTCGGCTATTTCCGGCTCTCTGGCGGCGTTTGAAATTGTTGTGCGTCCTTCGGCGCGCGCGGCGGCAAGCATGACGTTTTCCGTCGCTCCGACGCTCGGGAAATCAAGATGTATATTTCCGCCTTTTATTTTATCCGCTCTGCAGTTTATGTAACCGTGTTCCTCCTCTATATTTACGCCAAGCTCTCTTAGCGCTTTCAGATGAAGGTCTATCGGACGCAGACCTATCGGGCATCCGCCCGGCATACTTACCATTGCCTTCCCGCATCTCGAGACAACGGCTCCCAGAAATACAATCGAAGAACGCATTTCGCGCATTAAATCTTCGCATATTTTACAGCCGCACATTCCCGACGTGTTCACGGCAATCGCGCCGTCCCCGCGTTTTACTGAGCATCCGAGTCTTTCAAGCGCCAGAACCGTCTTATCGACGTCCCTCAGGCGCGGACAGTTTTTTATAACGCTTTCTCCTTCCGCCATAACCGTAGCGGCAAGTATAGGCAGCACGGCGTTTTTCGCTCCCTGAACCTTTATTTCGCCGCTGACCTTCTCGCCGCCGTCTATAACAAGTTTGCCCATGTTTAACACCTCGCATTATAATATATTTTCATATGTTATAATACGAAATTAATTAAATTCTGTTACAGTCCGAGTGACGCCAATCGGCTTTAGTTACACTATTATAGCACAACATTTTCTTTTTTTTAAGGGTTGACTTGCAAAAATAACATATCTTTAATATCAATGTAATAATGCGGATTTTGTCATTTTTTGCCGCGGTCACGGGACTCGTATGTGAACGCGGCTTTTAGGCGGACTCAACCAAACAATACCGAAAACATAAAACAGGACTGACGCCATTACCGTTCCCCGTTAAATATCGGCGGTGAAGCAGTAATCGCTATCCGGTCCTGTTTTAATAAAAAAGTTTTATAAAGCAAGAAAATTCTCTATCATCTTCATACCGTCAGGCGTAAGCACGGATTCGGGATGGAATTGTATTCCGTAAACAGGGCGTTCCTTGTGACGCACGCCCATGATACAGCCGTCGGAGCTTCGCGCCGTTATGTCGAGGCTCTCCGGCAGAGAATTTCCGTCTATCACAAGCGAGTGGTATCTACCCGTCTGCGCTTCAGCTCCAAGTCCGGCAAAAATCGGACAGCTCTCGTCGAGCGTCACAATATCGCTTTTACCGTGCATAATACGCGGCGCGTGAACAATTTTTCCTCCGAACGCCTCGCCTATCGCCTGATGTCCGAGACATACGCCCAAAATCGGTATATTTTCCGCTTTTTTTATAAGTTCGACACATATTCCGGCGTCCTTTGGAAAACCCGGTCCGGGCGACAGAATAATATGCTCCGGCTTCTTTTTCAGCGCCTCGCCGACAGTGATTTTATCGTTCCTGTAAACCTCTATATCCGGATTTACCGTACCGATATACTGGTACAAATTATACGTGAACGAGTCATAATTATCTATCATAATTATCATACCATATCCCCCGCTTCCTCAATCGCTCTTAAAACTGCCGAAGCCTTATTTACAGACTCCTGATATTCATTTTCGGGAACGGAATCATAGACAATTCCTCCGCCTGACTGAATATACGCCTTTGAGTCCTTAAACACGCCCGTACGGATAGTTATACAGCTGTCAAAGTTTCCGTTAAAGCTGATATAGCCAATTGCTCCGCCATATGTGGAACGCTTTGTTTTTTCAAGCTCGTCAATAATTTCCATAGCGCGGATTTTCGGCGCGCCTGAAAGCGTTCCGGCAGGCAGCGTTGACACGAGCGCGTCAAAGCATGACTTATCGCTTCTCAGCTTGCCTTCAACGTCGGATATAATGTGCATTATATGCGAAAAACGTTCTACATACTTTAATCGCGTAACCTTGACTGAACCGAACTCGCTGACTTTGCCTATATCGTTTCTGCCCAAATCCACAAGCATTGTATGCTCAGCCACTTCTTTTTTGTCCTCAAGCAGCTCCTTTTCAAGCGCCATGTCTTCTTCAAGCGTTTTTCCTCTCGGTCTTGACCCGGCGATTGGTCCCGTCTGCACAATACCGTTTTCAACTCTTACAAGCATTTCCGGCGACGCTCCCGCAATTTGATACTCCCCGAAATTCAGATAATACATATACGGCGACGGATTTATCAGTCTCAGCGCGCGGTATGTATTAAACGGACTGACGTTTGTTTCAACCGTAAACCGCTGCGACAGAACCACCTGAAATATATCGCCGTTTTTTATATACTCCTTCGCCTTTTCTACATTTGCGCAGAATTCCTCCTTAGTCATATTGGAGGTTATTTTCGACGACGAACGGTACTCGCGTTTTTCTTTTTTCATAAGCGGCGACAAATCCGCCATTTCACGCTGTATGTCAAGAAGCCTTCCCGCGGCCTTTTTATACTGATTTTCAATATCGCCTTCGGCGTGAATATTTACAATAATAACAATTTTCTGCCGCACATGGTCAAAAGCGATTATCTCATCCATAAGCATAAAATGCATATCCGGTATGCCAAGCTCATCACGGTTGACGTTCGGAAGATTTTCATACCGGCGTATAATGTCATAAGCGAAAAATCCCACCGCGCCGCCGTTAAAGGAAGGAATACCGTCTATTTTCGGAGCCTTATACTTTTCAACCAGCTTTTTCAGCTCCTCCATAGGCTCGCCGGTATATGTTTCCGTTCTGCCGGTATAGTCCGTCACGGTAATTCTGTTTTCAAGGCTCTTAAAACTTATAAAAGGATTTCTGCCTATAAACGAAAACCTCGCCGTAACATGATTCTGTCCTATGCTTTCAAGCAAAAAGCAATCGCTTTTCGTCTGCATACGTTTGAATACGCTTATCGGAGTATCCATATCCGCATAGCTTTCAAGCGTCAGCGGAATCATATTGTACTCTTCCGCAAGCTCCTTTGCCTCATCTATCGTTAAATTAAACATCATATCACGCCTTTCCGAATTTCAGACTGAAACAAAAAAGTCTTTTTCGTATTAGAAAAAGACGCAGAACTGCCGCTATTCAAATGATTCTCGTCTAATTTAATCTCCTAACCAGTATATTATATTTTTTGCTTTTTGTCAATATCGAAATATTTCGACTCTGACGGTTCGACAGTAATTTATCCGCCGCTGCAAAAATTTCCTTATCTTCGGCGGCCGCGTAACATTTATGGATAATCTTAACAGGTAATTATTATAATTTCTTGAGACCGGCGCCTCAAGCTCCCATGAAAAAGGAAGACAAAACCGCAAGGGTTTTGTCTTCAGTCGGATTATGAATTCTGTTTTGTATAATTTAAAAGTCCGCCGGCGTAAAGCATATTTTTCTGACGTTCCGATAAATCGGCGTTTACCGTGAAATCAAAGCCTTTCGTTACGTTTGCGACCTTGACCGGACCGCCCGATTTAATCTGTTCTCCTACATTTTCAATTCTAAGCTCGTCCATCATGTCAATTTTATCATAGTCGGCTTCGTCCGCAAACGTCATAGGAACGATTCCCGCGTTAATAAGGTTCGCCATATGAATTCTCGCGAATGACTTAACTATTACAGCCTTAACTCCGAGATACAGCGGAGCAAGCGCCGCGTGTTCTCTTGACGAACCCTGACCATAGTTTGAGCCGCCGACTATAATACTCTTTCCCAGCTCAAGCGCTCTGTCATGAAAATTTTCGTCGCATACGGCAAAGCAGTATTCTGAAATCTTCGGGATATTCGAGCGCAGCGGAAGAATTTTTGCTCCTGCGGGCATGATATGGTCTGTCGTTATATTGTCGCCGACTTTAAGCGAGCATTTCGCGTCTATTGTTTCCGCGAGCGGCTCGGATACCGGGAAAGGCTTGATGTTCGGTCCACGAAGAACCTCTACGCTGTCCATATCCTCCGCCTTTACAGGCTCTACAATCATGTTATCGTTTATTGTGAATTTCTCCGGAAGATTAAATTCCGGCATATCTCCGATACTTCTCGGATCCGTAAATACTCCCGCGAGAGCGGACGCCGCCGCAGTTTCAGGCGACACAAGATATATCTGACCGTCCTTTGTACCGCTTCTGCCTTCAAAGTTTCTGTTAAATGTTCTGAGCGAAATTCCCTTTGAATTAGGCGACTGTCCCATGCCGATACACGGTCCGCACGCGCTCTCCAGTATTCTTGCGCCGGCGTCAATCATTATCGCTAAAGCGCCGTTATTGGCGAGCATATTAAGTACCTGCTTCGAGCCCGGCGCAATCGCAAGCGAAACGTCGGGATGAACAGTCTTGCCTTTAAGTATGTGAGCAACCTTCAGCATATCGAGAAGCGACGAGTTTGTGCACGAGCCTATACAAACCTGGTCAATCTTCATTCCCTCAAGCTCTTTGACAGATTTCACATTGTCGGGAGAATGAGGACACGCCGTAAGCGGCTCAAGCTCCGAAAGATTAATGTCGACAGTCTCGTCATATACAGCGTCGGCGTCAGCGCAAAGCGGCGTGTAATCCAGTTCTCTGCCCTCCGCTTTAAGAAATTCGCGCGTTACTTCGTCCGACGGGAATATTGACGTTGTCGCTCCAAGCTCCGCGCCCATATTTGTTATTGTCGCTCTTTCCGGAACAGACAAAGTTTTTACGCCTTCTCCGCAGTACTCTATTACCTTGCCTACTCCGCCCTTTACGCTCATACGTCTGAGAACCTCAAGAATTACGTCCTTAGCCGCTACCCATGGACTCAGCTTGCCGGTAAGATTAACTTTTACCACCTTCGGGCATGTTATATAATATGTTCCGCCGCCCATAGCGACAGCTACATCCATGCCGCCCGCGCCTATGGCGATCATGCCGATACCGCCGCCTGTCGGGGTATGGCTGTCGGAGCCTATAAGCGTTTTTCCGGGTATGCCGAAACGCTCAAGATGCACCTGATGACAGACGCCGTTGCCTGGACGCGAGAAATATATTCCGTGCTTTTTGCACACGCTGCCTATAAAACGGTGGTCGTCCGCATTCTCAAAGCCGCTTTGGAGCGTGTTATGGTCGATATATGCCACGGAGCGTTCGGTTTTGACTCTCGGTACGCCCATTGCCTCAAATTCAAGATACGCCATTGTACCTGTCGCGTCCTGCGTAAGCGTCTGGTCAATCCTGATACCGATTTCGCTGCCCTTTACCATTTCGCCTTCAACAAGGTGATCTGATAAAATCTTCTCAGTAAGTGTGAGTCCCATGATTATCCCTCCATATTAAGAATCTATATTATGTATTTTAATACAACCCGTACATGTTTGTCAAGCGATAACACAACCAATATATCAGGCATATAATATAGCGGAGGTGTGAAAAATGCTCAATATGTATCTTATAACTCTGATTATGCTCCTGTCTGTATTTGGAATTTACTTTTTGGTTAAAGAAGCCGCTTCGCTTTTTCTGAAAAACGATTCCTGCTCCCGTATAATCATTGATTTAAGCGAAAACGAGAACGAAACGGAAAATATGCTGCGTTCCGTCCTGTACGCAAATCCCAAAAGTGAGATTATTATTCTCGATAAGTGTGAAAACCCGGAAGTAAAAAAAATTCTCGAAAAATTTTCGTCAGGCAACAGCCGCATACATATTAAAACAGCTCCCGAAAAATAATACGGGAGCTGTTTTTGGCATATTTTAATCGTTTGTCATTATCTCTTTTATTGATGTTGCAAGACCTGCGAGTCCCTGAATATCCGACGGAATAATTATCTTCGTAGCTTTTCCGTCCGCCGCCTTCTGGAAGCTCTCAAGCGCTTTCAGCGCAATATACGGATCGCCCGGCTTCGCGTCGTTAATTCTGCGGATACCCTCCGCAACAGCTGTCTGCACCGTAATAATCGCCTCGGCGTTACCTTCGGCTTCCTTTATAGCGGCCTGCTTCTTCGCTTCGGCGCGAAGTATAGCCGATTCCTTCTCGCCCTCGGCAAGCAGAATAGCTGATTTCTTCTCGCCCTCGGCGCGAAGGATAGACTCGCGTCTTTCTCTCTCCGCCTTCATCTGACGCTCCATCGCGTCCTGAATCTCCTTTGGCGGCATAATGTTTTTAAGCTCGACTCTGTTTATTTTAATTCCCCACGGGTCGGTCGCCTCGTCAAGAATCGAGCGCATTTTTGTATTAACCGTGTCGCGCGAGGTAAGAGTCTCGTCAAGCTCCAAATCGCCTATGATATTTCTCAGAGTCGTCGCCGTAAGATTCTCCATAGCCATCATCGGTCTTTCAACGCCGTACGCAAACAGCTTCGGGTCGGTTATCTGATAATAAACAACCGTATCGATCTGCATCGTTACATTATCCTTTGTAATAACCGCCTGCGGCGGAAAATCCGCTACATGCTCCTTTAAATTAACCTTTTTCGCCACTCTGTCTACGAACGGCGCTTTGAAATGAAGTCCCACTCCCCATGTCGCGTGATATCCGCCGAAACGCTCAATGATATATGAGTGCGCCTGCGGAACTATTTTTATATTCGCTATCAGAATTATCAATACCAAAAGTATCAGAATGATTATTGCTGCCGGCATATTTTACGCTTCCTTTCTCTCTACAATCAGCTTAACGCCTTTAATTTCCTTTACTGTCGCCGTTTCGTTTTCGGGAATACACGAACCGTCCGCGCTGCGCACAGACCATATCATACCGTTTATTTTTCCCTCGCCTGTTTCATGGATATTATCCACATTTTTTGTTATAAAAACCTCCTGACCTATCAGACTTTCCGCATTGGTGCGCTCTGTCTTTGTTTTGACAAGCCTTTTTGACGCGGGACGAAGGCAGAGCAAAAACAGAACTGACAGTCCCGCAAATACCGCCATCTGAACCGCGAACGGCGCTCCCGCAATCGCGGCGATAAGTCCTCCGACCGCGCCCATGGCAAACCATACGCTTACCATCTGATACGTTACGGCTTCAAGAACAACAAACGCGATTATTCCCGCAAGCCATACGATTAAAATCGGTTCCATAATAATAACCTCCTCGCATTCATTATAGCATACATATACGCATATGTCAATAGTAAATTTATTTACTATTGACCGGATAATTTTTACAAATTCGGTTCAGATAATCTTATCCGAGCCGCGTCTTTCTTCCTCTCCTGTGTAAGCTCGTCAATCTCCGTCTGAACGCCTTTAACCTTCTTGCCTATCGCGGGCGGCGTCTCCCGCTCCGTTGACATTAAGGATTCCCAGTCCGCTTTTGTAAATTCGCTTCTCTCCGCCTCTGTACTCTCCGTCTCCGCCGAAAATCCGCTCTCTTCAACAATATCGTTAAACAGTCTCGCCGCAATATCGTCGGTAACATCGCTCATCTCCTTGCCCGTCAAACTCCTTTCCGACGGCTTTAAGTCCTGCAGAACGTCCTGTATGCGTATAAGCTGATCGGCGGGGTGCGTTTCATTCTGCGCGTCAAAATACTGCGGAAACTGCTCCGCGAGCTCCTGATACGCAATGTCGATCGGCGCGCCGTTGTTCGTTAGCCGAATACTGCCGAAATTCCTTTTGCGAAACTCGTTGAAGCTGTCCGCGCTTGTTATGTCCGCCTTATCCGCATCGCTTATGCTGACGGGAGTATTTCTTACCCAGTTTATCAGCCGCTTGTATTCCTCTCTCGTGTTATCGTCCGTAACGCGTATGCTTTCCGCGATCCGTCCGGCTATGTCCTCCGTCGCGCTCCACGCTTTTTCAAAATTCTCCTCCGTAAAGCCTCTTTCGGAGAACATTGAAATCACATTCTCTATGTCGTCCGATATCTCGTCCTTTTTAAGCGTCGCATTGTACTCCTTGATTACCTCGCCCGCCAGCCGCCTTGAATAATTATTTTCCTTAACCGAATACTTGACATTTCCGTCACCGTCTGATATACTGTTATCAGAAGAGGTTACGCTGTTGACTCGGGTGCCTTCGTCTTTTGACGACTCCCCGATGGGTGTAACCTCTTCTATTTTTGTAACTTCATATGCTTTGTGTCCGCTATCGCCTTTGGCAATATTTAAATTTGCTGAATATTTTTTTCCGTTATATTCAAAATTAAATGTTCTGTAGTCCCAGCCATATTTAGCAAATCCCTTGTGCTTTAGCGTACCGTCGGAATTTTTACTGTCCGGTGCTTCACCTGTCTTTTGCGAAATTGTAATAGCCTCGTCTATGTTTCCGGCTAAATTCATCTTAGCGTCGAATTGCTCGTCAGAAAGATTTCCGTATTGTGCGCCTCGTCCATATTCGTTTGTAAATCTGCGCGTCGTCTTTATCCTGTCGCCGTCGCTCTGTGCCGTGTACTCGTTTCCTTGAATATTCTGATTGAGCCATTTTGAAACCGTCTTAGCCCATTGATTTTTGGGAACTCCGTCAAGTACTTCGTTCTCTATCCTCACATACGCCTGTCCGTTCTCGTCGTATTCAATCGGCGAATACTTCTCTCCTTCCGCGCCTCCGTAGGGGACGGCGTCCTCGACGTCCCGCAACCCGTCCGCCCGTTTGCCGTCCTGCAAAGCGGCGTCAGCCGATTTGGAGGAAGGGGGACCGCCGCCATAGGCGGTGGTAGAAGGTCTATCCGCCTTGTAATTCTCCGCCATTTCCTTTAAGCCGTCGTTAAACCGCTTTTCAATCTCCGTAAGCTGCTTGTACGTCGTCTCAATCTCCGCCTTGTTTCTGTAAGGCGCTTTTGTCTTGTCCTGTATGGTTGCCTTAACGCTCTTTATTCCGTCTCTTATTTTGTCCGCCAAACTCGGATTGCTGTTTACTATATTGTCAATACTGCTCTTGTCGCCGAAAAATTCTCTAACCGTGTCCGCGACCATTTCCTCTCTTGCCGTCGCGTCCTTCGTAGGGGACGGCGTCCTCGACCTCCCGCTCTCCGTCCGCGCCGCCGTGGGGGACGGCCTCGTCGGCGCGCATAAAAAAATTTTTCTTGATTTTTATCAAATTTATGATATAATAAACGTATCGAGCAGCTAAGGCGTAAGTCCGGATATACCGGACTTACGCCTGTTTTAATGTAAAGGAGGAATTTTAAAATGGAAAACAAAACGGAAAAACGTTGCCCGCAATGCGGCAATCACTGCCCGAAGGACAATCTGCATTGTCCTCGCGGCGCGGCGTATTTCGGCGTGGAATTTAAGAACGCCGGCAAGGAAATAACGGAAGATATGCCGATTGAGCGGAAAATCTGTCTGCTGCTGGAGGAATGCGGACATATCGCGGGACACGCGGCTCCTAAGATCGGTCACGCGGAATTTCTATCGATGTATTCGGACGCTGAGAAAGCCGCGCTTTTGGATATGCTTACGAGAATGTTTGAGCGCGCGAAGGAAATACGCGCCCGGAAAATGGGAGAGCGCCGCTGATTTAAGCGTCCTTATTGCTTCGGTTCCTTCGCGGCGCGTACTCGTCCCTCAGCTTTGAGAGCCTTTCGGTAAGAACATCCGCCGCGCCGGCTCCGAGAGTTTCAAGCTCCTCGGTGACGGAGCGGCGTATTTTCTCCGCCTCTCCATAAATCTCGCAAGCAGTCCCAAAATCATCGTAGCGTCCAAGGAAAAACTGCCGCCGCGCCAGAGATATTTTAACCATCCACCGTCCGCGGCTGCGACTTACGCCCTTAACGCCGCTGGTGTTGTTTTTCGGCGTCGTCGCGGAGTTGACTATTTCAAGACACGTGCCGGCTATGTATGTTTTGCTCGCCTTCATACGCTCTTTTTTGTAACAGCCGCAACTTTGCGTATGTCCCTGCAAAAGCTTATTTGAGCGTACCACGACCGTTTCGCCACAGTCGCAGCGGCACAGCCAGCGGTAGCAGCCGTCGGCGGTCTTTTCGCCCGTCGGGCGTATGGCGATAAGCCGCCCGAACCGCTTCCCCGTAAGGTCGCGGAAATTTGAACCCTTCGCTTTTACGGTATTTTCGCGTAATTGCTCCTTCACTATAAACACTCCTTTAGAAGCTTTTTGCCGCATAATCAAAATTATGTTGCGAAAAAAAGGATAATTTGCGAAGGTTAATCCGGCGCGTCCCGAATTTAAACGGCGCGGGGAAAAAATTTTTTTAATAAAAAAGCTCGAAAAGAGACCGCGAAAGAAAAAATTTTTTCGCCGGTTCTGTTTTCGAGCCAAAAAATAAATGTTTTATGATTTTTGGGGGCAAATTATTGACAAAATAATATTTCCATGCTAATATTATTTTGTTGTAATATGTATTTCAGCCACATAATTTTGATTATGCGGTTTTAACACCTCAGCAGCCCGAGCCGCTGTATTTGTTTCCTGAGTATTTCGCCGGTTTCCATAGTGTAAATTCGCGTCGTGTCGACGCTGCTGTGACCGAGTATATCGGCAAGCCGCACAATATCTTTTTCGAGCGCGTAGAACGTCCGCGCGAACAGATGGCGTAAATTGTGTGGGAATACCTTCTCACGAGCGACTCCCGCGCTGTCGCACAGCGCCTTCATCGCCTTCCATACGGCGTAGCGGTCAAGCGCTCTGCCCGTCCGCGTCACGAACACCGCGCCGCTTGAGATTTTTTGCTTGCTGACGTAGCCTTTGAGCATTTTGCAAAGCTGCCGCGGCAGGATAACAACGCGCATTTTACCCTTGCAGTTTATATCGGCTTGCCCGCGTTTTACCGCCTCGACGGTGATATTCTTTAACTCAGACACGCGTATGCCTGTCGAGCAGATAGTCTGCATAAGATAGTATATCCTCAGGTTTCTCTTACGCTTCGCGGCGTCTAAAAGCCGCCCGTATTCCGCTTTCGTCAGTTCCTTTTCTCTCCGCGCGAAAATCTGTCTTTGTATTTTAACGTTTTTAATTTTGCAGTCGTGTCGTCCGCAAAACGCGAAAAAGCTGTTCAGCGACGACAGCCGCGAGTTTACGCCGGCCGGCGCGTATTTTGAGATAAGCTCGCGTTTATACTCTAAAACAGCGTTTTTGTTCATCTCCCGTCCGCCGAGCCATTCTGCGAACACGGCGATTTCACGAACGTATTTTTCAACCGTGTTTTTCGCTTTTTCCTCTCCGATAAGATACGCCTCGAAGTCCTTAATCGGCTTCTCTGTGATTTTTTCCATTATCAACAGCTCCTTTCATATATATATTTTACAATTATTAAAATACATATCCGCGCAGTTGTCAATATTTTGTAAACGACGCGATTTTTGAAACCGTCATACCGTTATGCGCGTATTTATCTGCGTGATAAACACGGCGTATTGTGCCCGTTCCTTCAAAAGCAGTAATTTATCAGCGGATTTTTTTTGAAATCCTTGGGATATTACCTTGTTTCAAGGCTTTTTAAGATAAATTGCATTTTTAATATATATAACGTCCTTATTTTCGTGTTAATTTAAACAAAAAACTTCCTGTTTTTATATTGATTTTTTGCTGTTTTTACTATATAATGAATATAAGAAAAATAATAACATATCGGAGTGAATACATATTTTGACAAAGGCAAAACAATTTACAAAAGGCGCAAAACTGGGATTGCCGATAGCGCTCGGATATATACCGGCGTCGTTTTCGTTCGGAATGCTTGCGGTCGCCGGCGGAATACCGCCGTGGGCTGCAATAATAATATCAATGACAAATCTGACCTCCGCCGGACAGTTTGCGGGGATAAACATTATCTGCGCGTCGGGCGGACTATGGGAAATAGGCGTTACAACATTTGTCATAAACCTGCGGTATATGCTTATGTCGCTTTCCCTTTCGCAGAAAATCGAAAAAATGCCGCTGTATAAAAGGCTTATTACCGCATTCGGAATTACGGATGAAATATTCGCCGTGGCGTCTGCAACGCCGGTTAAAGCGACGTTTCCGTTTATGGCGGGTCTTATCGCGGTACCCTATGCCGGCTGGGCAGCCGGGACGGCAATGGGAGCGTTTATCAACAGACTTCTCCCAAAACAGCTCGCGGATGCTATGGGCATAACGCTTTACGCTATGTTCGTAGCTATAATACTACCCGCCGCGCGGAGAAATAAGAAAGTTCTTTACGTGCTTATTGCAGCCGTTGCCATAAGCTGCATAATCTACTTCGCTATGCCGTTTATATCCTTGGGATGGGCGGTGATTATTGCCGCGGTTATTGCGTCGGCTATAGGCGCGTCGCTGTTCCCGCGCGAGGAGGGTGAAGAATGAAACTTACAGCTTCAATCGCCGTGATGGCTATCGTTACGTATATTATACGCGCGTTGCCGATAACAATTTTTCATAAAGAAATAAAGTCAAGATGGCTTAAATCTTTTCTGTACTATATACCCTACGCCGTGCTCGGAGCCATGACTTTCCCCGCGATATTTTTTTCAACCGGCTCCGTTCTGTCGGCGTCTCTCGGTTTTGCCGGCGCGGCGGTAGCGGCTTTGTTTGACGGAGGACTCATGGCGGTAGCGGTAATATCCGTCGTTATTGCTTTTTGCGTGCAGATTTTTCTGTGATATGAATATTATAAACTCAATATATACAAAAAGAAAGGAATGATTAAATGAATTACGATATCGATTATCTTACGCTGCTTTCTCAGCAGTACCCGACCGTCAAATCGGCGTCGGCCGAAATTATACGCTTACAGTCGCGTCAGAAGCTTCCCAAGCTCACCGAACATTTTATGAGCGATATACACGGCGAATATGAATCCTTCCTGCATATTCTGAAAAACGCTTCGGGAGTTATTAAGGACAAAATCACGTCGATTTACGGACGCACGCTCTCAGAGCATGACAGACAAATTCTTGCCACGCTTATCTATTATCCCGAGCAAAAGCTTGAAATAATAAAGAAAGAGGTCGACGATATAAACGACTGGTATAGAATCACGCTGTATCGTCTAATCGAGATATGCCGCGTCGTCGCGGCAAAGTATACGCGCGCAAAAATACGCAGCCTTCTGCCCGAATCGTTCGGCGACACCATTGACGAGCTTATCCATGCCAACACCGATTACGGTTCGGATAAGACAAGCTATTACAACGAATCAATTTCAACGATTGTGGAGCTTGGGCAGGCGGATGATTTTATCGTCGAGATTTCAACGCTTATCCAGAACCTTGCAATCGGACGTTTACACATTATCGGCGACATTTTTGACAGAGGTCCCAGAGCCGATATCATTCTCGACACGCTTATAAATTATCACAGCCTTGATATTCAGTGGGGCAACCATGACGTTCAGTGGATGGGCGCCGCCGCCGGAAGCTTGGCGTGTATCGCGAACGTACTGGCTATTTCAACAAAATACTCGAATTTTGACTGTCTTGAAGACGGTTACGGAATAAATATGCGTCCGCTCACGGTATTCGCTATGGAGACGTACGCGGACGACCCGTGCGAGCGCTTTATCCCCCGCAATCCGAACATGGTCAGAATTTCACAGCATGACGAGAATTTCTGGGCAAAGGTACATAAGGCAATCTCTATTATTCAGTTCAAACTTGAGGGACAGATTATTATGCGTCATCCGGAATTTCGGATGGACAATCATCTTATGCTCGATAAGATCGACTACAAGAACGGAACTATAACGCTCGAGGGTAAAACGTATAAGCTCATGGATACTAATTTCCCGACTATCGACCCTGAAAACCCGTTTGAGCTTACGCAGAGCGAACAGGAGCTTATGGAGCTTCTGAAGTCGTCGTTTCTGCGAAGCGAAAAGCTGCAGCGTCATGTGCGTTTTCTTTACGCTAAAGGAAGCATTTACTTCGCGTATAACAACAATCTGCTTTATCACGGATGTATACCGATGAACGCTGACGGAACGTTTACCGAGGTTACTTTGTGCGGCGAGAAGGTAAAAGGAAAATCTCTTATGGATAAAGCCGAACAGCTTGCTCGCGACGGTTATTTCGCTAAACAGGGCAGCGAGGAAAAAGAATACGGAATGGATTTTCTGTGGTTCTTATGGTGCGGATGCTACTCCCCCGTTTACGGCAAAAACAAAATGACCTGCTTCGAGAGATATTTTATTGAAGACGAAAGCACGTGGGTTGAAATTAAGGACGAGTATTACAGTCTCGTCGAGAAACCCAGCATATGCGATAAAATACTGAAGGAATTTAACATAGACACAAAGGCTTTCTCGCACATTATAAACGGTCATGTGCCGGTTAAAATAAAAAAGGGCGAAAGTCCCATAAAGGCGAACGGAAAATTGCTCGTAATAGACGGCGGACTGTCAAAAGCGTATCAGAAAGTGACAGGTCTTGCCGGTTATACGCTTTTGTTTAACTCCCACGGGCTGCTGCTGAGCGCGCACGATGCGTTTGAATCTATCGAGAGCGCGATCAAAGAGGAAAAGGATATACACTCAACGCTTGACGTTGTTGAGCTCGCGCCTAAAAGGCTGCTCGTCGAGGACACCGACGCCGGTAAGGCGCAGTCAAAGAAAATCCGCGACCTAAAGGCTCTGGTTGACGCGTATCATAAAGGCAAAGTAAAAAATGTAGAATAAAACGAAGGGATTGTTTATACAAATGAACTGCAAATACGAACCGCTTCATATACACACTTCCGTCCCGAACGGAGTTTACGAGGTAACCGTAACCGTATCGGCGCACGATAATATCGTTTTTTCAATACTGTCGCAGTTCCGGCGTTTTATGGTACAGGATGCGGCGTTAAAGGAAGGAGAAAGCGCCGACTTTGTTTTTAATGTAAGCGTGTGCGATTATCATAACAACGGCGGTGAATATACAGAGGTAAACGGCGTCGATATATATGTGCTGTGCGACGGTGATTTCTCCGCCGTATCCGCTGTTTCGCCCGCGGATATTCCCGTTATATTTATTGCGGGCGATTCTACCGTAACCGACCAGCCCGCCCAATACCCGTACAACATGTCTTCGACCTACTGCGGCTGGGGGCAGATGTTTCCTCAGTTTTTACATACGGGGATTGCGGTTGAAAACCGAGCTCAGTCGGGTTCAACGACGGAAGATTTTAAAAAAGTTAACTTCACGGCGTTTTGCGATAAAATTAAGAAGGGTGATTTTTTGATTGCCGAATTCGGACATAACGACCAAAAAATCGAGTCTCTCAGCGCATTCGGAGGATATACGGAAAACCTTAAATATTTCGTTGAATTCGCCCGAAAAAAAGGCGCCGCGCCGATAATCGCATCACCGATAAACAGAATTATTTTTAAAGAGGACGGCACGCTTCTAAATCTTCTGGGCGATTACAGAAACGCCGCAAAAAATGTATGCGAAGAAATGAAGGTTCCTTTTCTTGATTTATGGACTCGCACGACGGAATTTTTCGAGGCGGCGGGCGCTGTAAGAGCGTGGGATTATTTTCGGTGCGAAGGCGGCGACCGCGATTATACTCACACCAACGACATCGGCGGAAATGTTATCGCGCGGCTTGCCGCCGGTGAAATGCTTAAAAACGGCGTTCTTTCCGATTTTATAAAAAAAGATAAAATCGCGGTGGAAACGCCCGAGCGGTGTGAAAATATAAGCGTTGAAAATTCAAAGGAGCTCCGTCATCTTAAATCAATCGGTCTTGTGAATATACCGAAAGCGTCCGAACTCGCCGATTTGGATAAGGATATAACAAATATTTAACAATTTAAAGCGGAACAGAAAGTAAAAATTCTGTTCCGCATATTTTTACAAGATTTATTTTTATCGAAATTATATTTGCAGACAGCCTTCGACGCCCTCAAAAACGATTTTCTTTTCCGTATTATTTTTTAATTTAATCGTAACCGGTCCGTAGCTGCCGCGCTTTTCTTTGTCTGTATAAATAACGTCTTCAACCGGAAAAATTTCATTTTCAGTAAAATCCTCGTGCGATTCTTTTGTTATTACCTGCGAAATCAAAATGAACCGTTCACAACCATACCGCTTTTCCCTTTTTGTTTTCGCATAAGCGATAATTGATTTTTCGGAATCGGGATTTGTGTGTTTACTGCGGATAATATCAATATCGTCCCATCCGCCGTATACTGTGAACGCGAGCTGCTTCTCCCTTCCGGTATGGTCATACCCCTTAAAAATCACAGCCTTGGCGTCTCGGCTGCTTTTGTACGTAATTTCCGTACCGTTATCGGGGAAACCGTAAGCTCCGAGCGTAAGCGTAACCGGTCCTTTGTAAATACGCAGCTTATCAGCGCGCATTATACCGTATTCTACAGGGAAATCAGCAAGATTGACGGCTTGCGTCCAGTGCGCCTCGGCGTTCTGAGACCAGTTAAAAAACTGACGTCTGTACAGTATTCCGTCCTTATGTCCGTGCCACAGCGTAACATTTCCTTTTTGCGGTTCATCCTCCCGGCCGTTTTTCAGAACGTACTGCATTGACTCCACATCCTCGGACGGCGCCGCCTCCCATGGATATTTACTGTTATACGCCAGCTTTGAATAATTCCACATACCGTGTTCGTCGTTATATTTTTTTATAACCTTACCTGTGCGGAGTATAGTCTCGCCGTTTGCATTATGGTTTGTACAGCACAGCGCGGGACCGTTCAAAACTGTTTCCTTTATCTCGCCGCCTGAAAGGCTGTCCCACGAACCGTTATTCTCCGTTTCCGTCCAGAACGGATGCTCCGGCGGAAGCGCAAGACACAAAAACGCTTTGCCAAGCCAATACGCCGACTCCGCGCAGGAATAGCCTTGTATCAGAGGGGAAAACTCACCGTAAAATCCCATTGACGGCACGCCGTTTTTAAGAAAATCGTCTCTTGTGAAAAACTGCAGAAGCGAGCCGGACGCTATGCGTCTGGCAAGTCCGGGGTTTGACGAGGAATTATTGAGAGTAAAATTTTCCGACAGCGGACTTGACGCCGCGCATCGGTAAACGCAGCTTCTTCCCCACATAGTCATAAAGGCGTCCCGGTCAAAAAAATCCGGATATGTTTCCATAAGCTTATTCGCGTTTTTCTCAAACTGCTCCGCTATATACGGCTCATTCTCGTAGCCGTACCATTTATTCCATATAGGCGTATAGACGTTGAACGCCCAGCAGGAATAGTAATCAAACGACTGACCGTCTCTATACCATCCGTCGCCGGCGTAATAATTAAGTATTGCCTGCGCGTGAGAAATCATTATGCTTTTATCAATCTCATAACCTTCCTTATGAAGAAAAGCCATATCGAGCATATTGAAAAGTCTCCAGTTCTGCGGTACTGTTCCGGCGTGCGCATAGCTCTTAAGAAACGATGCAATTATGTCCTTCTGAGCCTTTGCGTATCGGTCCCATATTTGTTCCCTGCATATGTCAAGACATATCGCAAGCGCGCAGGTTTCAACAGTTTGCTGAAACGGACGCGATAAATCCCTGCGTCCATCCAGCTCCTGCAAATCATCATAAAAGCCGACAAAGTTTTTGTCCCCTTTTGTACAGGCGCGCAGTATCTGCGATGAATAGTAATCACGCAGCGCAATACCCGCTATTTCCATATTCGGTTCGTCGCGCATAAGCGGAGCGGCAATAAAAAGAGAACGCGCCAGACCTTCAAATCTTTGCGCCATTTCTTCAATAAGACGCGCATTGCCCTCGGCGTTTTTGTGGGGATATGTTATTTCCCACTCGCTACGCGGCGCTGTCACAGGCGATTCGGGCGAAGAAATACTCGAAAAAATTCCCTCAAGTATGTATCTTCCCGCATCGAGCCAGCTTTTTCTTGTCATTCCCGTATATGGACTGAGCTTAAAATCAAGAAATTTCGGTTCATATTTCATCCTTCTTCTCCTTCCCTGCGCCTTACCATATCAGAAAATCCTTTCCCTCAAGCCGCAAAACGGCCTCAATAAAGAAATAATCTCCGTATATGATTCTTTCATGATGCTTATCCGCGTGATAACTGACGCTTCCGCCGCCGGTTATTCCGTCCGTATCCGGATTATAGTCGCACCATTTTTTATCTATAGCGTTAATAAGACGTTCCGCATTTTTTATGTACATATTTTTTTCCAATTCATTCACATGCCGCGATATTTCAAGCATTCCGCAAGCAGCGACAGCTCCCGCGGCGGCGTCGTAATATACAGGCTCCTCCGGCGCTCTGAAATCGGCAAGCGGAATATAATCCGTTAATGAGGCGTTTGCCGTAAAATACGCGGCGACGCGCTTTGCGGCGTCAAGATATTCGGTTTTACCCGTATGTCTGAAGGAAAGCGCGTAACCGTATATTGCCCACGCCTGACCGCGCGACCACGATGAGCCGCTTTCATAACCCTGACCGCCGGGAGCCGCAATAAGAGCTCCGGTATGTATATCAAAAACAAGCTGATGATTTACCGAGCCGTCTGGACGGAGCATGTATTTGAGCATTGTGTCCGCGTGACGCACAGCTATGCTTTTAAAGCGCGGGTCTCCTGTTATATCGGACGCAAGATAGAGAAGCGGTAAATTCATCATAGTATCGATTATCGCGCCGCCCGCGGAGTCATAGCCTTTCATCCACTGACCGTCCCATGCGCGTATAATCTCCAGTTCGGGATTATATCGTCCCGCGAGAACAGTCGCGGCATGAAGCAATCTGTTTTTTGAACGCGTACTTCCCGTAAGACGGTAATTCGCTCCGGCTGTAAGAAGCCATAAAAAACCGGCGTCATGGTCAACGCTCTCAAACCCATCGAGAGCCGCGTCAAGACGGTTTTCGGAGTTTTCCGCGGCGGCCTTCAGATTTGCGTCCTTAGCGACATTGTACAGCTGCCAAAGTATTCCCGCCCAAAATCCGTTTGTCCACCAGTATATGCTTTCCGCATCGGTGTATTTCCCGCTGCTGTCAGGAATATACGGAATATTTCCTTCGAGCCTCTTCGCTTCGGCTGTTACTTTCGCAATTATTTTCGTAAGTATTTCGGATGTATTCATTTGTATCCTCCTTTTTATCAGGTAAATATATTATACAGCATTCTCGCCGCTTTCGCAACTGTTTTACGCCGCCTTTTTTATATTCAAGCGGCAAAAAAAAGAGCCGTCATATCGACGACTCTTTCCGTTTGTTTTGGAAATGTATCAGTTTAATTTTACCTGCCGCCGTAAATACCGCAACCGTTAGCATGCTTACCATGACAACGACCGAATAATAAGACGTTATGGAGCAAATGTGCTGTGGCACGGAAAAGGCTACTAAAATTCTTGCCGAGCTTGACAGTGAAAAATGGGTACGGATACGGTACAAACAGCTTACCTACGGCAAAATTGAGGCTCTTTT